>CAZZDD010000004.1:0-65172 GCA_964652185.1 uncultured Candidatus Peribacteria bacterium | reverse complement strand
GATTGCCCCCGATGGCAGGAAACGTGAGCGCACCCTCAGTGCCAACCGAGTTTCCCGAGGCCGCTCCCGTCGTCGGCATTTCGTCCGAGTCTTCCGCGCCCCAGAAGAACAGGTAGAACGTGGCGTCATTCGCCGGGGCGGTATTCGCCGGGTCCAGCATCACCTGGACCAGGGCGTCCAGGTACAGATTGGTCGTGTTGTCGACCGTGCCGCTGGACCAGCCAGCCGTCGTGGAACTTGCCAACGAGTGCAAGTTCGTGACGGTCATCACGTTTTCGGATGAGTAAGTTGTTTTGGTCGTTGCCATTGGTTTCTTTCGTTAAGCCGCCAAGCTCCAGTTCCCCGAGAACGCCTCGCGAGCGTCACGATTCCAGATCGACGAATACCCGCCGCCCACAACCTTCCAACGCTGGCTGGTCGCGTCGTATTGCAGGACGACCGACTCGTTATTGGAAAGCACGATGTCCGCGCCTGTTGGCGTGACAATGCGATTCGCCGCTGTGCCGGTAGCGCCGTCGTCATCCAGGATCGTCAGCGTGGCAGCGCCGGCATCGACGCAGATGATCGTGACTCGCGTTCCGCCGGCTCGGGCGACGATGCTGGTGAGCGTCGAGTTGGAAGCGTTCGGGTCCAGGCGGTGCGTGTCCGTGACGCCTAGGGCATAGTCATTGTTGTTGCCAGAGGAGAGTGCGGATGGGGACAACTCCAGAGCATCCGCAACGCGATTGCCTTTCGTCGCCAGATTGGTCGCACTCGAAATCGTCGGTGCCGCCGCCGAGTTGTTATCCTCATAGATCGCGCCCGGCTCTTGGATCGTGATTGTTCCTAGGAACGAGTCGTTGTTTCGGATGTACAGTGGGCCAGTGACGGCGCTCGTCCATCGCAATCCGATTCCAGAGACTACGCTACAATCCTCCCACTCCATCCTGCCGCCAGCAGCAACCTCATAAGTGCCAGACCTGCCGTTGAATTTGCATCCGGTCCACCGCTGATCGGAGGCATCCTGAAACAGGCACGGCGTGGTGCTTCCGTTGTGCGTATAAAACTCGCACTTGTCGAAGACTTTGCTGCCAGTGTCGGAGACCGTGAACGTGCCCCATGTCCCGCTGGAGTAGGTCACGGCGCACCTGGTGAATGTGTTGGAGCCAGCACCCTGGAAGCTAATCGAACGGAAACTGTTGCTAGTCAAAGAGCCAGCTCGGTTGTCCACAGATAGATTCGTAATGTCTTGCCCCGTGCCGTCGAGAGTGGCCGCTGACGCCGTGCTCGACGTTTGGCGGCGCGGGCGTGCGGTGATGATGATGTTGACGTTGTTCACGCGCACGCCGCTGCACGTGTCGCCGATCTGCAAGCTGCAATCAACCATGCGGAGGTTGTTCAGGAAAACGCCGCGCGAGCCGTTGTTCGTCGAGTTGTAGGGCGTGACATTGGTTTCATACAGTTCGCAGTTGTCCAAGTAGAAACCATCTACCCACTCGCGCGAGAAAAGCTGCACGCAATCCACGAATGTCGAGTTGACACAACGAAAGCCGTCTCCGCGAACCGCCACTGCGCCGTTCTTCCGCCAGCCCTCGAAGTAGCAGTTATCCATCAGCAGCGGCACGCTGTCGGATGAATCCTGGTAAATGCCCATCGAGCCTTCCGCGCGGATGCGATAGGCCCGCACGTCGCGGAGCACGCCTCCGTTGATGTAGAAGCACATATTGTGATTCGAGCCGCCGATGAAGGCGTCGAAATCCTCGAAGCGTTCGGCGGTCGCTTCATTGCCAACCCAGGTGCTTGCCCCGACGACAGAGAATCCGTAGAGCCCACCGCCGCGAAAACGCGGTCCGTCCACGCGAGATCCCACGTTGACGCCGCTGCCGGCTGTGGAATCGACGTCATACCCGTAGAGCCTTTCGCCGCCGCTGCCGTCATAATGCTCGATTGCCTGCACGCCGGTCGGCCAACTGCACCACTTGATGTCCTCAAAGACAGGACGGCAACGCCCGAAGGAATGCGGCAGCAACCCATACCCTTGCGAGTCGTCCCCGTTGTCGAGTGAACCAGGAACGCACGTTCCATTAAAGATCACTCGCGTGCCAACCTCGCCCTTCCACAGCGAGTTGAGCCAAGCGTGATTCGTCCCAACGTGCCGGAACAAGTAGTAATTGGTTCCGCTTCCAAAAGTGCTGTTGAACAGCCGCGTATCGACCAGCGGGTCCAGCAGGAAGCAACTGTATTCCCCGACAGGAAAGTACATCACTGCGGATCGCGAACTCGCGGACTTCACTACATTCCAGTGACCCAGCAGCGCGTCCGTGTCGTCATGCAAGACCAGAGCGCTGGTCACACTGGTTGTCAGAGCCGTGTCGAGAGTGAGCGTGTTGCTGGAACGAGAAACCACCATTGCTAAGAGGGCATTGGCAATCTCAGCATCCGGCGGCTGCCTAGGTACACAGATGTCCTCGCGCCGCCAGGTCGTGTTTCCATCCGTAATCACGGCCCCCACGGTGGTCGAGTAGCTTGGCCCGGCCAGCGCGTAATAGGTTCCGATTCCTTCGGCGGTGAGGTCGATCGCGTTCGTGTTGTTGGTGGCGTCCGCTTCGGTCGGGTGAATCGTCACCGTCGAGCCGCTGACCGTGCGCGGCCAGTACCGCGTGCGTTCGTCGAGCCTCCCCGTCGAGGTCGCAGGCAATGCAACCGATGCCCGCAGATACAATGCGCCCAGCGATGCCGTGGAGGACATCGTGAGCGTGTTGGCGGAGGTGTTGATCGTGAACGTGATCTCCGGCGCACGGCGGCGATCGCTGGTCACGTCCAGGCAGCGATAGAGATAGCCATCCACGACGGACAATTGGCCGGGATAGCACTTCTCCCCGCTGCGGCGGGTCAGGTTGGCGTAATAGTTGTATTCCCGCTTGAAGCGTCGGCCGTTGTAAATCCACAACCCGGCCTTCACTGCCGCGCCCGATTGCGTGCCGCCGCCGGTGCCGCTGGTCGTCGAGAGCGTCGCTCCATTAGTGGGGAACGTGTCGTTGTCGGAGACAATCACCCAGACATTTCGCGTCGTGTTGTCAAAACACTGGATCGTGCCGGTCTGCGTGCTGCCGTTGGTCAGCGTCCGCCCGATGTCTCCGGCCTTGAAATTGGTGTAGCCGCCAGCAGCCAAATTGACGCGATATACGTTGTTCACCGCATTGCAGAGCGCCAGCAGGCGATAATCCGTGGAAAGATCGCCCCACACGGCAAAGCCCCGCGTCCCCGCTGGATTGTCCATCGCGATGCAAATCTGCTGATGCTCATCGCATTCCTGCGGCCCCAGCGAAGTGCTGAACGTGCTGGCCGCTGGCGACACGCCGCCGCTCCCAGATTGCGCCGCCGCCCGGAAGTCGTAGGTCTTGGACCCGTAGACTTCGAGGTGATGCGTACCCGATCCTCCACTGCCGTCCAAATCGAGCGCGTTCGATCCAGCAATCGCATCGGCTTCGCTGGTGTGGATCGTGTAGCCGCCGGCCGTTGTCTGCGTGATCGTGATGGTCGTGGTGATCGGCAGGATGTTGGTCGTGTCGTAGACCAGCGAAGCTGCCCCAGGAACGCCTGTGAATGTGATCGTGTGCGTGAAGTTGGGTGACGTTCCCGATTGGATCGCCGTAACCTGGGCGAACCCCGGCAAGCGTCTGATGCGAGTTTCAAAACCCTCTTCTGTGATCGCGTGCGTGATCGACGGAGTGCCTCCGGTCAGGGAGCTCGTGCTTGTCATCACCGTGCGGATTGGGCTGATCCCCAACAGTGAAATCGTGTACGTCACAGCCGATGGCAGCGTGCCGGACGACGTAACAGTTACAGAGCCGAGCCCAGCAACCGCCTGAATGGCGGTTTGAACCGTTCCAGCGCTCGCGTTGTAAGCGATGCTCCCCGTGGTTCCGTAACCGGGAATCGTAATCGTGAAAGAGCCGCCCGTAGGACTGCCGTTAATTCGGACAGTCTGAACCTCTGGTCCCGAGTTGTACGGGATGTCCACGTAGAGCAGCGGGTCATTCTTGATGTGGAAGTCTGGGTTCCGCTTATCGTAGAAGGAGTGCAGTCGGTAGGTGCCGGAAGTCGGCGTGTTTCCGATGGCTAACGTCCGCACCTCCGGCGCATGCGCCAGGTAGTAGTTCGTGCCTTCCGTGATAGGTTGCGCCGGAGTGCCGTCGTCATAGGTCGGCAACGCTCCGCCTTGGTTGCTGAATCGCACGCGCTGCCCATTGGGAATCGCCAGCCCCACTTTGCAATCCACCTCATTGGGAAGGATGAGGCGATCCGTCGTCGTATTGGCCGTCCACGTCACCGCCGCCACGTCATCATCGGTAATCGGAGTGTCTTGATAGACGGTTCTCGGAATCGCAAAGCAGTTGGTGGGCGCGCTGAGCCCGTGCGATGCCCCAGCTCCGATCACCGCCACGCCATGCCCAGCCTCGTAAGATGATCCGTCCGCAGTGACTAACGACGTGCTGGCCGCCGTTCCCGTTCCCGTGGTTTGCGCGCTGACTCCTGCCGCTCGCCGCCCGCCCACCATGCTCTTGACGTTTTGGAACCACGCCTGCGGGCGGTAGGTGTTGTCAGTGCCGTCGTAGGCGAGCAGGTCGCCGTCGCCTACGGTGCCCGTGATGTCGAGCCCGCCGCCACCACCGCCACCCGCCTCCCACGTAAACGTGTAGTCGCCATTGGATGTGAGCGCATCGCCATCCGAACCCGGATGGTTCGTGACCGCGCCAATTGGGACTGCCGACGGCGGGTTCGTGACCCCACCCGAGTAGAACATCGAAGCAGTCGTGATGCCCGCAGCCGCCACCAACGACTTCTTGGGGTGCTTCTTCAGCAGCGGCCAGATAGCCGCGACCGCTTGGATGAGGATTTTGAGGATGTTCAACATTGCTTCTACTCACGTGCGCAATAGAGAGGGCGGCCGGATCGAGTTCCGACGCCGCCCCTTCTACAGGCAGCACAGGTAGAAGCTGCTTGCCGGATAGCTACTTCCGGCTTCAGCCCGATTCAGTGCGGCGCGGTCCTAGAACCGGCCGCTCTATCTATCTTGCGATTTACCTCTTGATGAGAACCAACGAAACCACCGCTCCGAAGAGCAGTGCCAACAACAGACATACCGAGACCTCGCCGCCGATTTCACGCGGCGACTGGATGATCGGATTCACGCCGGCGATCGCTTCCGTTTTGGTGTAGTGAAACTTGATTTTCTCGCCGCCCTTTGGACGAAGGAAGTACGTCGTCTCGTCATCGACGGAGTAACCCTCGCGGAGCGGGCGTGTGCCGTCGTCTGGTTTCATAATCCAAAATGCGCCGTTGCATTGTCGTTTCATTCAGGCGGCCCCTTTAGTTACTCCTGAAATTCTTGTTGACCGATTCGGCGACAGATTCTCACGACGCTGACGAAATTCAGAGCGCCCATGACCATTGTGGCGTACATCCAAAATGTGCCTGCCGTTGAACTGCCTCCCGGCATTTGACGAAGCCACGCCAAATAAGCCGACACCGCCAAGCAAAAGACGGCAACGGCAAGATTTCCAAGCGGAGACTCTTCTTGCCCGCACTCCGCCACCGGGCTCTGGTATGGGTTGTCGCTCAACACTCTTCGTTCTCCGCGTCGATCTCGTCTTGAACATGCGTGACGCCAGCGGCGTGAAGATTCCATCCAATAAAGAAT
The DNA here is from genome assembly GCA_964652185.1 of uncultured Candidatus Peribacteria bacterium. GTDB lineage: Bacteria > Patescibacteriota > Gracilibacteria > Peribacterales > Peribacteraceae > DALYDP01. Next base: position 59,489 of record CAZZDD010000004.1, on the reverse strand, counting down.
GATGCCATCGACACGCCAACAATCCCACACACGAATCTTGCGCCCATGGTCGCCGAGACAAAGTAGATGGATGTGCCAAGAACAAGCAACCAGTTCAGGCACCAGTACAACCTGTCTGCTACGCTGAATCGGTGAATCAACGGATTGTCGCGATCGGATTTAACTTCCACTGCATGTTCGTTCATTTCTTCCGTCTCCCAACTCTCCGATTCCCCACCCGCCCGTGCTGTGTCTTCTCCGCCCCCTCTACCATCTGCCCTCTCGCCTTCCGCATCCGAAATGTTTCTTCCCGGCTGTCCCGTGGCAACTTCCGCTGGATGCACTCGTGGCAATAGGTTTCTTTGCCGATGAAGTATTCGCCCGGTGCGCCGCAGGGACAGCGTTTCACGGCTTGGCTCCGATGTCCTCCAGCTTCTGCAATCGCCTGTCAATATCGGTCAAATGCTGTTCGATGCGGCTCAAAACCGTGCTAATTGACTTCCCGTCTTTTAGCTCCGCCGTGTTGCGGTCGATGTCCACCTGCTGTGTCGAGTTGACTAATTCCACATTGGCGAATCGCCGCTCTTGGAACAACGCAGCGCCAACGATTAGGCCGATGATGGTCACCCAATCCATCACGCCCAACTTAAAGCCCAATCGCTGCTTTGTCTCTTGCGTCATCCCTTCGCCCTAGTGTTCAAGGTTGTTGTTTCCATGCCCCGCCCGCTGAAACCAAGCGTCATGCCTCGGGCGGGGCGGCGTCCTGCGTTCTACGTGTGCTACTTTGGCAAAATCGTCAACTGCATCCGCGATTCGCTTGGGTCGTTTGCCATGTAGTGCATCTTGTAGCAGCGGTCAGCGTCTCGCACGGCGCGGCAGATGCGGTCATTGTTCGCGGCGTGAACCGGCCAACTGCCGCCCTCTGGCAACTTGCAGTAGACTTCCCGAACAATCGCCAATTCGTACCCAAGTACGAAGCATTCGTTTTTGCGCAGTCCGTCCAACTCGCCGTCATCGACGCCAAAGCTGAACTGAAGACCGTAGTTCGACATCACATCCTCCTCTCCACCAGCCACGCCAAAAGCATCGACAACGCCGAGCCTAGCAGGATGGGGAGCATCACAGCTTCCGATTCTCTCGCTCGTACCCGTAAATCCAGTAGGCGACGAAGCCGGCAGCAATGAGCAGCGGTACGCCGAGCAGGTAGAGCCACATGGTTTGTTCCTTGGTAAAAACCGCCGCCAGCCAGGTTCCATCCCGGCCAGCGACGAGACCCACATCGGCGTACTAACTAGCGGCAGCGCCCACCGCGTAGAACTGAGCGAACCGGCGTGCGGAACTGCTGTGCGTGATGCACCTGCACCTTTTGCACAACAACTTGCTGGACAACCGGAGTCGAGTAGGCCGCGACCACCGGCTGAGCGAACACCTGCGCCTGATAGACGACCGGAGCCGCCACGGCAGGTTGCGCCACGAACGCCTGAGCGTAGCTCGGGGCGACGATGGCGACGGACTCACACGCTTGAGACTTCGCTGCGCCGAGCAGCGTTACGGCAGCGACGATGGCTGCAAGGAACGGCCTCATTGGATCACCTCACTCTCTTGGTTGGGTTCTGGTTGTGGAGGAGCGTCCTCCGTTTTGGACTCCCACCGCTCCGGCATGGCCTCGGCGGCGGTTGAAAGCGGGCGCGCCGGACTGGCGAATTGCAGCCTGTGCTCGGCAATTTCGTACTGAACGGAATCCGAGTCTTCGGTTCCAGGGCCAAAGAGAATCGTGTACGAGGTATTCTTGTCCGTTTTGTGGTGGCCGATAACGGTCCCGCACAACGTCCTACCTTCCAAGTCGAATGTCACAATGTCGCCCTTTTGGAATTTCCACTCCGGCACCGGCGGGGATTCCAACTGCTCAACTCGCGGGGCTGGCCGTGGTTTCACGCCAGCATTGGGAGCGGTGTCAGCGCCGAGAATCTGGCCCAGCAAATTGCCCATGACTTCCGGCGGAATCTTCTTCCCCTTAGGCATACGCCCGTCCAAGACCGAAGTGGCCATCTGCACCCGCTGCTCACAGGTCAGCGATGCTAGGTCGCTCATGTCGAACGCCTCAGCGGCCTTCGTATTGGTTCCGTGACAGCCCGTGCAAAATTGACGGACAAGTGAGAACTGGTCTTCCGCCGTCAGCGGCAACCGCTCCGGCTGTTGGGTCGCTTCCGCCGGAGCCTGCAACGCCTGCGCCCGCAATTGCTCCAACACCAGCTTGGCCGTCTTCTGCGCCAGCCGGTCCTCTTGGGCGTTCAACTGCAACTGCTGCCCGACGTAGTACGTCTGCGGAGGATACGACTGAACGTAATCCACCACCAACTGCTGACGCCCGTGATGGACCGCAACAGACCGGCAACCGGCTTGCCCTGCGCCCGAGAGAGGCAACAGGGCAAGGGCGGCCGAAAGGATGAGCAGGAGGAGTTTCGTGCGGGTCATTGGGTTGGACCTCCGCCAGTTTTTGCGTAACGGGCGTTATCGTTCATGGTTGTCAACTTCCACGGCAGGATGGCGAAACCGAGTCCAGTTTCTTCGTCCACCCAGAAATCGCCATTGCGCTGAGCCTCGATGATTTGAATCTGAATCAAATCACCCGAACTAACAACGCGACCGCCCTGATTAGCGGCCCTGACAAGGAAATCGCGTGCTGATTCGTTCACTGACGCCACTCCTTGATGTACTGCTGAACCTTGATTCGCTCCGCTTCCCACGAACTGCGTGGAATTTTAGACCCGTGTGCCAGCCCAGCCAGACGCGCACCAATAGCGACGTAGCGCCGGGATGCAAGGGCCAACGCATTCCGCAACTCATCCGGCGTCACACTGACCTCGGCAGCTGCGCTCTCTAGCGTCAGGTCTGCCCGGTAAGTCGCGATGGCTTGCTTGATAGCCGCCGCCGTCTCCGCCGTGGTCAGCCCGTTGATGCGCTCGGTTGCCATGCCCAAGCCACGGTCCCAACGCTCAAGCTCTGGCTCGATGTCCGCTAAGTGGTAGAACTCGATTTGCTGCTGGCGGGCATAGTCGTAAGCCTTCAATTCCACGCCCTGCCGCAAGGCTTCTGCCAAAGCATTGCCGTTGACCGGCTGGCTTCCATCGGTGTGGCAAACGAAGCAAGAAGCCGGCGCTCGAATCACTTCGTCGCCGAACAAGCGAGTATGGTCCGCTACAAGATTGCCCGGCGCTTCAAAGACGATTTCCTGTTTCGCGTTCGCCAGGAACGGAACTGGAATGGTCACACGTTCCGGGCGTCCGTCCGGGCCAGTGATAACCCGCGTGGTCAGTGCGTACCCCTCGATGCCGTCGAACTTGAACTCCCCGGCAAACAGTCCCTCAAGCGGATCAGAGCCCGGTTCCACCTTGGTCACGTCCCACGTAATCCAAGCCTCGGCGTTAATGCCGTCGGAGTGCTCCAAAAGCCTCGCCGCATTGCTCGCCAGATTCACGCCAGACGACTGCGGGATCACACCGTACGCCAAGCCGCCTTGCTTCTTCCGGTCGATGCCAAACGCCGCCAGGAACTCGTCCACGTTCTTCGGACGCTTGAGATTGAAGAGCAAATCCAAATACGCTCCCGACTCCGTGCCGTCCGCCAGCTCGTTCAGGAACCAATTACAGTCCACGATGAGCGCGTCTTCGTAGGGCGTGGTCGGGTTGTTCTTGAAGCCCGTAACGTGCTTCCACGATGCCACCGACCAGCCGCACGCTCGCAAGTCCACCCGAAGCAGCATCGTTCCCGGCATCCGTTGCGGGACCACCCCATCGAGCACTTGCGACTTGCTCGCCACGCAGACCATGAATTGGGTCGCGGCAATCAGGCTCGGGTCTTCGGTAGCCAGCGCCAAGTATCGCGGCTCCTGCCCTTGGGCGACCGATGCAGCGTAATCGGCGCGAGCCACGGCAACATCGCTTGGCGAAACCGCCAAGAGACACGCCGCCAGCATCGTTGTTACGCCCGTCATGCGCATTGCTCGCCCTACAGCCGATAAAGCAGTTCAACGCCCGCCACAATCACCGCCAAAGTCGCTAGGCACCACGCAAGCGGCTTCCACCAGCCCCTTGGCATCGGAGCAGATGGGCGGGTGTTCCTCGCATGGCGAGCCGCCATGTTCGCCAGCATGATGGAAAACCAAGGATTCATTGCTCGCCCTACAGAGATTGATTCACCGCCGAGAGGTATGCCGCTAGTTCGTTGACCGTGACATCGCGGTCCTCGCCGCCTTCAATTTCCCTGATTCGCTTCCACCCAAGCCCACTTTCCCGTCCGACCATCAACAGCGACATCCCCGCTTTGTTGCGCAGGAAGATCAATTCCCGAATCAGCCTCCGCGCCTTGGCGGATGCCTCTAGCTTCGCCCGCATTTCCGGGCTGCACATCTCCTCAGCCATTTGCGGGTGGCTGCTGAATGTTCTGCTTGCAATCATTTGTCGCCCTACAGTTTGCCTTGCCCTAGCAGATTGGCGATGCACGGGTCACACGTTACTCGAATGCCAAACGGCGAATCCGCATCTTCCAAAATCTGCCCGCACACGCCGTTGTCCTGACCGAGCCGCCTCGCACACACCGCACAGCCCGCCAGAATCAAGACCTCCACCCACACGTCAAAGTTCTTCTGGTCCTCGCAGGTCTTGCACACTTGGCGGCGCTTGCGTTTGCTCATGGGATTGGCCTACAGGTGTGGCTTTGTCAGCATCGGCGTAATTGGGTAGTCATTGTTGACTGGGCATCCGTTGTACACTCTCTCGCTTGCCGGCTCAGAAACATTCCCGTTGTTGCATCCTTCTGACATGCTGCGCTTGCAATCCAGGCACCTGTTAACCCCGCCAGACAGGCTTGACTCGGTGTAAAACCCCTCATCACCGCAGGTGTCGCACTGAATGAAAACGAACGTGACTCCTCGCGAGAACTTGCGGACCTTCCCATCATTTCCGAGCCAGATTTCACCCTCACGCCTACGACACATGGCTATTCCTTCCAGATGCCACACTGACGCTTACTCTCCCCATTTGCTCGCCACCACTGGAAAGCCCGCCGCTCCGGGTCGTGCTCCGTCCACGTCTCCACGTACTGCCGAGCCACGATTGTCTTGCCGTTCTTGTCGTGCCAGGCTCCGTTATCCCACGATCCGCAAACCGTCGTTGTCCAGTCCGTTGGGTAGTTGTAAGGCTGCCCTTCCCGAATCTCCCACGCGATTAGTTGTGTGTTCGTTTTCGAGTAGTGGTTCGCCTCCAAGATGTCCACGTAGACCGTCTGTTTCGGAAACTGGACGACGGAGAGGATCAGCAGGAGGGCGGCGTATTTCATTGCTCACACAGCAGCCATGTTCGTTTATCGCTCTTGTACGTTGCGCCGGGCGGCAGGTAGCGGTAATCCACGATCCTTGCGAGCGGCGATTCTGGGGCACTTGGTGGCGTTGTGGGCGGAACTGGCGGCTTGGCGCGGCGTCGGTAGCCAACGCCAAGCAACGCTTCGATGTCCGCCGGCTGCAAGCCACTGATCGCAGGGTTGTACCGAGGATTGAGCAAAGCCAGCACGCCCGGCGTCGTGATATGGCCCAGCCCTAAAACGTGTTCGTCTTCATGCAACAGCACTTCGCCGAGGTCGAACCCCATGCCGATGCGGGACTTGTCCTCAGCGGCGTAGCGATCAAGGGCGTCCACGCGGACGATGCTCTGGAAGTCGTCGTTCCTCCGCACCCCACATGGAACGAGCATCGCGTCGGCAAGTACGCCACCGGGGCCGCCGAGATTCGCCACGGTGTACACGATATGGGCGTTTCTGGCGTCGTCCGTCCGCTCAAAGTTGAGTTGGAACGCGGCGGAAAGCACACCCAACGCCCACTCGATTTCCCCTTCCCAGACGGTCTTCTCGACCAACGGATGCTGGTCCCGGATGCAGTAGCGCAGGTCGTCGCCCGGCCAGCGGCAGAACTTTCCGTTGCCGCCGAGCGACTGCGCCACGCCGCACATTTGCACTTCGGTTCCGTCAGTCAGCGTGACCATGCTAGACCCCGAAGACTTCCTTGATGAACCGGCGAATCTCGGGCAGGGCTTTGAACAGCCGATACGCAGCCGGCCCCCACTTAATCACTTCCGCCACCAACTGCTCGCGGGTCGTTCCAGTCGTCATCGACTCCACGAACGGCGGGGCGTCTTCAATCACGGCGACGATCGTATCGCCGGAGGTCTTCGTGACCGTCCACTTCGGGCGAATCGGGATGGCTGGGACACTGGCCCATTCGGAAGCCGCCGCGATCACGTCGTCCACGTCGCCAGCGTGCTTTGCAGCCCAGACGCCCCACTCGTAGAGGTCGTCCATCCCGAAGCCATCCGGCAGGGACAGCTCTTGCACTTCCGCTGCTTCGCTCATTCGCCAACCCCTTTTCCAGAAGTAGTTTTTTGCCGTATCAAAACGAAAAAAGGTGCGTAACATCCCCGTGGGTTTTGGGGGTGCTCAGCACCTTTTCGCTCGCATTCCGCGAGGTGGTATTCGGTTGTCAACGCAAAGAATCCTACCAGATTGCGCCACTTGTTTCAAGCAATTTTGGCGTCACCGCCTTTTGGCTTCTGCCGTAGCAGCTCGCCACGCACGACTTTCACGTGCGCCGGCGCGTCGATGCCGATGCGCGTCCTGCCGTGGCCTGTGCGTACCAGCGTGATGGTAATCTCCCCGTCCAGAACGATCGTTTCCCCTTGCTTGCGGCCGATCACCAGCATTGCGATTCCTTTCGTGAATTGGTTTCCGCTCAAACAATCGGTTCGTACTTGTGGTGGAAATCGTCCGGGTACATGACGGCAAACACTCCGCCGCCGAGCTTGACCAGATACTCCCCAGGTCCCAAAAAGTTCCAGCCAATGGCGTTCGGCACATACAACGCGACCGTGCCGCACGGATCATCCGGCGATTCCGGGTGGGGCTCGCCCAGCATCGCGTGAATCGACTTGCACGTCTCCGCCGTGTACTGGATCGCTTCAACCTCTTCCGGTTTCCTTCGGTAGCGTGGCATCGATCGCTCCTTTCGTGGTTTCCTAATCCGGCCCGCCGTAGGTACAGCCCATTGCGGCGTAGTGGGCGAGCTTGCAACGCCGCGCCCGTTCAGCAATCTCCGCCATGTACTCTTCAGGCGGGTCGTTCCGCATCGTCAGCTCCATGCCAAGCCCCTGGCGCACTGGGCCGCAATACTTCGCCCCAGCGTTTGAGGCTCGCTTGCCGCAAACTTGGCAGCGATTCCAGAGTCCGGCCGCTTTCAGTCGGTTCTCTCGCTCTTGGCGGCGACGCTTCGAGGCGACTTGTTGGCATGTCCTTGGCAGTTGGCAGTAGCGTTGGCCGTGTCGCCAGTTGGCGAGCAAGCGCCCGCAGAGTTCGCATGTTTTAACGGGCATCGCAACTCCTCCACCATTTCACAAGTTCATCCGTGTGATGCACGAGCGCCGTGATTTCGCATGTCTTCAGTTTTCTGTCGCCAAAATGCTTGGCGAGCAGCTTGTCTAGTTCCATGCTGAACAGCATCCGGCGCACGAACTCGGGGTTGTCCATGAGCTTGCGGAATGCTTCCGGCGTCAGTTCTACGGTCGTTTCATCTGGCATCGCCGGAGCCTCCCAGCTTGTCGCGGTTCTTGCGGTCGGTCAGCTTGGCGATGTTGCGGGCCATCACAGCTTCGATGGTGTAGCCTCGCCGTTCGACTACTTCCAGCAGGCAGAACATGACGCGATTCATCTGCCACGGGTGATGCCATGGCTCCGCCGGAATCATCTCGCAAATCAAGCCAAAGTCCGTAGCAACACGATTCACGAAAGCGTTCTTGACAAAACCGCACTTCCATTTGAAGTGAAGACAGAGCATCGCGCAGTACCATGCGATATCGCCTGCCTCATCCAGAATCGCCTCGGTCAAATCCACGCCATCGCGGATTTCCTTCTTGACCTTGCCAGCCAGCTCCCCCACTTCGCTCAGCAGCCCGAGCGACAGGTACTCGCGTTCGCGGTCCTTGGGGTAGATCGCGAAGGTCGCTGCCTGAATCTGATATTCATCAAACGTCATTGCTTGCTCTCCTTTCCTTCCTCGTTGGCTTCCTTCAGCACCGCCAGGATGCGGCGGACTGTGGTGATGGGGAGTTCTTGTGACAATTTGCGGTAGTCGTAGAACGCAGATGCGAACTGCGCTCTGTCCAGCTTTTCGCGAACTTCATCGGTGACTGGAACAATCTCTTCACGTCCGCTGTACGGCGAGTAGTTTCCTCCCATCGCCCGACCGTCGCTTTTTCGGTAGCGGTACTTTCCAACGACGATTTGAGTTGCCGTAACCTTGTCGATCGCGGACAACCGATACGTTCGGTCGTACCCACCGGACTTGATGGCGACTACCTCCTCAGCCATCAGCCCGTCCAGCCACGCCTTTCGTTCCTTGTCCGTCACGCTTCACCCCTTTCGACAAGAGCGGCGAGGGCGGAGAGGAGAGAGTCGCCAAAGAATGTGCGAGAAGGGCAACACGTTTGATCGTGGTCAACGCCAATCGACCATTCTTCTGGGTTGGGGCACGACTGCATAATCATTACGCTGTCGCGCCGTGCGGTTTCCTCCAGCGCCCCCAGCACCTTCCGCATCTCGCGGAGTTCGGTCAGCGCCGCAATCCGATTGTCATACCACCGGCGTTCTTCGCTATCGAGTTCGCCGCTTTCGTCTCGCCAGGCGATGTCGGAGGAAATCAGTTCCTCCAGACGTTCGCCACTCACCAGGTCACGCATTGCTCGGGCTCCTTGGGTTGGGTCAGGGCGAGGCGAAGCATTGTTGTCTCACGCTCCGCCAGTGACTTGATTTCTTGCAAAATTTCAACCAGCTTCCTCAGCCTCTCGTTCTCCTCCACCAGCTCCCGCACCTCCGGCTCGATGATGGCGGCTGCCTTGTCAATTTCGTAGACGCGATTGCATCCCTCCCAATCGAGTCCAAGGCAAATCTTCTCCGCGATCTGCCTGGCAATCTCACTCGGCGTCATGGGGCGGCTCCGGTTGGTGGTTGTTGTTTCTGCGCCACGCTGCCGTAGAGGGCGAGTTCGCGCTGAAGTTGCTCGCACCTTTCCTTGTAGCACTGAGTTGAATGCTCGGCGTTGCAGACTCTCGTCCACAGGCTGGCGATGTTGCGCCTGTAGTCACCGATTTGAAATAGCGCGGCCAGCGCAAGCCCCCATCCAACAATGGCGGAAGCAACCGCAAGTGCAGGCCAGTCCATCATCCGTTTTCCCTCCTCATCGTGTAGGCGGCGTTAGTGTTGCGCTTCCTGGCTCAGCCAGCCGGCGGCTAGGGCGGCTTGGTAGGCTTCGTCGAAGGTCTTTGCTTCAACGTTTGGCGCGTCTGGGTCGTCGCTACCGCCGACTTTCAGAAACTCATCGTCTCGCTCAACTGACCACGCCGGAGAGCCATCCGGTCCCCAGTCTTGGAAATAGACGCTGCCAAACTTGAACTCCCTTGCCGCCGCCAGCATCGCGTCCTTGGCGGAGATTTGCTTTTGCAGTTCTTCTACGGTCGTGTCGTGAATCTCGGGTGTACTGGCTGCATTGCAGCGGTCGCAAGCCTCTTCGTCGCCATGCAATGACAGCTTTCCGTACATGCAGTGCGGACAATTTGGGCGCTTGGAACGTTCTTGCAGCCGCTCAATCTCGGCGTCCTTCTCCGTCTCCGCCGCATCCAGCCTCGCGGTCAGGGCAGCGATTGCTGTCTGAGCTTCAAGGAACTGCTCGAACGCGCGTTCGCCGTCGCGGAAGTGTTGTCGAAGGTCGGCGTTCTCTTCTTTCAGCCGCTCCACCTCTCCCCGCTGGGCAGCGTTCTCCGCCTCCAGTTCCGCGATGCGGGCGCGGAGCAGTGCGGATGCCTCTGCAAATTCTGCATCGACGAACTCCATGAATCCGTTCAGCGCATCGACGCATTGGGCGAAGTCTAGCGGCGTCTTCTCGCGGAATCTCCGCTGGACTTCGTTGGCGATTGCGTCTGCGTGGTCGCTTGGTTGATATGTCTCGCTACTCATCCGCCATCCCTTTCGTTCTTGAGGTTGTCCAACTCATGCTTCCGCAAAATCCGGCGTCCACCTTCGATACGCATTGCTGGCAATCAGCCCAGGAAACCGTTCGATCGCGTGCCTCCAGTAGTGCGGTTCGTCCCAGAGCACGTCGCCGAGTTCTCCGTAGCTCGGTTGCCGCGCATGCTCCGGGCATCCTTCGATGCGCTCCAGGTCGTAAATGGCTTCCAACAGCAGCGAACACTCGCGGCAGATGTCGCAATCGAACGTCTCGCCGTAGTTGTGCTGGCCGTCGCAGCAATCATCATCATCGCCAAGTTCATCGCAATCCTGGCAGCCCTCGTACTCTTGCTGCTCGATGCGATGTCGCCATTCGCCGGCGAAGATAGTTCGGTTGCACTCGAAACATTTGCAGTTTGACTCAGCGATGGAGTGAAACTCGTCGTGAAGTTCGGCGCACCAGTCGGATTCGTTGTAGAAGCACATGGTTCGTTCTCCTTGTTTGTTGAGCGTCCGTCCGTGATTGCAAGGGCTGGACGCGGTGCCCTCGGATGTCATGCCAGTGGTGCGGCTCTACGGACTCACCGCCAGTGCCTTTCGGCTCGCTCTGCCCGCTACGGAGCATCGCACGGCTCTGGCTGCCGCTGTTTACGGGCTTCCTCAATCCTCCGCATGGTCAACTCGACTTGGTCCTGTCGGACGTCGCATCCGACGAACGAGCGGCCTTCCTGAATCGCCACGGCTGCGGTTGTGCCGCTGCCGCTAAAGCAGTCCGCGACGATACCGCCTGGTGGGCAGCACGCCTTAATGAATGGTCGGATCAGTTCCTCGGGGTAGGGCGCTTCGTTCTCGTGGGCAATCTTGCTGCCCATATGCCCGCCGCCAACCAACGCACGAATCACGTCGCGTGGCATCGCCAGCTTGTTCTGCGGGTAGCTGCTGCCTTTACGCCGCGACCCGTTCGCCGTCCGTTGATTAAAGTCTCCGCCGTTGGTGAACTTGGGCGCGTGGGCGATGGCATTCGGATCAAAGTGCGGGGCTTTGTTTGCGCGGTAGAACGCCATGATGAACTCCCAGTCGTTGCTAAACCACTTGCCGTTTCTTTGGGGCGGCGCGTTCTTGTGCCAGATGCAAGAGCGCTCTCCTATGATGAACATCTGGTAGATGTCGTACATCTTCCACACCAAGCCTTCGCACGCTGGATGGTATCTGCTGTTGCGAACGCAGCCGTTCGCAATCCAGACAACGAATCCGCGACTCACCCTGGACGACTGAACGGTCGCTTCACACATCCAGTCAATCCATTCGTGAACCGTCATCTTTCGACGTGCGCCCGGATACCGTGCAGTCTTGAGCGCGTACGGCGGGCTGCCGATGATGAGGTCAACGCTATTGCTAGGCTGCGCCTTGAGCCATTCGATGGAATCCGCACACTCGACCACTGCCTTGGTCTTCATCCTTCCACTCCTCGCTCGCTGCCAAAGGTCACTTGGGGGCTCCGGTAATGACGCCGTTCCGCTGATTGCATGTCCGCCGGCAGTGCTCCGCGATCAGCAATGCGTCGGCGTTCCAGTGAGTCACTTTGACGCAAGGGAACAATTCTTGCGCCTTGCGGTAGCTGATCTTCTTGTCGCCTTTTGTGAGGCAGCCGATTGACCGCTGCCATGCAGCCGGTCCAACAAGCTCAAAAGAAATCCTCAGTGCGGTAACAAGTCCGATCATAATGCCCTGGTGACGCATCAGCTTGGCGATGCTGACCAATGCTCCAGGAGGCATTTTCCCATGAACGGAGATTTGCTCGATCATCGCGTGCCCGCTTCCCGGCCCGAGATACCACCCGCCGAACGCAAGCGATTCCCACACGTCAGCGGGGTTTTCCAGCTTGCAAAGAATTGGATTATCGTCATCTCGCAGAATTGCCAGACCGCCGCCCTTGCCTGGGTCGATGCCGATGTAGTTCATCATTCCCATCCTTGTCCTGGGTCGATATTGAGCAACGCACAAACGCAGCCCTTGATAATCACCGCCATCATCGCGCACCCGCATACCGTCAGGAATACAGTTCCGATGGCGATGCAGGCTTGTGTGAGCGTTTCAACGGATCGCGACAGTTTCATCTCAGATTCCTTTCCCTCGTTTGAAAAACCCACTCAGGCGGCTTCTCGGGCCGCCATCTGTCGGGCAAATCAACCCGCCCGAGCAACTGGCAAATGAACACTTCGTCGTAGTGTTCGTAATCGCATTCCCGCTTCACCCACATCAAATGCCCCGGCGTCAAATCATCCAGCCTCTCACCGTGTTCGTCTAACGCGCCGCCTGAGTGGTAGTGGTCGTGGACCCACTGTTCGATTGACAGCAGGTTTCGTGGATCGTCTTTCCTTCCCGAGCCGGCTACCAAATGGTGGCAGTGCAACACGACGCCGAACTGTCCCGCTCTCGCCCATGTCACTGCGCACGCTTGGTGCCGCTCCATGAACTCATATCTGACCTCCGGTTTATCCCCCTTCCGTCGCTTCCGCTTCATCGGCTTTCGCTTCAGTGGGGTCTTGCGGGTGAGGCCCTTAGTCCCGCGAGAAAGCGGCGTCCGTCGCAGCCGTGCTCGTTCATCCATGCTCTCACGTCCTTTGCTTCATCTGGCGGGAATCGGTATCTCACGTTCTTCTCTAACGCCTTGGTCAGTTGCGCGGCTACCTCTTTGGCTCCGTGCAATCCAGGGAAGCACAATCCACAGCCGGTGCAACTCGCCGGGCACCAGTCACGCTTTCCTCGCCTGTCTGGTTTCTCATCTCGCTCGGCCAGAATCCACACCGTTCGCTTTTGCGCTTCGGGACGTGTCAGCAGTGAAATCAGCGCCGGCACGCCACCCGTGTTGCTCGGTCTGCCGACTCCGCACAACCCCATGCTGAGAAGCGCCGCCACGTCGCTACCTCCCTCGGCAACCAGAATCGGACCACCGAAGTCCAGGTACTTCTCTGCGTGGAACAACCCGTTCCGGCTCCACTTCATGGTCTTCTTTGCGCCGTCTGAGTAGCGCCGGACAATTCCGCAAATACGCTGTCGCATATCACGCATCGGGAAAGACGCAAACTCGTCTCGGTCAGCGCCCCAGCCGACGTTCAGCAGCTCCAAGGACTCCACGGTCACGCCAAGCTCCCGCGCCAGTGCAACCCTTGTGCTGCTTGCCTTGGATGCCGTGTACATCCGGTGCGCCTCCTCTGACCACCGAATCAACGGACGCTGCTCGCACTTCTTTTCTGCGCGGATGAAGTCAATCACTTTCGCGCCTCCTACCTTATGAATCCAACCACCCGACTCCAGCGACTTGTCCGACTGCGCCCTCATGCAATGCACCACAGCGCCATCGCCAGACACCGTACACCATGTCGTTCCCTCGCAAATCGGACACGGATGCGACCGTGTAACGCGAATCCATTCACTTCCCACCGCGCCAGTCCTCCGTATCTCCAGGGCAAGCACACCGGACGTGTTCCTGCACGACCGAGACTCTAAGCGCACCGCCCCCCTCCCGTCTCCGCTGTTAAGGCCGCATCACTGGTGCCTCCACCAGCCCCTCGCCTTTGCTCCTCGCAACAGGGGCCACGGATGCTACTCCGGCCGGTGTCCGTTGCGTTTTGCTCCCGCTCTTGTCGCTGTACCTGCTGGCCTCGGCGCTCGGCGGCGGGACTCAAGCCGTCCTGCCAATCAGTGGCTGTTTCACCGATTGGGTCAGAAAGTGTCGTTCTGTGAATCGTTGCTATACCCACCTCCTCCGCGATCTTCTTGCGGTGCGGCGTGCAAGTAATAGTCCGGGTGCTTGTCGTTCTTCTTGCGGTCGTTCTTGAAAATGAGCAGCTTGCAAGGGCCGTTGTTTTGAATCCAATCCATCGCTTCCGAGTTCAGCGAGCCGGACATGAACTTGCCCTTCTTGCCGTCCTTCAGCCACAGGCCGCTCAATCGCTTCAGTTCTTCGCTCATGTCGATCTCCTAATTCCACTTGTGACGCTGTTCTGGGCTCTCCCTGCTCCATCCGTCGCGATACGCTCGCACGATGGCCTCCTTAGCTTCCTGAATCGATTTCGCACGCGGCGATTCGACGTGTTGCTTTCGCGTCAGACAGGCACCAAACGCCGTCCAATAGTCCGGGCACTCCTTTTCGTCGAACGTGAAGAACGCGCCAAGGAACTCGCCGCTGTCTTCGTGGCGAAGCACGAAAAACGCCATTCCGTCCAGCACGAATCGTTCTACCTCTTTCACCTGACCCTCTCTTTCACAAAGTGCGGGAATACATCGCAGGTGCGGCTCTGCCACTGATTACGGGCAGGCATGTGCGACATATCTGACGTTTTCCAAGGCGGTTCTCCAAAGTGTCCGCTGTACATCCCTGCCGCCACGCGGAGCGTCTGGCCGCGATTGGCCGTCACGCCCAAGCAGTAGTGCCAGAATCGCTGCTTCTCTTCACGGGTCGCCTGATAGGTCTCGCCACGCTTGAGTTCGGTGAGCGATCCATCCTTCGTCTTGACCGCCTTCGGCTTTCGCACTTTCACTTCCGCGCCGCAGTTTGGGCACCGCGAGCCATTCCGAAACGCACAGTGGCACTTCTTGCAAATGATCGGCTCGGATTCCCCTTTTGCCTTTTTCTTGGCGGCGGTTCGCTCTTCGACTTTGCCGCCCTCAAGCGACCACTCCACGTCGTCTTCAGGGAAGCCATGAAAGTAGACGCACCCTGCGTGGTCCAATAATACGGCGTGTTCCTTTCCAGGCCACGGCCGCATTCCGCGCCCCACCATTTGTTTGTATCGCACGATGCTCTTCGTAGGTCTCGCCAGCACGATGCACGACACTGGCGGGAGGTCCGTTCCCTCTACGCATACGTCGCAATTGCAGAGAACCTGCACGTCGCCATTCATCACCATCTTGAACGATTCGTCACGCTCATCAGGCGGCGTCTCTCCGTCTACATGCACCGCCGTCACACCGGCCCGTGTGAACTCCTGGCAGATATGCATCGAGTGTTCGATGCCGGACGCGAACACGATGGTTTGACGATCGCCAGCCAACTCCTTCCAGTTCGCCACGATGTCGCCAACAAGCTCTACCTTGTCCATCCGCTCCTCGAGCTGCACCTTGTTGTAGTCCCCGGCTACCACCTTCACGCCTTTGAGGCTCGGGCGGTACGGTGCAAACACCTTGAACGGGACAAGGTAGCCACCGCTAATCAACTCCTGGCACGAAATGGCCTTCACCATGTCGTCATAGATCGAACCCATGGCGCTACCATCTTTGCGTGATGGAGTAGCCGTCAAACCGATCACGGTGGCTTCGGGATACTTGTTGATGAGCGCCACCCACGTCTTGGACAGGCTGCGGTGTGCTTCGTCGCAAATCACCAAATCGGCTGGCGGCAGGTCGATACGCTTACTTCGCATTGCCCGCGACCATAGCGTGTCCTTGCTCGCCACTTGAACGGGATTGGAGTAAGTGACCAGCACGCGCCCGGTGTCCTGATCTGCCATGATGACTTGATGGGTAACTCCAAACGCTCGCAGCTTGTCGGCACACTGGCGGACCAACTCGCGGCGATGCGCCAGGAACAAGACTCGTTTGCCCTTGGATACCGCCAAGCGAATGAGTTCCGCAGCACAGACTGTTTTGCCGCCGCCGGTTGTCATTTGCAGGATCAATCGCTTCTTGCCGCCGCCGACCAGCGACCGCAGACGATTGATGGCATCGACTTGGTAAGGCCGCAGGTCCATTACTTGCCCCTCGCGTGGATTTCCATTTCCTGCTTGCGCCACAGCGGCACCCAGCCCGCACGGCGACACTCGCCGCACCCCCTCTTGGCTCCGCTACACTTCGGACACACACAGAAGAACTGCGCGTTGACCAGACAGTTCCTTGCTTGATCGATGCCCGTGACAACCTTTTCGATGTCCAAGAACTGATTGAACGGCGGGGTCGCTTTCGACCGGATCGCCTTCTTGACCTTGTTAAGCGTTGCGACTGCATCGGCGAACGTGGTATCGCCCGCGACGGACTCAAGATGCTTGGGCACCTCGCCGCCAATCTTGTCTTTCGCAGCCGGTTTGTCTTCTGCTGGCGGAGGTGCAATGGCGTCCTTCACGCTCTTGGCCTCTCCAGACTGAACGGCCGCAACCACCTTGCGCTGCTCAGACTTGGGAAGCTCCGCGAGGGCTTGCACGTCCGCACGGCTCGCCTTGAGGTCGCCGGACATTACAGCGTCTTTGACTGGCTTGGCGAGTTCGTCTACGGCCTCTGCAAACTGGCCGTCCTTCTGAAGCGTGCGAGAAGACACGCCGACTTCTTCGGCGAGGTCGGACGCCCGAGTTAATTCGGAAGGCCCTTCCGAATTAACTGATGGCCTCCCACGCTCCAGTTTTTCTGCGTTGTACCGCTTCCCGCGCAGGTACATCTTGTGCTGTTCGGAACTGTTGCGCCGGCTCAGTTGCAGGTTGCAAATGAAGTCAATGCAGTCTTGGCGGGTCTCCAGCCGAATGGCCTTGACCTTGTAGGAGATTTCCTCTGCCGTGCAAATCGAGTAGCGGTTGTGGCCGTCCAGGATCACGTTGTCGTGATTTGCCCAGACGAGAATCGGGTCGCGGCACCCGTGCTCCAACAGGTTTTCGCGGAGCAGGCGGCGCTCCTCGTCGGATAACGGCCAGCCCAACTCCGAGAACTCGGAGTCAATCGAAAGCTCTTCGCTCATTTTCCCCTCGCTAGTTGCGTATCCCACGCTGCCGCCAACCGTGCGGCCCGTCCTGATTTCCTCGATGCTCCATCAGTCTTCCATTCGCCCCAGCCGGATTTGAACCGACAACCGACCGCTTAGAACGCGGCTGCTCTATCCAGTTGAGCTATGGGGCTGTTGCCGCACTGGTTGCAACTTGGAAACGACTTGCGCATCCACAGTGCGGCGGTGGGCGTCCCCATATCTCGTAGTAGGGGAACGCCTCAACGAGACTCCTTTGTTACATCTTGTCCGCCGACTCCTGCGCCGTTTTGCGCTGGCGGTCAATCTTGGCGCGTAAGGTGTCCACCTGAAGCGGTGCCAAGAATTGTTGGGCGTTTTCCTCGAACCACTTGGAGAACGTCTCCACCTTGTTCGGCACGCTCTGAAATCCCACGTCGATGTCGAGCTTCTTGTAAAGCTCCGATACCACGGCAGCCCGCGCCACGTCCGCGTCGTCCTTGCTGCCGAAGTGCGCGATTGCCTTGTCCGGTTGCTCGTCGAAGTTGACGATCTTCTCCACGAGCTGGCCCGGCTTCAGAGAAACGAGCTTGGCGTGGAACTCTTGGAGCTTCGTCGGCGCTCCGTTCGATGCGCCCTTGCAGTTCGTCTTGCTGCTTCCCTTGGCGCTGCCGTTCTTAGTGCGATCCCGCTCTTGTTCGGAGGATGGATCGTGGTCCGGGTCGTCTTCGCCCGTTTCCAAGCAGAACGATTGCAGCAGGGCGTATTTCTTGGCGGCGGTCATCGCTTTGTTGCACGCCTTGTCGCCGGAGTCGGAACCTTCACCCACGGCAAACCCATCCTCGAATGTTCCGCTGACGTGCGAGAGACGGTATCCGACTCCCAGGATGACGCGGTTCATCAACGTGCCGCGTGATGTTTGGTATTGCTCTTGGTGCATCACGTTCATCGCGGTCGGCGCGAAGTGGATGCCGTGTTCCACCATTGCCGGTCGCAACTTGGCGATCACGTCGTCCACCGTGACGTACTTGTACTGAGCGCCTTGCTTCATCTCGCCGGTCTTTTTGACGTATTCGACGGCGGCCATCACGGCGATTTTCGCTTCGTGAATGTTTGCATGCATGACCATAGAATCAAGCCTCGATTTTGATTGCCGGGCGTCGTTGGCTCTGCCGCTCGCAGCCCATCAGCGCCTTCTTGAACATTTCAAACTCTTCCGTCCCGTTCGTGCGAGTGAGTTTGTCATACTCGCGCCGCTGCACTCCGACTCTTTCGATGCGCAGGAACTTGTCGCGGAACTGCGGGTAGTGCTCCCACAGCTTCTTGGTCACGGTGGAGTCAAACTCCGTGCCAGGCCACTCAATCTTGGCGACGTGTTCCGCTCCGGCGACTCGCTCCGTGCGGTCTTTGTGCGCCGCCAGTGCGGCAATCGCATCCTCGAATCGCGCCTTCCAAGCGGACAAGATGTCCATGCGCATCTTCAACCGCTTGAGAGACGTGATTAACTGGTCCGCGTCCTTCATGTCGATGACTTCGCCCGTGATGGGGTCGCTTTCAATTGTTTCCAGATTCATCATGCCACCTCCCTCTCTTCCGAAGTAACATGCCCAGCCCCAGTCCAATCCTCCGCACACTTCTCAAGCACCGATTCCAAGTCGAGCAGCGGGCCGAACTTCCGCTCGGCTTCACGGTAGGCGTCGAACGTGATGGACTCGCCATTGACCCGCTCGGTGCGTAATCGCTCTACCTTGAATGCCACGTCACCGAGCCAAAGCCAGATTGCTTCCACCGACATCTCCCGAATGGCGAACCGCTCGCCGGCTGGGGCGTAGGCGATGTCCCACTCGATTTCGACGGGAGCTTCGGTGTCATCGAAGGCTTGCTTGAATTGAATGTGCGGGGTCATGGCGAACTCGTTTCCTCTACTGCCTGCTTGAACATTTCCGCAAGGAACGTGTCCAGGTATTCTCTCGCCATTCCGACTCGCAGCTTGATTAAGTCGGGGTTGCTGAATCCTTCCGCTGCACGCAGGTTGCGCTGGACTCCTTCGAGCAGGTCTTTCAACAGGTCTGCATTTTTCATGGGATGATCGCCTTGTAGCTGGCAGCGATAACTGGTTTGTCTTCCTCGAACCGCGCCTCTACGGCAAGCTCGGAGCGTGGGGTGGCACAGCCGGTGAACAACGTGAGGATGAGGAGGAGGCGGGTCATTTGTATTTCTTTCCGCAGAATGGGCAGTACGTTGCCATGAGGTTATCGCTTTTCTTCTCGGTCGCGATGAAAGCTCGTTTCGTCCACTCGGCCACCATCGTCTCACGGTTCAACACAAGGTCGCGGCGCAAGCTAGTACCTTGCTTCTTCAGCTCCGCGTTGACTACTTCAAAGCATCCGCACACGACTTTCATCTTCGCAGTCTTTGCCATCCCCACTCTCCTTGTTGTTCGCCGGCACGCGGCGGGTCTAGTCGTTGTCCGTGTCTACCTCGATTCCGTACTCTGGCTTCCACTCGCCGTAGCAGCCGTAGTAGTCTTTGGGTGTGTGAGCATTCATCGTTGGAATGTCCGCCCAGCCGGCCGTAACGGGTGTGGGGATTATCGTTGGCTCACAGTGACCGAGCGGTCCCAAGTGAACATGGGCCAACACGTGTCCTGCGAAATACTCAGCCGGTCTCCCGGTGATGATGCACTTCGTTGTTCGCAGATTGATGAACCCCATCCTTCACTCCTTTCCTTGCTTCGGTTGCGGCTCGGCGAGGGCCAGGGCGGCGTCGGCTTCTCGCAAGTCGATGCACAGCGGGCAGACGCAATCTTCTTGGTGCGTCTTCGTCTGTTCCAACAGTCGCCATTTGCTTCGTCTCACCGCCGCCACCAGGGCGTCGTGGGAGTTCACACACTTCACGATGTGGGCGGCGTTGGCGGCGCTTTCACCATCTTCTTTTTTTCTGTGAAACACAGTCGCGTTGGCGACCGCGTAGCCATCTCTGTCGAAGACAATGAGGTTGCCAATTCCGGTGCGCCACGGCGTCTTCGTGTGCTCGCTCATGTCTGGCCCTTTGCTGATTGGATGGCGGCATGCTGGACACAGAAGCGACTGTTTGGAGCCTTTCGCTTCATGCAACGGGCGTGGCTTTTGTCTTTCAACACGATGTCTTGCTCGCACCTATTGTCGTCTGGTGCAGCCGTATAGCGACGCCTCCGCCGCACTTGCTCGCTCATGGGGACTCCTTGCGTGCGGCGAGCATCGCGTCGGCAATTCTGTACGCGGTGATGGCTACCGCTGCTTCCAGCGCTTGCCCGGAAGTGGTTAAGTCGCGGAGGTCGATAGCATTCAGGGCCGCCGCCGCGAAGTAGTCACGCAGCGTCATGCCCGTTTGAGCGTGAAGCTGATCGCAGTCTGGCTTTGGGAATGCGTACTGCTCGGAAATGTCTGAATTGTTGCTCATGTCCGTTGCTCCTGTTTCGCTTTGTCCGCGTCTGCCTGGCAGGCGTTGATGCAGGAGAGGAGGGTGCCGTCGCAGATTGGCGAGTTCTCGAACGATGCGAACCAGAGCGTTCCGTCCCACACGAGGACGTAATCAAGCGGGTCTTCGCCGTCGGTGAATGGGCTGGCTGCGCGAAGCTCGCACGAGTCTTGTCGCCAATCCAGCATCTTCGATGCTTCGGGCGTGTCTGGCATGATGGGGCTCCTTTGTCTCGATTCGGCCCGCGTCAGTCGCGGGGGTGGTGGGGTTAGGTTCCTTCGACGGTCTTGGAATATCGTGGGCCTTGGCAGCGAATCGTGCAGATGTAATCCAGGGGCAGCAGGTATTTCTTTGGCCTCTTTGCATCAACCCATCGCTCACCATTCCATGAACGATTGCAGAGCTTCAAGTAATGCACGACTGGGCCGACCTCTTGCTGAATCGCTTGCAGCGGCGCATCCCAGCCAAGTTTTTCACAAGCAGCACGGATGCGGCCCGCATGGCTGTTTGGATTGAGAACCCCCTTGATTGGCGACACCCAGCCAGGGTGCAGTTGCTTGTTGAACAGTTTGCATCCTTCGGCGTGGAACTTCTCGATCCAGTGTTTCTCGCGTTGACCTCGCATCCTCGCATTGAAGGTCAGCTTTTCGAGCAACATAATGCTCGGGATTGTCCTTTGTTTTCGCAGGCTCTTGAGCCAGTCATTCAACTCCGGGTTGTGTACGTTCAAGCATGACATATGCACTTGCAGTCGCTTGTATGGCTCCATCGCACACCCTACGTATCGAACGGCTTGCGTGACTGGTTCCGCAAACGCGTAAACCCACCAGACTGTCTTTGCCATGACGCGCCCTCCGTGCAGCTTGTATCGTCCAATCGACGGGTCTAATTCTACCATTAATAGAGAACCTGTCAACGTATTCTCGTATTGGTAGATATGGATTTCCCAAAATTATTTGGGCGGCAGCAGCTCGTGAACCGTCGTCTTTAGGACTTTGGCGAGCGTCGGCATGGCGTTCATCGGGATCGGGTTTACGCCGGTTTCCCAGTTGTAGACCGCCGGAGCCTGGAGATTGAAGCCAGCGACATTCAGGGCCGTCACGATGTCCGCTACTGACACGCCGATGTCTTGCCGGCGCTTGCGGATGGCAAGCCCCAGCCGACCGGAATAGGTGCTTGTGTCAGTCTTAGCGTGCGGACGTGCGGCCAATTTGCGGCTCCCAGGCTTGGTAGAGCCCCCCATCTTAATTGCCCCCTTCCCCCCGCTCAACTCCGCCCGGCCGGCGAGACGGCGGCCCTTGGTCGTGGGGTACATCAAAAACTCCACGTGGCGCGACTCGTAAGCCAGCCCTTGTTTCATCAAGAGCCTAGCCAGACGGGCCTTTTGCTTTGGAACTTGCATTCCGCCGAACCCGGCTTTCGCGATGTCCGCAAGCAAGTATGCCTCGGGCTTGCTCAGCTCCACCGTGCTCGTCGCCGCTCCGCCCTTCCGCCGTGTCGTGGTCATTGGCTCTTCTCCTTGTTCAGTTCGTCCCACAGGGCACGCCCGGCCTCGGTGAGCAAATACCGGACTTCGCCAGTCACGATTCCGGCGTGCCAAAGATCGTTCCATTCCGTGTAAGGAATCTTGCTGGCGCTGATTGTCTCGCTAAGCACGCTGTCATCCCTCGGCAGGCTCCGCAGCAGTTCCGCTTGACGTGGGGTTAGGGTTGGGGTCATCAAAACACCTCGCTCCAATCTCGCGGCTCGCTTTTGCTGAACTTGCACCGCTTGCCGCAGTAGCACTTATCCGTGCCCCTCGGCTCATCACGACATCCGGTCAGCCCATGCCAGAGCGGGAAACTCTCAAACCCCATAGCCCAGCAACACAGCGCCGCCCAGCAGGTCCATGGCAGCTTGTCGAGAAGCCTGGCAAGCATCATTTTCATCATCTCACTCCTCATTGATTTTCCGGGCCGCTTCGCCGATCTCGTTGAGCAACTTCCTGGTGAACTTGGTGTGTCCGATCCTGCAATTCGGATTCTTGGCGAGCACCGCCGCTTCACGTTGCTCATCCTGTTTCACGGAATGGCCGCGTTCGCAGACCAGCCCCATGCTGCCGACTAGCAGTTCACCGCCACAGTGCTCGCAGGTTTCTGGTGTCATTGTTCCATCTCCATCCGCTCCCGTCGCGCGCCGGGTTTGGATAGTTGCCACTCCTAGTAAGCCCCAGAGCGAACGTGTCCGCCCGAGATGGTCACCGCCAGACGGCTCGGCTGCTTCGCGAACAGAGCGTTCCTGGCGCGAATCAGGCACTCGTGCGGCTGATAGTCCTCACGCAGAATTGCCGATGTGGCATGAACTGCGTTGTCGATGTCGAGCGTGAAGCTCGCCACCATCGGAATCTTGTGCTCGTGGCAGATGTCCATGATCTGCGCCATGAGCGGGTAAATCTTCGCGTCGTAGGCTTCTTCCTTGGTCAGTGCGTCCATCACAAAGTGCTCCAGTGGTGTGCGTGCAACTTTCCGTCTTTGCCTCTCGTTCCAATTTGCGATGGCAGGAATTGAACCTGCTATGGAGTCGTCACCCCGGCGGGTAATCACCGATTTTGAGTCGATCGCCTCTCGCGGGCTTCCCGCTGCGTGTCACCGTCCACGCCGCATCGCACGTCTCATCAGTTCTGCATCATCAAAAACACAACCACCAGCCAGCCGGTCACTACGACCGCCAGCAAGCCTCTCGCGGACCATTTCGCAGCAGTGGCGAGCGGGCCGTCCTTCATGCTTCTGTACTCGTGTTTGCTCACTGGTCCAGCATCGACGTTCCAGCTTTGCACGTGTGGCACTCGCGAGTATCGCCGCTCATCTTCGATGATGTTTGCCACGCGGTTCACGGTTTTGATTCGGTTGGTGTGCATGGTTCCTCCGTGTTACGATTCCAGGGCTTGGCGGGCGATGTTCAGTGCCGTGGCACTCACGGGCCTATGTGTCTCGATGTCCACGATACACTCCAGCGTTTTCACCACGTCCTTTAATGCGTTCCGCCACTTCTTCGCACGCTCCGGCAGCTCGGCTTCGGCACGTTCGGCGGCGAGCTTCTTGACAGTCTCATAGGCGACTTCAATCGGCAGGTATCCGACAGCAATGGCTTCATCAGGCCCGCACGGCTTTTGCCACGGGTAGGACCAGAACCGATTTTCATTGCAGTCGATGGTGAAGTTGTATTCACCATCAAGTACGTGAATCAGCTTGCCCTTGCGAAGGTTGTGGATCATAATCCACGCAAGGCTCAGCTTCTCCTCCGCAATCGCCAGCTTCTCGCGAAGCTCTTGCAGTTCGTCGGTCATGGTTCCTCCGTGTTAGCTTTCCAGCGCTTGGCGGGCGAATTGCAGTGCCGCTGCGGAAACCGGACGTGTGCTCTCGATGTCGTGGATGCACTCCAATGTCGCAATCACGTTCTTCAATCCGGCTCGCCACTTCTTGGCACACTCCGGCAGTTCCGCTTCGGCCGCTTCCTGGGCGAGCTTTTGACGGGCGAGGGCTACGCAGTCGATGGGAGACTGCGCGTAGGCGATAGAGTTCTTTGGGTCCAACCCGTCGCCCATCTTGATGGCGTGCCAGTTCAGTTTCGATCCGATGACGAGAATGTTCCCGCAGTAGGCGATGCAGTCGAAGTGATGGACTCTCAAGTCTGCGAAAATCTCCTCCGCAATCTTCAGCCGCCCCTCCACGCTCAGCTCAGCCATTTGTTCCTCCAATCGCAGCCTGTGCCATATCCAGCAGCCCGGCGATACGCACGTCGTCACTGCCGGCGGGGAATGTGTTCAACAGCGTGCGTGCCAGGGCGTCGAGCCGCTTGGCGTTCGCCATAATGCGGATGTTCGCACAAGCCACCTCGGGCGGAATGCGCCGGATGTCCGCTACAGCGATGGTCACTTCGTCTTGGATCACCGCTAAGCCGGATGCCTGCCATTCGCCGGGAGTTGACTTGACGTTTCGCAGGCGGGACTTGGGGCGTTGCTGCTTGGGCTTTGCTGGCGAGCGGTCTTTGACTGGCCGCTGTTCGCGGGCGAAGCTGGTGGCGGATTTCATGGGGCCTCCTTGCTTGGTTAAGATGCAACAGCATCAAACAGCGTCCGTTCGTTCTCGCCGCGCATCTTCTCTGCGCGAGCCAAGTTGATCTTGGCGGCGTCGAAATACTCGTCTTTCAGTTCGCAGCCAAGGAAGCGACGGCCAAGCCGGACGGACTCGAATCCTTCACTGCCGATCCCGGCGAACGGGGAAAAGACCAGTTCGTCTGGCATTGAATACAGTTTCACGAGTCGGCGAATCGCCCCGAGTTGCAGAGGGCAGATATGCTTCGTGTCGTTCTCGCCTTTGGCTTCCGCCGTGTTGAGCGTGTCAGTGGCTTTGATTTGATGCCAGGTCCAAACGCCTTCCGCCCAATCAATCCATTCCTGCCGAGACACTTCTTTGTTGTCGATCTTGCGTGCGTTCTCTCCAGGTGCCACGAACTTCAAAATATAGTCCGGCAAGGACGGGCGACTTCTTGCCCTGTCGCGTTCGAGCCCGGCAAATTGAAGTTCCCGGCTCTTGGTGCGGATGGCCTGCGCCTGCGGGTTTTTCGTGATCGGAATGTCCTGTTCAAAAATCAGCCCGGCGCGTTCGGCGATGCGAATGTTGAACCCGCGAAAATCAAACAGTCCTTGGCCGCCGGCCCGCTTCATTCGCGGGATCTGCTGGACGTGAACGCACACGACGCGTCCCGGCTTGAGGACTCTTGCAAACTGCCGATAGAACCACGACAGGTGCAACTTGGCTTCGGTGTTCAGGTCTTCGCTGTTGCCGATGTCCGCCTCTTCCGATGTGTAGGCATAGACAGACGGAAACGGCGGGCTGAACACCGAGAAGTCAACGCACTTCTCCGGCAGTTTCGGCATCCACTCGATGCAATCCCCCTTGAGCAACTTCCACGGCTCGCCGCTCGTCAAGAAGTTGCTTAAGCCATCCGGCGACGGTGCCGAGTCTGCCAGTCCAGCAGTTTGACGGCCCGAAACGGTTGATGAAGTTTTCGATTTCATGGATTTCCGAATCCGAAAGAGTTGGCCTTAAACTCGCGCTCTTGGGTTTCTGTGTCCAATTGCACACGCTTTGCCTTCCGTAACACAGTTTCAATCATGGGGACTTCCACGTCCGTAACAGGAATGTGGACGTTCAGCGGCTTCGTCGAACCATAGCGGTTCGATCGTTTCACGCATTGGTAAAACGTCTCATAGCTGTCGGCCAGCCCGCTGAACACTTGCCGGGTGGCGATTTGCAGATTGAGACCGAAGCCGAGCACCTTGCCCTTGCTGATAAGCACCTTGCGGCGTCCGGCTTTGAAGTCGGCGATTAACTCGTTGCGTTTCTCATGCTTCGTGCTGCCGTCGATGCTGGCGGCGTCAGGGAACAGCCGTTCCATCGCCGCTTGCTCGTCGTTGTACAGACACCAGATGATGGTGGATTCATCCGGCCACGAATCGACCAGCCCGCGAATAAACTCAGGCTTGTTCGTCCTGATCGCTCCGCCGTTGTGTGTCCCCTTGGCGATTCTCCCCAGCTTGGCCCGCGACGTGATGCCGCCGATCCGCGATGCAAACAGACCGCCAGTGTATTTCTGAACGGCTTTTTCTTGCTCCGGCGTCAGGTCAACGTTGTGAATGTGCGTATGGATCGGCGGGATGGACTCGCAATTGTCTTTCCAGCCGTACACTGCCGGATTCGTCAGGAAGATGCACCAATGCGACAGGGCGCGGTAGAACGCACCGAGGGCGTGCGGCTTAATCTCCCATCGCTCGTTCGTCTGTCCGCGATTGACGAAGTATTTCGCCAGGAACGAATTGATCGTCGGGAACTGGTCCAGAAACACCGCGTGATTGCCGTACTCAATGCGATCGTTCGGCGCGGGCGTCCCGGTCAAGCAGAGCTTCCATTCCAGCCCTTTGCCAAGCTCAATACACTTCTGGCCGTGCTTGCCATAGTGACTCTTGAGCATCGATGATTCGTCTAGCACCAATGCGCCGAGCCGACCTTGCGGCACGTCGTCGCGCAAGGCGTCGTAGTTCGTGATGCCAAGCCGTCCGCCATCGTTCATCCATGACTTGAGCCTGTTTGCTGGGATGTACTCAATGGGGAGCGAGTCGCCATAGAAGCGATCGCGTTCCTGCAACGCCTGATCGACCACCATCAGCGGACAGACCAGCAAGGCGCACTTGCCAGCCGGCAGCACGTTATTCGCGTGCCGCATGAATTCAAAGGCGATGTTCTGCTTGCCGAGTCCGCAGTCAATGAAGCCTGCGAACTTCCGCTTGCGAACGGCCAGCGTGGCAATTGCACGTTGATAGTCGAACAGGAACGGCAACGGTTCGTAGTCCACGGCATCGCTGACCGGCACGTCGATGCCGACGAACTGCGCGTACTCCGCCGGGAATCTGGCGACGTGCCCCTGGATTTCGTAGGTTGGCAGCCGCTTGATTGCCAGGAATCGGCGGTAGTCTTCGATGGATTCGGTGCTGAGCAGAACCTCGACGTTCATTGCGACACCTCCGATGGACGCCGCGCACCAAGTTCAGTAAGCAGGTCATTCAGAACAGCGATCTTGCCGAGTGCTCGTTCGCGGCGATGGATGAACTTGCTTTTGAGCGACGCTCTGGCGTTCGTTTTCTTTTGCGACAGCACGCGAATCAGCTTCTTGCGGCTGATAAACGCTTGATAGTCCGGCTTGCGAAGTGTCATGGGGCCTCCTTGCAAAGCGAATACTGCATCAGATAGGCGTCTTCGTCGGTATCCGCGTAGAAGTACCGCAGCGTGTTCACCGCCCTGAAGCCCATCGCCTTCCAGAACAGTTGGGCGTCCACGTTCGTCTCGCGGACCTCAAGCAGAATCCGGTTGCGGTACGTGTTGACCTTCTGTTTGTTGATGAGCTTCTGGGCCATCTGCCGGCCTACGCCCGAGCGCCGGAAGTCGTACTCAACCGCGAAGTTCAGCACGTGCAGCCGCGTCTTGTGCAGCTCGTACACCATGAAGCCGACAATCTTGCCGGAGCATTCCGCCACCATGCCGATGCAGTTGCGCTGGCGCAGGCAGTTGAGGAAGTCTGATTCGCTCCATGGGAAGTCGAATGAGCGGGACTCGATGTCTAGGACCGCTGGCATGTCGGCTCGGAACATCCAGCGGACGTGGCAGCGGAGGGTGGTGTTGGTGAGGGGGCGGGTCATGCGACAGCCTCAATAGCAGTGGCAACCTGCGGCAGTGGATAAATTGACGAGGACGCCTCAAAAATGCGAGTGACAGACTTTCCTTTCATGTAGTTGTCGATTGCGTTCAACGTCTTGTGATAGACCGATTTATTGACCTGAGCACCGCCCTTTCCACCACTTGTTACAAGGACACGATTGAGCGTGATGATCGTGTCCTCTGCCGGAGAATCGCTGTTGGCGCGGCAGGTTGACAGGACTTCGCAAAACCTCTTGAGAGAGTCTTGATTGCAGTGGAAGTAGGCGCGAGCAATCGCCGCATAGACAGCAGCCCGATTGACACCGCGAGTCCTGCTCGTCATGTGCTCAAGAGCAAATGAAATTCCTGCATCAAACAATTCTGCGTGCGCGTCCAGTTCGTCGTTCGATTTTTTGTGCAAGCCCGTTCCGTCATGACTTGCGAGGATGTAGAGGACTGATTGAAACTGACCAGATACATCCCGCCCGCTCATAATTCGAGTCGCCTTCCAGTCGCGTTTCTTGCCAGTGTCGATTCCAGGGCACGACGTGCGGGCGACATAGATAAAAACCAAAGACCAGAACGATGCGCCTGACGTGACGCAGGCAATGCACCTGTGCTGCCCATCGATCATTTCGCCCTGTTCGTCAAAGGCGATGCCTTGGTGTGTGAGAAAAAACGCTCCTCTTGCCATGTCGCTGGCAATGGTGCTGGCGTGCGAAGCGACCTCATGTCGATTGAGCGTGTTTCGCGACGACAGCCATTCCATGCACATCTTCGGCGTGATCTCGCAAAGGACGGCGTACATTCCGCATCCGATGTGCTGAACCGGAGGAACGCCAATAACCTTCGCCACTTCGTTTGCCTGGGAGTGAGAGAGTGGCATCCGTTCGGCAATGCCGTGCCGAATGATTGGATGCCCGTTGCGCTCTTCTTGAATCCTGTTCAATCGCCGCATCATTGCTTCACGCATGGCAGTCGCTCCTTTTAGAACAAGTCCGGTTGAATCGAGAACTCTCGTTGCGCGTGGCCGATGATTTGGTTTCCGTACACCGTCCAGCCGTCAACGATATGTCTTCCGTACATTTCCAGGCACGGCCCCGGACTCACCTTTTCGATGATGTTCCGCACGATGTGCGGCTTTTGGCTGTGCCTCGCGCGGTCATGCTCCAGCCAGCTTTTTTGCCCACGATTAGCGAAGCGAAGTCCGCCACGAACGCCGAGCAGCATGAATTCGTGGGAAACTCGCCAGTAGTTCCCGATGCCCATTTGCGGCTTAACCCAGACGAAGCAGGACTTGTATTCAAAGCCCCAGGCTTCCATCACTCGGCGCGCGTCAAAAAGAAATGCGTTTGTAGTCCACAGGTGAAGGTGCGCCTCGTCATTAGCCAGTTCCGCAACCGGCTCGGCGCAGATCTCATCAACCGTCATGGTGCCGCTGTACGTGGCCGCTGAATCGACGTTTGAGCGAGTCGCCTTGTTGTCGTATCTCCAAGGCGGGTCGGCGTAGATGGTGGAGAACTTCGCGCCGGCGGCAATAAGATCGTGGAGGCTGGCGACGATTCCGTGAGAGACGGCGGATTCCGTTGCGGATTGGGCCTCTACGGTCTTCTCGCTTTTCTTGGCGAGTTTGAGAACCTTAGGCATCGCGAGCTTCTTGCCGGACGTGGCGACTTCCTCTAGGAGCGGCTTGAACTCTGCGTCAGGAATGGAGCAAAGGTTGTAAAATCGCAGCCTGTCATGGCGAGGGGCAACAGCATCAAAATCAATACACTCTTTGTGTTTTGATTTTCTATCGCCCCCATGTTCGCCACCTCCCATCGCAATCAGCATTTCTCCAGCCAATCGCTCGGCGCGGAGAATAATTGCAAGGCAGTAGTTCAGGCTCTTTGTTCCGAGACCAGCTTTGCGAGCGTAGGCCCTTGCTGCCACGGCTTTGTCACGAATCGACTTCACTTCATCGATTGAACTGGCAGCAGACAGGGCTTGTTCAGCGCTGGCGAGCAGCGCGAACTCGGCTGGCTCGTCAATGACGGCCAAAGCATCCGTGCCGCTGGCGCAATCGTTGTTGAGTGGTGTCATTGGGACACCGCCGCTTTCGGTCGTCGCGACCAATACCGTTGCTTTTCCCGGCGTGGATTGTGGGCCTCGTTGAGAATCAAGTGGCCGTCATTCATGCTTGCATAGCGATGAATCCAATATTTCTCCGATTGCCGAGCAGCGATCAGCGCACCGTTTCCGTGCATGACGGTCAGCACGTAAAAGACTGGCGATGTCCCTTCACTCCGCAGTGAGTCAAACCACTCAGCCAAACGGCGATTGCTAGCGACATTCATTGAAACATGCTGCTGACGCCGCTCTTGAATGTGCCGCGTAGAGCCGATGCACCGAACGTCTTTAGTGTCCGGGTCGAGCAGGAAGTAAACGCACGCTTCGTTTTGACGTGTGCGCTCAAAGCCGACATTAGTCGGCGGCGAGTCCGCCATGACACGGTTCCTTCCGAGTTGTCGCCGAAAGCACAACCCGGCTCGCAGAGTAGCGAGGGGAGAAGTGCTGATGTTTGTTTCGACGCGAGGCTGTTTCTGAGGCAGCGTTCACGTCACGCCGGAGATTCTAATGTCTCTTCGGCTAATTGCAAGACCGCTAGCGAATTATTTTCGCTTTTTCTTTTTGGCTGGTTTGTAACCTGTTACCCACTTCGGATTTCCGCGCTTCGGCTCCTCGAACGATTCCAGGGCGATTTGCTCAATCAGCCATTGAGTGCCAGTGAAAAACGCCCGCAATTTCTGGGTCTGGCAATATCTCGTCACAGTCGCCTCGCTCTTTTCCAAAAGCGGGGCAGCCTCTTGAATGGTGTAATAGCCTGGAATGGATGCCACAGTTGCCATGCCTCCTATTGTTGCATCCGTACTGCAAAATGTAAACCGGAAAGGTGCGGGGGGTCAGAAAAGCGCCCTCAGCGACGCCCCCGGTAAACCGGCCCCCGCACCTTTCGGTTAATTCCCAGAATTTCACCACTCGACTTCTCCACACCGAGCGGTAGACTCCCTATGTCGCTTGCGTAAATCCCCCGGATTCTCCAGATTGCCCGAAAGGTGATTCTAGTTGCTTAACCCGTTTGGCGGAAACGGTTTGCGACTAGATGTGTGCGAGAGAGACACACACGCATAAGCGGCGACCTATGTTAAGCATACCCCGCAAAATGCTGGGGTTTACAGGAACAACCAGCGCCGCCACGGATGCCAGGAGAACAGAGGCGCACCAAAGAGGTGCGAGATGAACCAAGAAACTTCCCTGCTCGATTTCTTCCGCCAGCACTACTCAACCATCTGCCTACAGGGACCGTCCGCCAACACGCTGCGGCTGCACGAACTGAGCATCCGCCGCTTCGGCGAAGTGCTGGGGCGACCGCCCAAACTGGCGGACTTCACGCAAGAGAACCTGGCTCGCTTCACGTCGTCCAGGTTGCGATGCCACCCGGCGACAACCGTAAACCGAGAGACGGCAAAGTTGGTCGCTGAATGGCGTGCCGCCTGCCGCAAGGGCATTCTGCCGGTCTGGCCCGAGCACAAGTTGCTTCGCGAGCCAGAGCGGATTCCGCAGGCATGGAGCCAGGACGAAATCAATCGGCTGTTCGCCTCTGCCTATCAGGAATCCTTGCCGGTAGGAGACGCCCCTGGTTCGGCCTGGTGGCCGGCTCTGTTCTTCACCGCGTGGGATTCGGGCGAGCGCATTGGCGCGTTACTTCAGCTTCGCTGGGCGGACATGGACGGCAATGGCTGGCTCGTTGTTCGAGCGGAGTACCGCAAGGGAAAGACTCGCGACCGTGGCTACCAGCTGCACGAGCAGACGGTGAATGCGCTGGCGGAATTGCGTCGCTACACCCGCAAGGAAATCTTTCCGTGGCCCTACACGAAGACGTACATCTACGAACGCTTGACGGCGATTCTAGAGCGAGCCAAACTGACCACGGATCGCAAGTCCAAGTTCCATCGGATTCGCAAAAGTCACGCGTCGCATGCCGAAGCAGCGGGGATGAACGCCACGGAACTCTTGGACCACTCGACACGCAACGTGACGAAGGCGTATCTTGACCCGCGAATCGTGATTAAGAAGCACGCCACCGACGTTCTGTTTCGCCCCGGTA
Organism: uncultured Candidatus Peribacteria bacterium; assembly: GCA_964652185.1. Classification (GTDB taxonomy): domain Bacteria; phylum Patescibacteriota; class Gracilibacteria; order Peribacterales; family Peribacteraceae; genus DALYDP01. Next base: position 27,925 of record CAZZDD010000004.1, on the reverse strand, counting down.
CGGCACCGGAGGGAGTGTGATCCGCCTCCCCCTCTCCACCCTCTTCCGCCACTGGACGATCGCCCTCATCCTGACCGGCTGCCTAGCGGGTTATGTGCGGCACGTATTGGATGGGGTGGCGGAGATGGAGCGGGAGCGTCACCCAGCCCGTCCATCGTCCGCCGAGTCTTTCGGGTTGCCGTAAGGAAACATCTCGTTAAGCCGCTTCTGCCGCTTCTTGCACCCTCCGCACGGCTTCACGAGCCCGCCCGTGACAGTGTGAATCGCCTTGGCTACCGTGTCGCCGAGTCCGCGAGACTTCTTTGGCGCGACCGGCTCGGATGCTTCTGCGGGTCTACCCGGACACTCCCGCCGGTAATTCGCCGGCAGAGGCTTCGGGCTTTTCTGCTCTTGAGGCCAGAACCGTTGCCGCTGGCACACCGGGCACCATTGAAAGCCCGGCCGCCCTTCGATGTCCTGCATTTGGCAAAGCGTCATACGTTGAAATCCAGGGAGGCTCCTACTCCGCTATAGTCGATGCAGCAGTCCTCTGCCGACGTGCCGAACTCTTCCGTTTCCATCATCGAGAAACCGTCGCAACTCTCGCCGTCGTCTTTAGGGAACGTGGACTTCAGCCAGAAAACGCACGTTGAGCCAGCCCAGAACTCCACGTAGGCGTTACACTGGTCCGTCCCCTCGTGGATGATCCATAGCGTAATCCGCATTGCGATACTTGATGCTGTCGTTTCGCAGGGCGGGTCTAGCTCGGTTTGCAGCGTGAAGATGGCGATGTCTTCGTTTGCCCCGATGCAGGTCAGTGTATGCGTCGAGTTGAGATCCGTGATGAATGTGACCAAATCGCCGGCGCATGGATCGCCCAAGCAGTCCACGATAGGATTGAGCCCGCTGACCGTTAGCTCCACGGTCGAGTCTCGGTCGATGGCGTCAAATTCATCGCAGCAAGTGAAGGTGTCCGGGTCCGGTTCCTCCGGGTCCTCCGCTCCCTCACCGCACGTAGTGCCGGCTCCAGTTTCCACGCACGTTCCCACCGCGTCCCACAGTGCGTAGCCGCCAATCAGGAATCCGTTCGGGTTGTCCATCACAACCCAGCCCTGCCGACCGCCGCCCGTGAACGTGTGCGGACCAGAGGCAATTTGCGTAATGCCTGAGTCCGGCGTCGTCTCGCACGCGGCGCAGTTCCCATCGTGTGAGATGTCGGCCGCGATATAGCCATCCGACGACACACGAACAAAGGTAGCAAACTGAGCCGGTCCGCCCGCCCAATTCTCATAATAACGGTTGGCGAAGCCGTCTACTTCTTCGTGCGTCGTCTCGGCTCCGCCCGACCGCTCGATGATTCGCACCGCGTCCGGGCACTCTTCGCTTGGGTTAGGTGCCGCGCCGAACTCCCATTCGATGCACCAGTAATTGTCATCGTCCTGCCAATCCCACACGTAGCGAAACCGCAGTCCGTCAACGGACGTGCTCGGCGAACCATACGTGAAGTAGCACAGATGCGCCGGGTCGTCGCCGCGAAGGATGTCCCGCGTGAGCAACGTCGCCGGGTCGGCATACGTCACAATCGCCGCCGCGTTGGGATTGAACATCGGCGCGAGTGCGTCCGGCAGGACTTCCAAGTCCCAATCGCCGGTCTCCTCCTCGAACTTCATGCCGACGTGATCGCAATCGTAGTTGCGGTACAGCGCCGGGTTGTCCAGCACAATCTGGCACAAGCAGTCGGCGTAGAGGTGGTAGAACAGGAACGAATCGAACGTCGCCGTAATGGCGTCGGTCCCGGTTACACATCCCGCCGTGAAGCTGGTAATCGCTCCCACTCCGGCCGAGTCGAAATACTCGACAACGTAGTCCGCTTGGTCGATGGCCGGCTCGCCGAACGCGAGGTTAGCGCCGGTCCCCAGGTACAGATACAACGTCCACAACGAGCCGCCGTGTACTGTGCGATGCCGCAGAGCAATCCGATAGGTCGTCGCGCCCGGCGAGAAGTCGTATTCGTTCGTTCCGCATTGTGGCGACGAGCTAATGTTGTGCGTCCAGGTCAGCGAACCGTTGTCGAAGCGGTTCATATTCAACCGCCCGGACGTAGTAGAGCCGAACTCCATCGTCGCTTCAACGAAGCTGTCGCCGTCCGCATCTAGGAACAAGCAGACACCTACGCGGTCGCCCGATTGCCCAGTGACCGTGGCGCACGTCCAAACGTCCAAATCGGATGATGCAGTATCAAACCGAATCCGCTGGTCGCTGGCCGCATGGTCTGGATGCAGGACGTTCGAGATAATCTCCCAATCGCCGACCAGTTCCGTGGCATCGGGGACCGTGGTTGTGTCTGAAACCGTGAAATTGGTTTCGTAGATGATGCAGGCAACGCCCGTATCTCCGCAGCAGCAGCCCGGTGTGAATTGGAACATTAGGCGCACCTCGCCTCAATGAGCCACCACCGATCGCCGTACCAGTCCGCCCAACCAACGGTTGTTGACGACAGGCTGGCACTCGTGGCAAGCAGGTCGTCGTATACCGTCACGTTCATCGTGGAGTCGGTCCACGTATTTCCATCGCGGAAATACACGTTGAAGCTTGCGGAGCTGCCCTGGCTTAGTGTCGCGTCCAACGTGCCCCGGATGCGTTGCACTTCATACGGTCGCACGATCGCCCGCTGAGCGTCGCCCGTGCCTTGATAATTCCCCAACATGAAGAAGCCGGGGCGGTATTGGAATAGCTTCCACTCGTCGTGCTTCGCGCCCCATGACTCCGCCAAGAGCGGTGATGCCGCCGAGCTGCACAAGGCGTAGGTGATGTCAAACGTGCCATCACCGTAGCCGCTCGCCGGAACGTCCACGGGACCGTTGACCAGATAGAGCCGCTGGAATGTTGTGTTCGGCTTGGCGACGTTGTAGACCGTTCTCCCGGCACGTTCGTCGGTTCCCGTGATCCGCATCACGCCATAAGCCGGGATCGTTTCCGAAGCGGTATTCTTGAACGTCACCCACGTTCGATTGGCAAGCGGCGGCCGGATCATTTCTGCCCTCCCGCTCGCGCAAGTTCCCGTGTCTGCTGTTCCCGCCATTTCGCCAAGGCAATGCGGCGATTCGCTTCCGCTGTCTCGTTGAATCGTCGGCGCAGGCGATAGGGGATGCTCGCGTTTCCGCCCGTGTCGTGCTGCCGCTCAATCACGGTGTGCGGCCCGGTGTCATCGGTTGCCGAAAGAGTCCACGTAATCGAGTGGATCGCTCCGTCCAGGTCTACGTCGAATCGCCATCCGGCATAGACGCCAACTTGCGGAATCTTAGCGGCACCGTAGCGGACCACCGCCTCGCTCAAGTAATGCTCGATTTCCGGGTCGGCCTCCGTGCCGTTTTCGTGGATGGAGGTAATCTGGAAATCGTTGTTGTAGATGGCGTAGACCGTCCGCTTAATCTCGTCGTGCCGCTGGAATGCCACGCTCGGATTCGCCACGTTGCGCAGGGCGCGGACCTTGCGGTAACGGACAAACTCCCCTGTCTCCGCGTAACGAACGTAGCAGGACGTGCGCAGGCGAAGCGTAGCAGGCCCCCAGCCCAAATCGTCGTCGTTCTTTTTCCAGACGTGATCGCCGAACTTGACGGTGTGTGTGTCCGGGTCGATGGAGAATCCTTGCCGAACGATCATGGCAACGCGGGCATCGTTGGACGGCAGGTTTTCCACGGCGTCGTCAGGCAGGTAGACCAGTTCCTCGGCGGAGTTGTCCGGCAACGCATCATTGCCACGGAACCAGATTCCATAGACCATCGCGTCTCGCGACTGCTTGATGTTTTCGACTTCCTCCTGAAATACTTGGCTGCCGAGAAGAACGATCTGGTCGCGGCGTGTTACAGTTCCGAAGATGGGAAGCGTGAACGGCACCTTTACGCGATACCAGCGATATACCGACCGCATGGCGAGATTCTGGTGGCCCTCTTCATCCAGCACGCCAAACGCCGAGAGTAACGCCAGGTTCGACCATCCGTCCGCTGGCTTATAGCTCAAGTCGTCAATCGGCTTGATGCTCCCGTCTACGTCCAGGCCGACCGCTTCCAATTCAAAGTCGTGCTGGAACCGCACGTAGCCGCAGGTCACGCCAACCGCGTCCGGTGCGTCGGAGAAGTCCGCCGATGCGCCATAGCTAATCAGACCGTCTTCAGGTAGTAGTCGGCCTTGGTTGAACTTGCGAATCCGAGTGACGTTATCGATGCCCTTGACCACCCGGCAGCCGAGCAAGTCCGCGAGGTTTTCCAGTTCCAACATGGCGTTGGCGTCGTCCCAAACGACATACGGGCGCACGTCGTTTGGCAGGGGGTTCAATGCGTCCGGTGCGATCGGTTCGTTCGCCGCCAACAGGCATAACTGTGCGAGTTGCTGCGGAGTGCGTTCGCTGTTGTCGATGGCGAAATCCGGGTTACCTCCCGCGATTTTCTTGAGCGTGCCGTCCTCGCGTCGGACGTTGTACTCGCCGCTGAGAATGCCGGCGAATCGGTCCCCGTCCTCGCGGTACTGGGTGAGTTGCCACCGCCAGCGCCGATCCAGAATCGTGAGCGAAACAAGCTGCCCGCCGCCATCGAAGCGGAATGAGGCTTGGTCCACGCGGCAGTCGGGAAAGACCAACCGCTGGTTGTTGTATTCGAGCGTCAGGTCGCCGATTTCCAAGACGACGTTGGACGGTTGAGGCGCAATCGTCAGCACAAAGCTATCCGGCAAGACGCCGTGGCTTTGACGGATCGTGGCAGATTGAATCTGCGCGATGCCTGGGAATGTGACGGTGGCCTCGATGCCCATTGCTTACAACGTCGCCCGTGTCAGTTTGATGTTCGATCCCAAGTTCAAGTTCGCCAGCGCCCCGCCTTGCTCCAGGTCCACAATCACGTTGCTACCGCTCGTGGAGCTGACCACCCGGTACGGGTCGATAAACTTCGCCTTGTCGCCGTAGACGTTCAAGGCATTCGTGATGATTTTCCCTCGCATGTCGCGGGAGTAATCCAGCGTGCCAGAGTTTGCCAGATTGCCGGTCGTGATCGTGGTCACGCCGGTCACGTAGGTCGTTCCGCCACGCTCATTGAGCGTTGTGACCGTGACAGCGGAACCCGTGACGCCGCCGCCAAGGGTCAGTTCGCCGGCGGTCTTTGTGATCGTGGTCGCCCCGGAGTTGATTTCCAACGTGCCCCCCGATTGGTCGATCGTGGTGAGCGTAACTCCCGAGCCGCACCGCACCCGAGCATCCCCGGCAGGGTTGGTCACGTAGCCCACGGAAAGCGTGCTGAGCGTCGCGGACTCTTCCGCCGATACGCCATCATCGTAGGGCAGCACGGCAATACCGACAGATCCACGATTCACCAGCATCGTATTGCTGGCGTCCGTTCCCTTAAACAGAAACGCTTCGATGCCTTGCTCCAGCGGGTTGCCGGTGTTGTGGACCACCACGCTCGTTGTAGATGCCCCGGCGTCGATCTTGATTCGCCCAGAGCCAGCGCCTTGCCCCTGTCCGATGGTGATGCTCTGTGTTGGGCTGTCGTCCGTGCCGATCTTGAGATAGGTGGCTCGGTATTCGGGATAACCAGCCGCATTGATGAGCGGTCGGCCGATGGTGCCCGTAAACGACTGCTCAACCACGATGCTCAGATTCAAACTGGACTGGTCCAGGCCATCCAGCACGCTGACGTTCGTATTGCGGAAGTAGCACACGTCGCCATCGACCGGCTGCGAAGCGCCAGACCAGTTGGCATCGGTGTTCCAGTCGTTTGGCCCAGCGTTGGCCGTAACTGCCGTGCCAGTGGTTGCGGTGTTCGAGCCTTCAATCGTCTGCGTATCGCCAGCCGTTGACCCGTCCGATTCAAACGGAGCCAGCGTCACGGTAAACGGCAGCCCAGCAGTGTCGGCGGTCAGGATGAAGTAATCCGAGCCGGTATCGGCGCTCGCGGTCAGTTCCGCAAATTCTGGGTAAAGCGTAGAGCTGAGTGCATTCCAGGCCGTGACCATGTTGCCAAGCACCGTATCGATGGTCGTGCTGCCGGCCGTGAAATCGTAGATGCGGTTGCCGATGGTGACGCGCACGATGTCGGTCGCTTCCCACGTGCCAGCGAAAGCCCACCGCCGCACTTGTGCTACCGCTGACGCGCCGCCTTGCCAGTATTTGTTCGCCATGTCTTAGCTTGGCCTCCCGGTCGGATTCCCGGTCTGAGGATTGTTGAACTCGTAAACGTAGGTCCACGTGCATGGGAAATATCGCCGGACTCCGCCGCCCATGAATTGCGGCGTACCGCGTTCCCAAATCCGTTGCTCTTGATGCTCCACGTCGATCGGGAAGATGGGATTGGCGTAGGGGATGTAGTCTGAGAAACCTACCGCCGTACCCCGCTGGACTGCCCGGATCGTCGTGAACTCGGATACTCGCTGCTGAATCGGAACTCCCGTCAGCATGGGTTGCCAAATCTTGCGGGGGCCGCCCGTGCCCATGAAGGCCAGCGTCTCTTGCCAGTCGATGACGGTCCCGTTCCCTTGCCCGCTGATCGGCACCACGGCCGCAACCACGATTTCATAGGACCGCCACGTCGAGTATTCCGCCCCGGTGCTGTTGGGGAATGACGGGCCGTCCAGAACACGCACGCCCCCCAGCGTCTCGCTGTTGCGGAGCGTGTGCGAGGTCACAGCCCCGGAGTTGTCGTAGAGCACAAGGTCTTGGAACTGCTTGGCGTAGGCTGCCTTCAGAGCGTCAATCGCAGTCGTGATCTCTGCTTGCGTGTCCGCGTGCAGCCGCCCCATGAGCTTGTACGTCTCGTCGTAGCCGTACACCACCCCGCCCGAGTCCAGTTTGGCGACGCGGGAGTGCTCGAAGCTGACTTCGTTGTCCTCGTGCTGGTAGTCGCCGTATTTGAAATACATCGGATGGGTGGTTAGGCTAGGTGTCGTGACCGGCGCGCCCTAAAGTCGCCGGAGTTGTGCCTGTCTGGGTAAGGAGGGCTTTTCGTTGTCTCAAAAAACTCGTGGCTATTCGGATTTGGGCGTCGTCTCGGCGTTCCTGTACATCTCTGCCGCCTTGTGCGCCATGTTCGGCTGCTGGTCGGCTTTACTGGCGGCCACCGGAAACGGCCAATACTTCGTGACCTACTTGATGGGCGGGTCGATCGCTTTCGGTGCTGCGCTGCAAAGTGTGTGCTTGGCTGGTTTTCTCCGTCTGGCTCGGCACGTGGCCGATGATGTTTACATGCTGCGTCTCATTGCCCAAAACGACTGGCGGGAACGGCATCAAGGCGTGCCGTAGGACCGCTCCATGTCTTGGAGTTTTTGCAAGGTGGACCGCTGCGCCGCTCGCTGCGCCTCGATAATCCGCTTGGTTTGCGCCTCCAGCCGCTCTTGCATATCGTCGTTGGCGACTTTCAGCGCCGCCTCAAGTGCGGTCGCGTAGGTCCGCTCGGCCTCCTCATTCTGCCGCTCCAATTGAATCGTGAACGTCCGCTGCAACTCCGTGGCGGACTGCATCAACAGCGTCGGGATGGCGTTTTGCAAAGACGTTGCCCGTTGCTCACGGGACGCACCGCCGCCGCCAAAGAACCGTCCCGAGCGTTCCATCATCAGGGCGTCAATCTGCTGATTCTCCGCTTCGCCTAACAGCGGACGTAGGGCGTTCAACTGCTGTGAGTTGAGCGAGCGCGGGTCTTTGAGGAACTTGTCACGCAACTGCCCGGCGCGGGCTTGGTCGAACGGTGAGAGGCTTTGGTAGTTGTTCGCGATGCCTTGGAGCCGCTGTGTCGAGACTTCCATAGTCTCGCGGGCCTTGGCGACCTGCCGTTCCATCAGTGCCAGGACTTGGCGTTCGTTTTCCAGCCGGCGATTGCTGTATTCGAGCATTCCGCCGGTATCTGTCGCGCGAGACATCGCACCGCGTTCGTAGGCGATGTCGCCTCTGGCGCGTTCGGTGACAGCTCGTGTGTAACCGGAAGCATTGAAGATGCCCAGCAGTGGGTTTACGGCTCCGGCGACCTGCCCAAATCGCCCCGACAAGTCGATGCCGTTATTCAATCCACGGCGGGCCATCCCAGTGAAGAAGTTGGCATGCGCTTGCGAAAATCCGCCGATCCCGCCGCCGCTGCTGTAGCGGGCCTGATCGAACAAGGCAGTCCCGCCGCCGATAATCCCAACACCCGCCGCCAGCCCTGCGGCACCGAGCCATCCGGCGCTCGCACCGGCACCCATGCCAAGACGCCCCGCACCGGCACCCAGCAGCGCCCCGAGCGGTTCGGAAACCTTCATCGCTCCACGGGTCGCCTGTGCCATTGCCTCGAAGACCAAGATACTCTTGAGCATCTGCTGTGCGGACTTCTCGCTTGATGCCCCGAGAAACACCGCCGCCCTAGCCAGTCCGGTGATACCTTCCAGAGCTTCGCCGAACTGCCCACGGGTGACGCCGTATTCTGGCTCACCACGCAACAGCCGAACCCGAGCGGAGAATCGTTGATTCATCCCCGCCCGACCGCCTCGCCGGTCAAACGCCGCATTCTCCCGGTCGATGGCGTTGAACTCGGCCGCCGCCAGACGTGCTTCCGTCCGCTGCCTGTCCCGCTCCATACGCCGGCGGTAGTCCCGCTGCTCACGGAGTTCCTGGTCCCGCATCCGGTTGTATTCTTCGTACGGGTCCATCGCCACGCGGCGACGCCCACCTGCGACTCCACCGCCAGCCACGGCCCGCCCGCCAACCACCGATCCTCCGTCCGTGCCGAGGCGCAACCCGCCCATCTTCTTTTGCAGGTCGTCTACTTGCTTCGCAATGCCGGCGAGCACTTGCGCATTCTTGGGGTCAGCGACCACGCGCGCAGTAAACACCACGTCACGGTTGGAACCGCCGCTGCCGCCCGAGAACCTTCCGCTTTGCATAATCATGGTTTCTTCTTCGCTCCCGCAACCACGCTCGCCATGCTGCCCTGTACGGCCATCATCATGGCCTGCATCCGCTGTTTCTCTTCCACCGCCCGGACCACTTCATCAATAATCTGAAAGTTCCGCTGAATGATCGGGTCGCGTTTCTCGTACTCCGGCATCCCGTTAAAGCCCATCGCCCGGCAGCGCAGGTAGTGCTGATAGGCTTGCCAGTTCTTGTCGCTCAACTCATATTGTGCCGCTTTCTCGGGACTCTTTTTGGGGCACGACTTGCACGGTGGCGGTACGCCTTTGCCGCGCCTTTGAAATTCTCCAGTGTTGCCACGTCGCGGTACTGGCTTCTGCGTCTTTTCATCAATGCAGTACACCCAGCAAGTTCGGCAATCCAGGTCGTGTAACTCGGGCTGAGTCAAAAGCAGAATCAGCCCGTCACGGAGTTTTTTGCGTCTGCATCCTCGGTCGTGGTTTCTTCTCCGAAGATTCGTTGCATCGCCGCTTCGTCGCTGTCCGCTTTGCGGTGCGGTGCCTGATCGTCTGCGTCCGAACCTTCGTAGCCGCACACGATGGCGCACAAGGCGTCCACGAGCGATGGCTTCATTTCCAAGATGGCTTCGTGCGAAATCGGAATCGGCTTGCCGTCCGGTTGCGTGTAGTCCCACTCCACCAACTTGCGAGAGACGGCCATTGCCTGGAGCTTCAGTTGCCGGGCGATGTCGTCCTTGCGCGTCTGTGAGACTTCATGCACGAGCTTCTGCTGCTCCAGCTTCGTCATCGGGCGAAACAGGAATCGCAGGTCTTTGTCGAAAATGCCTCGTTGAGCACGGATAAAACCGTCTTCGGTGTACCCGTCTCGAATGTATCGCAGTCGTTCGCGTGCCACGCTCGCGTCTCCTTGTGATTAGGTGGTCCAGATGTCCGCCGAGACTTCCGCCTTGGCGGTCGATGTGTTCTTGCGGTAGATGTCGCCGCTGAGTTCCAAAGCAACTTCCCCCTTGCCGTTCACCGTGGGAGTCACAGACTCCACGTTCCAAGTAGCCAAAGTGAGCTGGAACACGTCGTCATTCGTGCCCTGCTCGTTGTAGAACTTGATGATGTTCGTATTCATGTCCGGCGAAGTGGAATTGACGCCCGGATCGTACAATTCATCTTCCGCCGCCGTGAACGGAACAACCGCCGACATACTGACCGTGCGCCCCATCGACGGGATGCTGGTCCGCGTCAGGCTGTTCATCTGCCGGCTGGTGTCCAGTTCGTTGTTGATCGTGAGCGTCCAGCTAAACGCCTCGCGGTCGGCGTTGCCAAGCACAAAGTTGCCGCTAGCACCTCCAGTGTCGTGGAACATGAAAATGGAGTTCGTATCCACCGTGGAACTCGGCACGCTCCGGCCGGACGAACCGCCGCTCATTACCGCCGTCGCCGCGTCGTAGGCCGTCGAAATCGAGCCGTTGGCGAACGACTTCTCCGTCTCGGCTTCGATGTTCAGCGTGAGCGTCAACGGTCCACCGGCAGAAGCGGAGAACGTGGCGGACGATACCCGGCAGCCTTCGTAGAGGAACACTTCGTCGGTGTGCGAAGCGGACGGCTCCACGCGGAGGATGAGGACTTGGAACTCCTGCATCGCTTCCGCCAGCACGTAGTTGTACGGCGAGCCGGAAGTGCCGGAGCCGGTCTCGTTCGTGCCGAGAATCCACGGCAGTAGTGTCCGCAGCTCGGTCTTGGTCGGGTTGAGCGTGATAGGTCCACTGCAAATGCGGGAGGCTTCCCGGCAGCGTTCCCGGCCTCGGGAGCGTGTCCCACGGATACCGTCGCTGTGGAAGATCGTGACCGATTGGCGCAGCCCTTCGCTCAAGAACTCCAGGCATTGCGCCGAGCTTTCGTCGAACGGCAGGGACTCCACGATCCACAGTTTCGCGAACACGCCCTCGGTCGGCGTTCCGGTAGTTGGTGCGGGCATGTCTTGCTCCTTATGTCAGTCCGCGACTCTCGCGGGTAAAGAACCTCAAAACCATCGCTGAGCCTTCCAGGTTGTCTCCAAGCAGCCCGGCAATCTGCGGGACTCGCGGCTCCACGATGCAGCGGTAGACTTCCGGCACGCCTGGCAGGCGTTGATTCACAAACGCCTTGCGAATCCGCTCCCGCCACAGCAAGTGCCGGTCGTGCCCTGTCTCCAGGTGGTCGTACTCCGGGCGCTTGGCGTACTCGCCCTCTAACAGGGACACCATCGCCACGCCCACGGGATAGCCGATGTCGTCTCGCGCGTTCGTGCCCGCTTCCGGGTTGAGCGTTTCGGCGTCCATCGTGGTCAGCATCACGACAGGGAATGTCGCTCTTTTGCCGGTCGCCGTGCTGGTCAATGACGAGACGGCGCGAGTCAAAGGCATCTTCCATGCGACGATGCTGGAGTTGGTGATCTCGTTCAGGTTGAGCAGCTTGATGCGGGCTTGGGCGGACTTGAGAATCTGGTAGTAGATCGACTCGCTTTCCTCGGACGTGCGGAACATGAGCGGCTTCGACACGTTCGACTCCACACCGCTCGTGGACAGCACATAGCCCAGGTACAATCCCGGCTGAAGCGAAACGGCGATCGTGCCGTCTCCCGTGCGGCTGCCCCGGCTGGTCCATCCCTGGTCCCCGTACCACGTCGAATCGAGCGGCTGCGTGTAGAACGTATTGGTAGCGCCGCCGGTGGAACCGCTGATCGTCAGCGTCCCGCCGGAACCGTCCGCCGAGTCAAGAAAATCGAGCGTGGGTACTGCTACCGCCACTTACGCTCCCTCGAATACCGCGTCTTGGATGTAGTCCGCCAACAGGTCTTCCATCACGTCCACCGCCGCGTCCGGCACCGCCTCAAACGGACGAGCCACCATCCGCTCCGTGCCGTATTGGTGATATGCGGCGTAGCCCACGGACGTTCCGGTCAGCATGTCTCGGTCGCCCACGGCCTCCACGTGCCCGGCTTCGCTCTCCGTGGTCGCCGATCGCATCAAGTGCCCAGTCTTGATGAGGATCGGCCACGGGTAATCCCGCTTCCGTGGTGCCCATTTGGCCCCGCTGGACTCCTGGCTTTCCAGGAAGTTGACGGCAATGGCCTCTTCTGCCACGAGCTTCATTTCCCGCATCACGGGCGTCAGCGAAGCGGAACCGAGCGCACGGGCCATCTCTGCGGCCACCCGCCCGAAGTTTTCCGCCTGAATGGTTTTTTCGCCGATTGCCATGTTTGGCGCGCCCCGTTCTGTTGCTTCCCGTGCCACTAGTCATTAGGCTAAACCGTGTTCAATCGGGCCGCCCCGGAGCGTGGCTCTCCGGGGTCGGCCCTGCTCATCAACCCTCTGGGGAGGACTGACGATGTACTCTCGCATTCTCTGCTGCGCGTTCTGCGCTTTGTTCGTATCTCCGGCTCTGGCTATCGAAGTCTCCGAGGACTTGACGATCGACTACGACATCCTGGATGAAGCCAACACGGTCAACGTCCGTGGCAATGCCACACTGACCATTGACTCGCCGGTCGATGGCGACCGGCCGATCCTGATCTCGCACATCAACCTGTGGGACAACTCCTCTCTTGTGTTTCGTAATGCTGACCTGCGCGGTGACATTCGCATTCTCGGGGATAACAAGGTGGACTTCTTGGACGGCCGATTCTCAAATCGCCATGTGCTCGGCTCTGGCAACGCAATAATCAACATTGATGGCTCGACGAGCCTTGGTTCGTTGTTTCAGTTCTCTGGCGGTTCACAGGAAATCAACGTCCGTTCTTACGCTGGAGCCAATCACGAGTTTTGGATTCGGAATAGTCCTGGTGCGCTAGTCAATGTGTTTTCAGACAACCCAAACTACCTACTAAGACCTGCCACTTACTCAGTTCTCCTTGGCGATATTGCATTGGTTGGTGGTGGCAATGGGTATGTGGGATACTCAATGAATGGTGGGTGGGCTGTTTACGCCAAAGACGCTAGACCTGATGGAGATACCAACGGAGACGGCGTTGTCGATCTGGAAGACCTTAACAATGTTCGTTCGTTGCTTGGAACAAGTGACCCTCGTGGCGAATCGCTTCCACTGGACGGCATCGTGGATTTGAATGACCTAAACACGGTTCGCAATACATTTGGTGAATCAATCGCCACGCCTGTTCCCGAGCCTGCCACAGTCGTGATTCTCTGCGTGCTGCTGCCCTGCCTATACCTTCAACGCGCCAAGTTCCGCCAACGCGACAAACGTTCCCACGCTTGACAGTACGGTCCCCGGAGAAGTGCACAGCCAACCGGGTGGCTCACCATCAGCCGGGTGCATCGCCCATACGATGTCCCCGACGTTGTAGGCAATCACGGTTCCGCTCGGCGCGGCGATGCCGTAGAAGTTCTTCCCAGAGTCGTCCTTTTGCTGAAACAGGAAATCGCGGTTGCCGTTATTGGAGAACTGCACGCCAATCTTGTGGCTCCAGAGCGTGCTGCCGCTCCCAGAATCAGACAAATCCACGGCGTTCGTGTCTGCAAAAGCGTCGGCCTTCGTGGTGTAGAGCTTGAGCGTCGTATTGCCTGTCTTGCGTACGAAATACTCGGTGTTGTCCGAACTGCCCAAGGGCGGGTCTGCCGAAACCATCTCCACCGTGTCGCCCGTGTCCAACTGATGGAACGTGGACATGGTGATAACGTCCGTGCCGGTGTTCACCGAACTGATTGCCAGTCCTGGATAGGAACCGACGTTCCGGCGCTCATTGCGGGCAAAGACGATCTTGCCGGAATTGACAAGCTGTGAGATATCGCCGATGTCAAACACTCGGCAACGCGAGGAGGATTCGCCCTCCAAGATGTTGTCAGTAATAACCCATTGCTCAATGTCGGAATCGCGAATGCTTTCCACGCCACCCACGTCGATTGCCGCAAAGCTAAATCTCAAGGTGCTGTTGGTGATGCTCAGCTTCCGGGCCGCCAGTGTTGTGATGGCGTTCTCCGGCAAGGCAGCGCCGCCGATGTCGCAGCGGTCGATGGTCAGGTCGGGGATAATCGCCAACACGTTATTGGTCAGCGTGCCAGACAGAACGCAGTCCGTCATTGACACCTTGCGCAGCCCTTGACCCAGGCGAATCGACGATGCGGTGTCGCCGGTGTAGACGGGCGGGTCGTTGACGATAACGCGGTCAAGCTGGACGTTCTCGGCATTGTTGATTTTGATGCCGTTCGTATCCGCCGAATCGCTGGAATGCCAGTTGACCGTCACGTTCTTCATCGTGACATTGCGGACGCGCTTGGGGCGCATGTAGGTTGCGCCGGAGCCCGGGTTCGTGTACGCGGTGTTGAGAACGATTGTGCCAGCGTTCGCCAGACCGCCGGGCATGGCCGTATCCGTTGCGCCACGAGTCAGACGGACCATCATTCCTGTGATGAAACCGTGCGCACTCGTCGTTGTGATGATGTTCGTACTTGCATCCACCGAGCTGATTGTATTGCGGCCGGAACGAATCGCCGTGATGTACGTCGTCCCCGTGCCCGCTCCTGTGATGTCCACCGCATTCGAGCCAGAACGCGCCTCCGCCGGGCTGTGGTGGAGTGTCAGCGTCGTAGACGACACATAGCGTGCATAGACGTTGCCAGTGCCCTTGATGGCACGAATGATGTGAGACTTGCCAGCAGATGTTGGGCCGTCGTAGGCCGGCTCTCCGCTGTCGTCGAGCCAAACGCTATCGCCGACCTTGAAGCCATGCCCAGCATCAAGCGTGAACGCTGCATATCCTCCGTCATTCGTGGCCTGACCGCTGTTGCCGAATGGCGTTCGCGTGCTGTCACCGTCGGTCAGGTCGTTGTCGCCGCAGTCGATCAAGATGCCATCGGTGAAGATTGCATCTTCGTTCAACTCCAGATAGGTATCCGTGATCTCGATTGATTCCGCGTCGCATTCCTGCGCGTCGAACTCGATGCCACGAATCCCGGTCAGCAGAGCCCGCGAGTTCCAGTCGTAGACCTTGCAGCCGCGATAGCGAATGACATCGCCTTTAACGTGCATGCCGCCCAGTCCGGTGTTCTCGGACTTGCAATCGATCAGCGTGACTTCGCCGCTCCCGGTCTGCGCCGCAATCCCCTCGCCCTTGGTGTTGCGAGCGATCACATTGCGGAGGACGACGTTATCCGCCAGCACGTTGACGCCATGACCGTCTCCGGTGTAGATGGCGTAGGTTGAAGTATTATCGGGCTCCGTGTCCCAATCGCCGATGATCGTGGCGTCTCGGTCCGCGCCCGTGTACGTGGAGATTGTCCGCACCTGACCAGCGCCTTCGCCGCCAGTAATCTCAATCACGAGCGCGTTATAAGCGTCATTGCTGCTGGACGCGGCTAAAGCCAACTTGATTGTAGACGCTCCGCCCGCCCGAGCGGTCCCCGATGTCGTCGCTGGGCCTTTGACCGTCGGGTAGTTGCCGTCGATAACCAATCCCTCGACGGTCACATTGTCTTTGCCGATGTAGAGAAGCTGATTTCCGCTCCCGACCGCCTGCTTGATCGTGGCACCATATCCATAGAGCCGCACGCTGCCAGTGTCATCGACTTCGATGTAGCCTGCGACCGAGAACACGCGATCTGGTGGAAAGAAGACTTCGGACACACCGCCAGAACTAGCCGCCTCTGCCTCCGCCGCCGCGATGGCGAGATTGATAGCCGCTCTGTCGTCCGTCACGCCATCCCCTACAGCGCCGTAGGTATCGCGCGTCACGTCAAACGTCGGGCGGTAGCCGTCCTCGCCGGCAGGCCCCTGCCCGCCAGTGGTCGAAATCGTCACGTTCCCAAACGCAACGATCCCGCCGTTCGCATCGGTAGCTACCACGCCGGACAGAGCCACTTACGCCTCCCCTTCCAACGTGATGCGGTAGGAGATAGCCGCTGCGCCAGGGTTGTTGATCCGCAGCACCTTGTGGGTGGAGTCCACCGTCCAGCCGGCGGCGCTCTTCTGAAAGTTGCTGTAGCAGCCCTCCGCCTCGACGCGCTGCAAGCCGCCGCTCACCGTGCTAAACGGACCTTCCCAACCATTCGTTACCGCAGACACCTTCCCGACCAGCAGATAGTCGCCCGTGGTCGTGCTCAGATTCTCAATCTGAATCGCCTTGATGCAGGCGAAGTTGACCGTAGCCGTTCCAGCCGGCGTGCTCTTCGTGATCGCAGTGAGGTCTAAGTCATCATTCGCCCCGGCCGAGACCGTACGAGTCTCCCACCAGCACGTATTGACCTGATTCGCCCCAGTGCCATAGGTCAGGAACTCTTCGTATTTGTTCGTGACCTGAACCGTAGGCTGTTGCGGATCGGCATCGGCCCGCCCGTCAATGCGGCAACTCGAAATGTTCGCGATACGGAGAATGGCTGGCATTCGTTACCTCGTTGTCTTGCTGGCCGGGCACCGCCACCACGTGTTCTTGAGCGTCTGCGTGACCGCCAGCACGCTCCACACGTCGCCGGCGGAATCGGTGAACAGATTGTCGGGCCGTGGCGTTACCGCCTCTCCCGACGCGTTGACGACGTTCTGGCAGGGCAGCAGAAACACCGTCCGCTCCGCGTTGTCCATCACGCCGCCGTAGTTAATCACGTCCGACTGCTCATAGGGCGCTCGCTGGCACCCTGGAATCGTGATGTCTTCGTCGTCGTTGTTGCTGACCGCCAGCGTACCCGTGAACGAGCCTGGCATGATGACGAAGCGACTGCGCACGAATGCCACGTTCATACGGTCCACTCCCGAAACGAGCCACAGATTGCCGAGAGCACTTCCGCCTGACTCTTTCCTTCCAAGGCACCGAGCGAATACGAATAGGACGTATCGCTAATCGACTCGCTGGAAAGCAGCCCCGCCGAACCGTCCGTCTTGAACTTCCAACAGGTGTACTTGGTCGCCATCTCCTGATAGACCTTGGGCACCGTGGCAAAACCTGCCACGTAGACGACTTTAATATTCCCGAGCGCCTTGGCCTGTTGCGGAGACAGCAGCCCGACATCCACGCTGACCGAGGGCCAGACCGTGCCAACCCGGTAGACGATGCCCGACTTGGAATACTCGCCGCTGCTCACGTAATCGAGCGCGTAGTCCGTGCCGGCCGTCAGCAGGTCAGCAGTCGCGAACGGAGAAGACCCGAAACCGAAGTAGCCATCGTTGTCCACGTGAATGGACGTGATGCTTTGCACGGGCCGTTCACGCAGCACCAGAGCCCGCGTGCCGTTGCCCTTGTAATACTCGGTGTAGGTGCCCTGCTCGATATTGAGCCCAATGTGCTCCTTGACCGCGCTGTCCGCCTCCTCAACCAACGTGTCAATGAGCGCATCTTGGGACGTGTCCGTAGACGCAATCCCAAGACGCGCTTTGACGATCGCTCTAGTAGTGAGTGCCACGTCTCACCTAGCGGGTTACAGGAGCTGGAAGATGCGATAGGGACGCAGGTGCATGACGGGCTGATCCGTACCGCCCGATTGACAGACGAAGGACGGATACAGCGCCACCTTGGCGATGTTCGCGGTCGCGATGGCCGAGCCAGTCGCCACACCGTTGATGTACTGCTGGAGCGTGTCCGCCGATCCGTCGTAGAAGAAGCCGAGTTTGACCCACGTGTCGGAGACGATGGTGGTCGCCGCCGCCGTGGTGCCAGCCGTGGCCTTTTCCGCATCGAACAGCAACACGCCGTCGTCGGTCACGCTTTGCCAGCCGATATGGTTGGAAGTGCTGACCGCGCTGGAGCCGATGATCGTGGTATCGATTTCCGACAGGCCGATGAACGTCTCCACGTTGAGATTGGAGACGCCGGTGTACTTCACCTGGAACTCGGCCCAGATGCTCTTGCCAGAGGCCGGCAGAAACATGCTCTTGGCACGTTGGACGTTCGCCCCTTGCGTGACCGTCGTGCTGCCCGAGTCGATGGAGAGCACGCCCTGCATCGTCGTGGACTTCGCAGCGGAACCCGCAGCGCCCGCCTGCGTGAGGATGTAATCCCCAGTCGTGGCCGCCGCGTTGTAGCTGTTCCACTGCTCATCCAGCAGGATGCCGATGGACGGGTCGTGCAAGTATTCCAGAATGGGGCAGGTCTTCCACAGGTTGACGCTGTAGCCGCTGGAAAGCGTGGGGTCGTAGTGCGAGACCCGGCGCGTGCCTGGGTCGGTGTAGCCGCGAGTCGGCATAGGACGTTACTCCTTGGGTTTGCCAGCGTTCTGGCGTAGTGATTTGCGATAGGCGACGAACGCTTCCGCCGCCTCGAATGACTTCGCCGCTAGCGCCATCGGCACGTAGCGGCTAAGGTTGTCGATGACCGTGGCGGTGTAGATTTCACGCGCCACGGCCTCGACTTCCGTTTCTCCCGCAACTTCCGAGTTCTTAGCCACGTTGGAACTCCGCTACGGTTAGACGATTTCGCTACGCAGAGCGGCGCTCTGACCATAGCGAGGATTGCCAAGCAGAATGGTGATGCCACCGAGCACCGGATCGTTCGCCGATTCGACCGCCTTGAGCCGAACGTACTTGTAGCCGCTCGCCGCGAGGTCTTCCGAACGCACTTCGACCGCAATCAACTTGTTGCTGCCCGCCGTGGTCGTGAAACCAGACGTGGTAGCCGCAGTGATCGTGCCTTGCGTGTCGTTCGTGGTGTTCTGGCGATACCAGAACGGAATCGCAGTGGTATTCGATGGGGTCACGTCGTCACACGCTTCCACCGTGATGGTGGACGTGCCGGTCGTACCCACGCCGATATTGATGAGGAACACGACGGAGCCGTGATCTCGCATGTTGACAACATCACTTGCCACAGTGCCCGAGAAGGCATCGGCAACCGGCGCGAGGCCGATTGCCATGTGGAAGTTTTCCACGAAAAGCTGATTATGCACTGGTAATGCTCCTGAATGCGGCTAGGCCGCGTGAGGTTTAAGCGCGGGCGTCCAGCGTCACGAAGCTGGACTGTGTGGCGGTGCCCTTGTACGGCGTGATCGGGGAGTTCTCCCACGTCTGGCCGTCCACTCGCATGATGAACCGGAGCGCCGTCTGGTCCGTGAGGAACTCGACGTGCATCGACTGAGCTTGAGCGATGCCGCCCTTGCTGATCGTCACGTACTGCCCGAGGTCCGCCAGGATGATGTCGCCCTGGTCGCCCAAGGTGGCATTGAACTCGGTGGCGATGACCGGACGGCCCATCAGGGTCGCGTACGGAGCGCCGGAGAGTCCGCCGGGCGGCAGGTAGACCGGGAAACCGCCAGTGCCGATCGCTTGATTCAGCGAGAATAACTGCGGTTCGATGTCCTGGTTGATGTACCAGACCGCATTCGCCCGGCTGGGGGCGTACATACGGCTCCACATCTTCAGGATGTTTTCGTAAACCAGCGTGTCGGCCGGTTGCCCGGCTTCCTTCGCCACCGACACCAAAGCCGGAGACGTGAGGATACCTTGCATCGCGCCGGCACCGTTGCCGTTGATGATGTCGTCGCCGACCATGAAGTTGAACTCTTCCGCCGCCTTGCGAGCGACGTACTGTTCCAACGCCACGCCGGAGTCCGACAACAGCTCTTCGGTGAGGTACACGACAACCGCGTACTTCTTGAGCTTCAAGGTCAGCTCGCGGAAGCCCGGCTTGCTGGACGTGATGGTCGCACCTTCGCCGATGCGATAACCACGCAACCCGCCGTGACGCGAACCATTGGCGCGGCTCGTTTCCGAGTTCGCCATGAAGGTCATGTTGTTTCCCGCCACGGTGTAGTTATCCGTGCGGGTGAACAGGTCGTTCGCGTAAACGCGGTCGTAAATCTCCGTGGAGAACTCGGGGACCACGGTAAAACCGCCGTCGCCGCCGACCGCTTCGCTCATCCCTTGAATGGCCTTTTGCACCCGCTCGCGGAACGCTTGCGTGGTGTGCTCCTTCATGCCGACCTTGATGAAGTCGCCGAAGGACTTGAACTCGCCGTAAGGCTTATAGCCCTTGGGGGCTACGAAGCCACGGTTGGCCTTGCTTGCGCCGAACGCCTTCAGGACCGCTTCACGGTCTTCGGCGACGTGCTCGCGGACGAGCCCGGAGAAGTCCGGCTGGTCCAGCTTTTTGATGATGTCCTCGTGGGACTTCTTGGTCTCGCTGATCGACTCAGCGAGCGACGCCATTTGCTGACCCATTTCGGTCAACTTGGCGTTCAACTGCTCGGCGGTTGCCGTCATGCCTCATAACCCTCGCTCCGTGGGCGTGAGTTACGATCAAACAGGTTAGGGCTAATGGGGGCCGCTGGCCGGCGGGCACCCCTAGCCCACGGTTCTTACTTTCCGAGCTTGAGCGCCGCCGTCTGCTTTTGCAGTTCGGCAAGTTGCGCCGTCAGCCCGTCGAGTGTCTTCATCGTGTCGCTGAAGTCGTGTTCCGGTTCGGTTTGCGGAGCCGCTTTCGCTTCCGTGTTCTCCAGAATCCGACCGAGCACGCGTTGCACGTAATCCAGGTCGTTGGCGATTGCGGGGTTCTCTTCCGCCAGCCGCTTCAGCCGGACGGTAAGTCCCTTCGCCGAAAGCCGCTTCGTGCCGCTCAGTGAAAGCGACTTCATCAGCGGGTCTTCCTCTTCTTGTTCCATGCCTGGCTGCGGTGCCTGACCTTGTGCCATATCGCCGCCATAGGCCGAGCGATACGCCTCCTGGCACTCACCCGCCATCGCCGTGAGCTGGTCCACCATGCCCGTCACGTAGTCCACGACGGTCTGATTCTCTTGCGCGGCAATCTGGCCCTGAATCTGCTGGGTGAACTGGCCCACAGCCTGGCTAATTCCGCTCAGGAGTTGCGCCCCTGGCTTCTGGCTCGCGTCTACGGGTTGGCTGGACTGTTGAGGCGGCGTTTCGCCCGTTGCTTCTGGCGGCGTTTCTGGCGTTTCAGCATCTCCGCCGTCTTGCTCCGTCTCGGGCGCTTCGTCGGTTGACTCATCTTCCATGCCCTCTTCCGGTGCCTCGCCCTCTGGCTTCTCTTCGTCTTCGGGCTTTTCCTTGGGCGGGAGAGCCTTGGTCACGTCTTCCACCGTCGCCGTATCGAGACTCATGCCTTGCACCAACCCTTTCGGCTTCGCGGCGTATGCCTTGAGCATCTTTTCCAGCGGCTTGGCAATCTTCCGATCCGCCAACTTGCCGCGATCCAAAACCTTGCGTGTCGCTTCGGGATTGCACGGGATGCCCACAATCGACCATTCCAAGAGGTCGCATTTCGTGATATGCAAGCCGCGACGTCCGTCGCTCCCGATGCGCACGCTCGCTTCCAACGGGTCGATATGCACGCTGGCGCAGTTCAAGACGCCTTCATCGACCAACTGGAAAATCTGCATCGCTTCCCAGCTCGATTGAGCAAAGAAGCACTCACCTTCCACGCTGTTCTGCTTGACCTTGACCGTGAGCTTGCCGTCAGGCGTCTGGCTCTTCCCAATAGGTAGCGTGATGCCGCCGAAGCCGTGGTCGTAGAGCACCAGCGGGTTGTTCTTGTAGTTCCCGAGCTGGAATCCAGACGGTTCCACCACGTCAGCGGCGCGGTCTTCGGTCGGCGTCGAAATCGTGAACTTGGCGGACACGGCAGCGGTGTCCACAACCGGAGCGTAGACGCCGATCGCATTGGCGATAGCGCCGCTCTTGGGATGCCGGAGCAGCAACCCGCTTTTACGGTCGTTCAGGATTTCGAGCAGGTTTTGATCCATAAAAACGAAAAAGGCCGCAACCCGATCCCGAAGGATTAAGTTGCGGCCTTGAGTATGGCTCTGGGCCGTTTATCGAATTGTTCAGAAGCTAGAGGTCAGCCCCTATTGCAATCTGCCGATTTCCTTCCACCTATCTGGGTCCAACACATTCCACCCATCGGCCACAAGCATTTCGGTTGTAGCTCGCACGTCTTCACGAGAATTTACAATCAAATCCGACAGCTCGCAGTATACCGATTTGTCGCCCAATGACTCGCAGATGTACTCAATTCTGCAAGTCGGGAACAAGTGATGCTTAAATAATGCAATGGCATTTCCGATTGCCGGAGGGATCGTCAACAGGACTTCCTTTTCCAGCGCCTTGGCTCTGTACATTTCGCTCGCGTCGAAATGCAGACAGACCACAAACCTGACCGGAAATCCGCTCAATGTCTGTCCCTCGTATCCTTGACCCGCTGCGCCACGCTGTCCACGTAACCGATGGTCACTGTGATCTGTCCGGTGAACCGTCCCGCCGTCGTCGCCTGCCCGTGCAACTCTTCCAAACGACGAATCGCTTCCACCAGTTGCTGCGCATTTCTGGCGTCGGTTTTGGGGCTTGACATGGAAGTATAAGGCATCCTGCTAGTCAATGTCAAGATGTGGGCTCCCTTCGGCGGCCAAGTGAGCAAGCTCGTTCCGAAGCCAGCACCGCACGCAGCAGTGACCTGAGCATTTTTTCTTCTGCATAAAGCTCGTTGAGCCGAGCCCGAATGTCTTCTGACTTCAGGCAAGACGCGGCCTTAGCGATATCTGACACTTCCATTCTGACCACCTCGCCACGAAAGGGTAAAACTCACTTCTCCTCACGCCACTCCAGCGTGCATCTACACCCGGGATGCGCCGGCGGCCCACTGCCATGTTCCGACCACCACTCTTCACGCGGTCGCCCATCGAGCGGACGACACACAGGACACACCCTGGAATCTCTTTCCGTCACCCAGTACGGAAACAGGAAAATCCCCAACCGCTGTAACTCTTGGGACGCGAAGACCTCGCCCTCGGTAATCGCGCCCGTCGTCTCGGTGATCCCGCCAGCTTCGGCTCGTGCCTCACTAAACACGTGCTCCACTTCGCTGGCAACTTCCGCCGCCGTCTTGCCGCTAGAGGCCATTGCAGCCGCCATCGCGTTCTGGGTTGCCGTAGCAAGTGCCGCCGCGAGCCAGTTCGCTTGGTTCGTTGCCCACTGCCTGGCACGCTCTACGGCGTCTACAAGCGTTCCTGCAAACTCCCCGGCCAGTTGTTCCGCCGATTCCAGGAACGTCGCCATCAGCGCCGGGACCAGCTCTCGGGACAGTTGCGCCGTCCACAAGAGCCAATCGACTGCCCCGCTGTTGCGATAGTCGTCCTCCGCCTGCTGCAAAAACAGCAGGATGATTAAGGCGCACTCGTCTTCGTGCTCTTTGCGGGTCAGGAGATCGGGCATTTCAGGGATTTGCGGCCTCTCGTTTCAGCGATTCAACATCGCCGATGATTCGTTCTTCCAGTGTCATTCCGAGTGCATGCGCCGGAGCTTCAACACCGCTCCGCACAACCTGAAACTTCATGTCAGGATCGAGAATGGCGCATTGAACTCCCGGAAACATCGTCCCGAGTTGCTCAGACACACCCATAAGTTCGTGTTGACTCATCTTGTGCGCACACCTCAACACGAGGATGTCGCCGGGCTCCAGCCGAAGCACTTGCACGCTTTTGATGCCGTCCGGTAGTTCTACGTTCACGGATACCCCTCCAGCACCTTCCGGTGCCCGTTGGTGTGGTGCTTGCCGTTCAGGCTGAAGCGTGGCTGCGAACTTCCTAAATTGGAAGTTGACGGCAGACTCAGCTCCGGCGCTGTCTGTTCCTGCGGCTTCTCACCGGCTGGCAGCATCAAGCCGAATCCGCCCTGCCCGCTCAGGCCGAGCGAGCCGTTCACGTTCATGGACGTTGCCGGTGCCTGCCCAGCGAACGCCTCGCCCTCTTTGCCGCCCAATGGCTCCAAGCCGTACCGCGTTCGTACTTCATCCACCCGAATCACTCTGGACGTGACCAGCGTATTCGTCTCGCGGTCCATGATCTCCGGGTCATTGATCGTCTTCGCCGTCATCTCAATCGTCAGCCCTTCGCCGAACTCGGGAGCCAGCCGCTCGGTATCTTCTTCAGCCAAGAGCGAGAGAATCGGCTGCACGGTCATTTCCGTGAACTGCTTGAGCTTGGCGTAGTAGCTGGCGTACGTGTCAGCGTCGATCTTCGGTGCACCGTGCAGGGCCATGATGGCGTCTCGGTACTGCTGGAACGCTTCCCCGTAGGCCATGTCCTTGGGCGTTGTGCTCAGCGGCGTGACACTCCCGCCCTGGGTAAAGAGCACCTTGCCAACGTTCTGCGGCCCGCCGTACTTCTGCGCCATCTTCTCGGCGTAGCGGTCTGCCAGTTCTGGGTCGAATTGCGCGTCGGTCGGTACTTCAATATGGATGCTCGGGTCCGCCCCATTCTTCAGCTGCGCCCACTGCGCCGTCCCGACCTGCGTATCGCCGTCGATCCAGCGTGCGCCGCGAGAGGTAGGCGAGCACCCATCATCCACGTACAGCGGGTGCGGCCAGTCGATGACTTGCGTTTGCTCGTAAGGCACAACCTTCCCGAACGCATGGGTCAGCCCGCCAAACATCTCGACGAAGCCGTCTTCGTCCGAACTCCACTGACTCCACGTCGGTTGAATCCGCCAGCCACCGAACGGCAGTTCCTTACTCGGCTGGACCGGAGACGCAATCGCCGTGGGCACAACAAGCCGCATGGCCGTGCGCCGATAGCTGGTATCGAGTTTGCCGCCCACGTTCGGCACGTTCCAGATGATGCACTTCCCGGTCAACTGGAGCTGCTGAACGCACTTGTAGCGGAACCGACCGCCGCTCTCCCACTTGTTGGGGCGCTTCAGCAACTTGACGAGCGGATCGTCCTCAGGCATCTCCTGCGATTCGTCCTGCGTCGTGTACGCCTTGGAGCGGCGTTTACGTGTGATGGCAGGCGAAGCGTCCCGATAGACCATCACGTCCGCCTGCATCGCCTGCAAGCAAATCTGGTGGATTGCCACGCCGTTCCAGTGGTGGAACTGTTCCGACTCCTTGCGGTGGTCGCTGGCCCACATGCCGGGCGTGCCGCCGCCCAAGGCGCGGAGATAGAGCCCGCCCATGCGTTTGGTCAGCAGTCGTGTGAGCCATTTGAACATTTAGGCAATCCCCAATGAGAACGTGCGAGCCAGGGCGATTTTGTTGAAAGCGCCGCTCGATCCGTCTACCTGATCGTCGTGCGAGCCGTTCGGGAAAACCGCCAGTTCATCGATGTAATCTCGATTCCAAGCACCTTCCACCAAAAACACGTTGCCGGCGTCCACCTGGTCGGCAAACGGCTCGGCCCGAACCTGCTTTTCGCCAGTGACGCGCTCGGTCTTGACTCGGAAGCCTGCCAGCAATTGCACCGTGATTTCCGCCGACTCTTTGCCGCCGCTGCCACCCTCTTGTTCCACCCAGGTTACGAGCTTGTTGCCGTACTCGCGATTGTCCATCTGAGCGACCTGAAGCATCACGGCGTTGCGCTTTTCGCTGTCCAGGCGCACACGAACGACATCAACCACGTAATACTTCTTGTTCTTGCGCCCCATCAACACGCCCGCCGTGTGGTCTCCTCCGTCCAGCGTTCCTGCCTTATCCCAGTATCGCACGATCGATTCAAACTCTGCTGGCGCGGCGTTGATGATTTGCAGCTTGTCGCGTTTGAACAGACCACCCTCCGCCGGTGCCGGACGCTGTTGTAGTTGCCCCGCTGCCTTCAATTCTCGCATCTCTCCCTTGAGCGTCGCCAACATTTGCGGAGTCACCGCTTCAGGCCACAACAATTGCCCCTTTTCAGTCCGCCAATCCATCCACCCGATGCTAGTTGGCTTCATCCTGTCCGGCTCCCACTCCATCGGAAGGCAGATATGCTCAAATCCGCCAGACTTAATCAGGTAGCCAGACAAATCCTCTTCATGGAGTCTTTGCATAATGACCACTCGTTTGGCTCCGCGAATGAATCCACGGCTGGTCATCGTGCCGGTCCACCACTCAATCACACCTGCCCGCTCCGCTTCGCTCTCTGCCTGTTTCGCGTTATGCGGATCGTCAACGACAATGAAGTCGGGATGCTCGCCAGTTCCTCGCCCTTCTACAGAACTTGCCATCCTCCATCCACGCTTGTCATTCTCGTATTTGATCTTGGAGTTTTGGTCTCCCATGATACGAAAGCGACTTCCCCAATTCTTCTGATACCAAGGGCTCTCGATCAACTGCCTACACTTCACCGAATCGCGGACGGAAAGCTCTTGCGTGTACGAAAAGAAGATGAACCGCTTCCACGGCTTTGTAATCCACACCCACGCCGGCCAGAACACTGCCATCAACAGGGATTTACAGTGCCCTGGCGGCAGGTTGACCAGCAAGTTCTTCATCAAGTCATTCGTCAAAGCCTCCAAGTGCAAGCAAATGCCCTGAATGTGCTTCCCATCAACGAACTTGGCTTCCGGCTCGACGATCGGCCACGCTTGGACCACGAACTCATGCAAGCTGCTCTCCGCCAATTGCCGATCCGTCATGCCCGTGAGCCGGCGCAACTCCAGAAGTTCCTGCTCGCTGGCGAAGGGTAGCAAGGATTCCAAGGAGGCCAGTTCGTCGCTGGTCAGGGGTAATGTCGTTTCCGTCAGCATCGGTTTCCGCCACTTTCACCGGGGCATCCAGGCCGAGCAGGGCGCATCGGCGTTGAATGCACCACGCTACACGAGCCAAAAAGCTATCGTCTCCACATTGTCCGGTTCGCTTTGTTTCTCGAATGACGCCCTTCTCTGAAATGCCTCGTCGCTTTGTTACGGCGTCCTTTTGAGACCTTCGCCACGCCGCCCACGCCTCTCGCTCCAAGTTGTCGATCTTTTCGAGTTCGCGGGCCTTGGCCTCGTCGAAATCGCGAATCATGGAATCCTTCCAAACCAGTCGAATGGCTTGCAAGTCCTTGAAGATCGTCGTCTGGGAAACTCCAAGTTCGCTAGCGATATGACGTTGCGCCCAACCGTGCAGGTACAAGTCCGCAGCTTTTGACCGCCTTTCCTCGATTGCGAATTCGTCATTTGCCGAAACCACGTTGATTACCCTCTTTGACGATTACTGCGGAACCCCGCCGAAATACTCCACCACCAGCTTGCTGTTGGCCGTGTCCGCCTCGCGGATGAACTTGGCCGTCGTCAGCCCGGTGTTCAATGTCAACAACGAACCGGCGTACAGCTTCTTGCCATCACCGGTCGTTCCGGTTGTTGGCGTATCGCCGTTGATGAAGTAGTTGAAGTTCTGGCCGATGGCCTGAATCTCCGCGTACTTCGCCCCGGCAGGAACGGTTAGTGACGTGGCACTCGCCAGCGTCGTGTTGGTGATCGTCTGGCCCGCGCCAGCAATGGGACTCGCCATCGTATAACTCCAGGGCAATGTGATTGGGTTGACAATTTCTTCCGGCGTCTCAGGCGGCGTGTCCTCCTCCGCCTCAAAGCTCAGCGGCACATCCGGCAGCCAGCGGAGTTCGTTCGGATAGCGGAAGCGGGAAGCGCGATAGAGTTGTTGGGCTTCGCTGGCACTGAGGATGCGGTTGTGAAGCCGCACATCATCCAACTTGCCCGCACCGAGCAGGGATGCCCCAGCGTCTCTCGCCATAAAGTTCCAGGCGTAGTTCCCAAAGCCCCCAGTGTTTCCTGATGACGTGCCACTAGATGTCAGTGATTGCGACACTCCATCCACGTAGACGGCTACCACCTGCTGCGATCCTCCACCTCGGTCGAAGCAAATGACGAAGTGGTGCCAGACGTTCGCACTCGGCCTGGCAAACACCACGCCGTTAGAGCCACTGGCGCGAACACGGGCGAAGTAAAGTCCACCGCTCACGTTGCGATCTGGAGTAATCAGAATCGCGCCGGTGTTGGCATTGCTGTCTGCGCTCGACTCGATCAGCACATTGCTCAACAGTGCGTAAGAGTTCCACAGTGACCAGTACGATACTGTCAGCGTGGTGACGGTGCTCAAGTCAATCGCTGCTGCTTGTCCAGAATCAGTAGCGCCGTCAAACTCGTAACTCCCCCAGCCGCCTTGCCGTCCACGGGGACCAACAACCGCTGCGCCACTGATTGTTGCGTTGCTCTTTCCTGTCAGCTCCCGCCACGTATTCCCGCCATGCTTCTGCGGTAGACACAGCCACCAGCGCAGCAGCCCACGATTGAGCGGCGCTCGCCAGTTGATCGGTGATGTAGCGCTAAGCAGTCGCATCTAGGCAGTCGTCAGCGTGACGCCCCTCCACTTGACCGCATTGCCAGAGGC
>CAZZDD010000003.1:0-71867 GCA_964652185.1 uncultured Candidatus Peribacteria bacterium | reverse complement strand
ACGAGTGGATCGAGGCCAGCGAGACGGGCGACACCGTCATTGCGGAATTCGGCCAGTGGTGGGATGGAGACGCTGGCGGCGGCGGGGGCGTGAGCGTGCCGATGATGACACTTTTGGGTGTGGGATAAGGAATAAAAAATGGCTGACAATGTGGTGTCCAATGCTGGGTCAGGCGGTGTCACCTGGGCCGCTGATGACATCTCCAGCGTCTACTACGCACGACAGAAGCTGGTCCATGGCGCTGATGGGACAAATGACGGAGACGTATCGACCGCCAATCCGCTTCCCATTCGTCTCTACGTTGGCACCACCACCACCAACCTGGGGGCTGGCACTGCCGATGGCGGATTGCGCGTTACACTCGCCTCAGACGATCCTGCCGTCACCGACCTTGCCGCGATGGAAGTCCTGCTGGGAACCATCGACGCCGACACTGGTGGCATCCTCACCGCTATCCAGCTTATCGACGACGCTGTTTACACCGACGGGACTGGAACGCCGAGCAAGGGCCTCGCCGTCATGGGAACGGACGGGACCAACCCGCAACTCCTATCTGTCAATTCTAGCGGCCACTTGAACATCGCAGACGGCGGGAATACTATCACCGTCGACGGCACTGTGGCTGTCTCTGGGACTGTGACGGTTGACCTCGGGGCGAACAACGATGTGACTCTAGCCACGCTCCCTGACACTTCCGCTGGGGACTTGGCTGCAATCCGGGCCTCAGTTGGCGGCACACTCACTGTCGGATCACACGCTGTCACCAATGCTGGCGTGTTCGCCGTTCAGGTTGATGGAGCAGCCCTCACGGCCCTGCAAATAATCGACAACCCGGTGTTCGCCGACGATGCCGCCTTCACCTTGGCCAGCTCAAGCGTGATGATGGCGGGAGCAATCCGAGACGATACGCTCAGCACCTTAACAGCAATCGAAGGTGACGCCGTTCCGCTGCGGGTAAGCTCGACTGGCGCTCTGCACGTCACAGGAGCTGGAGGAGGAACGCAGTACAACGTCGATGACGCTGCCGGTGCCACCGATACCGGAACTCTCTTGCTGGCCATCCGAGACGATTCGCTGGCTACGTTGACACCAGCAGATGGCGACTATGTGGGTCTGCGAGTCAGCAGCACTGGAGCCCTGCACGTAACGGGCGGAGGCGGTGGTACTGAGTACAACGAAGACGCCGCGACGCCAGCAACGATCACCGGCACGGCTACGATGATGGAGCGGGACGACGCCCTGTCGGCCCTGACGCCCATCGAAGGCGATTGGGCATCAATGCGGTGTGACGCCAATGGTGCCCTCTGGGTGGCTGTTAATTCGTCAGCCCTGCCAAGTGGGGCATCGACTTCGGCCAACCAGACCACGATCATCGGGCACCTCGATGGAGTTGAGGGGCTTCTGACGACGATTGACACCGATACTGGCAACATCGCAACAGCAGTCCAGATTATGGACGACTGGGACAATGGGGCCTCTGATGGCTGCTCCGTCTCGGGTGATGTTGCCCACGACACCGCTGACGCAGGCGAACCAGTGAAGCTAGGTGCCAGGGCAGAGACAAGCCTTGCTGGTATCACTCTGGTTGCTGACGCAGACAGGACTAACCTCTATGCTGATGCTGACGGTGTTCTCGTAACGAAGCTCGGGACAACGGGAGCAGACTTCCTGTCTGAGGCTGTCAGCAACACGGATGGAACCAGCACAGCACTCACCACGTTTGGTGCCACAGCCTCCGCCTATAACTACATCACGGCCTACTCTGTGTTCCGAACAGACGCTGGAACAAGCATGGCCTATGTGGACTTCCGTGATGGGACTGCCGGGAGCGTTCTCTGGAGGGTTCCACTTCCCCCCAATGGCGGTGCCAACCTGAGTCTTGGTGGTCTTCCGATCTTCAAGACCGGAGCCAATACCGCTCTCGCCATTGACGTGAGCAGCGCCCTTTCGACTGTGTACATTAGCGTTTCAGGCTACAAGTCGAAGGTTTAATATGACCACTATCCTATACTTCTTCTGGGATGGCTTTAGTGGAGCCGATGCACCACTAGAACAGGGCAGCGTTGGCTGGCTTGAATACACCATGCCAAGACTCCGAATGGAGTATACAATGCCAAAACTCCGAATGGAGTATACAATGCCAGTTTGCCGACTCAATTACACCCTTGAGGCTGAGGATTAAATGAGCGAGATGACATGCCCAAGGGTTCGCCGCAAGGCACCCACCGCAGTACGCAATATAGCTGTCAACTTCTCGGACTGGCTGGATCATGGTGAGATCATCACTGGGACTCCGACTGTAGCGGTGTCACCATCTGGCCCCACCCTGTCGGCTGCCTCGGTAAACTCCGGGCGTAGGGTTGTAGACAATAGGTCTTGTGCCCCTGGTTCCGTGGTTACGTTCACGGTCTCTGGAGGAACAGCCAATACCTACACCATCACAATCACGGCATCCACTTCAGGAAGCCAGACCTTGGTGGGGTATATTACCTTGGTTGTGGCTGAGTCCTAGCCTCTTTGCGGGCCTTGGACCTCTGGGCCAAGATGTTCTGGAGGGCCTGCAACTCTTCTGCCAAGGCCAACTCACCCGACCCCATGCCAGCAATAACATCCTCGGGGAAGTAAGCCCGCGAGAAGCTGGAACTGCCAAGCCTCTTCATGAGTTCAATACTCCGATCACGAAGCACTGCATCTCGGGCGGCAGGAGAGATGTCGGTGACGCGGGCACCAGTCAGCGTGTTTGTGGCGATGTCCCACAGGTTCTTGCGGGGGTCGGTCAACTGCCGTGCCGTACTGGCGTAGCGACTGAGCGGGCTATTGGATACCGCAAACTCCAGGGCGGCTGGGAAGTAGTTAGCTCGCCTCTCACGCTGCCCAGTTATTCGCTCCTTGATATTAGCTACTGTCCGGCCAAGTACAGGATCAAGATCGTCCAGCGGACGACCGGCACCCGAAGGTCCAGACTGGAAGAACGACTGGTTGGTGAAGTACTCTAGCGGTGCCTTAACCAGGGGGTTGGTCTGAGACAGTGCCTCACGACCAGCAGCCCTAGGTCCCTCGAAGAAGCTAGTCAGGTTCTCGAATGGCAGACCGAAGCCAGTGATGTAGCTTGCCCCACCCGGCTCTGGAGTCTTGAACGGATTGGGAACCGAGAGCGTACTCGACACCCACTCTGGGGTAGACGGGTCTGGGTTTGCAGCCTCTCGACTCAACCGGACCGTCTGGGCCAGTGCCCCACCAGGAGCTTCCTGAATCCTACCAAGAAGGAAGGGTGCCATTCTCCTGCTGAAGGAGTAGAACGGGACCAGCCTCCGCATCACATCCTTCTCGAATGTGGCGAGGGCTGTGTAGTCGAGCTGCAATTCCTTCACTTTGGCAGCAGCAGCGGCAGGGTCCCATCCCTTCTTGCGGGTGAGGTAGAGGTACATCGGAACGCGGTTCATGTACTCGACGTATCCCGATGCTTTCTCACCCGTCTTCATCACGGTCCCGTAGGCTTTACGAACCGGGTCAGCGACGGCATTCATCCTTGCCGACTCAAATAGTGGGTTCTCGCTGACGTTCAGGCCCACCTGTCCATACGTCTCTCGTACATTGAGGGGGTTGCCTACGTATCCGAACTTGGGAACGTCGTCAGATGCACGCACGCCCTCAGACAGGGCTCGTGGATCAATGACATCAAGCTGATAGATTTCCTTAAGGAACTCCCTGTCGCCTGTCTTGTACAGCTTCTGTGCTTCCTCGACACCCCACTTATAGTCTCCAATGTCCCTGAAGTCCCGGATCATCCCGGAGACAAGGTTGACGAATTGGCCACCCGTCAGGTTCCTAGAAGAGAAGGCAGGGAAGGGGAGCGTCACGTTCCTTTTGAAGGACTCAGTGACGGCATCCACGACAGAGGTGATTGCCTCCATCCATGGCTTGTTGCCAGTCTTACCCATCGCGATAACTGCATTGGCTACGTCCTCGCTGACGCCCATCTCCGCCGCTTCTTCAATGGACTTGCCAACCTTGTCGGCGAAATAGCCAAGGGCAATGTCCTCCTCAAGGTCCAGTCGCTTAATGACATCTTTAATCTTGATGTCTGTGTCAAGGGCATTGTCGATTGCACTGCCCTTGAGCAACTCATAGATGGACTCAGTGGACGCAACCTTCTTGGCACCGTCAAGCATGTACCGCTGGTGGTCACTGAAGAGCGTCCGGTTAAACATCGGAAACTGCTCGTGATGCTTCACCCAGTCCACCAACTGACGAGCGTGCTCCTCCTTGGTCCACTTAGGGACCTTCTTCATCTGGCCCGTGGCTTCGTCGAGAACATCAACCGTCCCCTTTCCGAGGTAGTCACCGTACTTATCGAGCACGTACTCTACTGTTGTCTTGCCTCCTCTGGTGTCAACCGTCGTCCAGTTTCCATTGACAAGCTTCTGGGTGGTTGACTTCCTGATTCCGTCATCCACGAGCAGTTTGTTGACCACTTCAGAAGGGACCTGTGCGATCACCTCGCGGCGACCCATGCTGCTGGCAGTGCGCGTCCCCAAGATGTTGAAAGCACCACGAATGGCATCCACGATTCCAGTGGTGCCACGACCAATCGAGCGAGATCGGAAGAAGTATCCGGCGTCCGTGGATGC
The DNA here is from genome assembly GCA_964652185.1 of uncultured Candidatus Peribacteria bacterium. Lineage (GTDB taxonomy): Bacteria > Patescibacteriota > Gracilibacteria > Peribacterales > Peribacteraceae > DALYDP01. The sequence goes on along the minus strand of CAZZDD010000003.1, from coordinate 67,236 downwards.
ACCGGCAGCACCAGGGGCGGTTAGTTCATCTCCTCTAGTCGCTTGGTAGATGTCGCCCTGAACAGAGTCCACGAATCCTTCGCGAATGCCCATGGCCTTCTTGATGCCATGCAGCTTGAATTCATTGATGCTGATCTTGTTGGCAACGTCAAGCATTGGCTCTAAGACGTTAGACGGAACCTGGTTCATGGGCAGGCCGATGAACTCCGAGGCCCTCTCCACACTACCAGTTTCCGCAAACATCTTCACAAAGCTGTCGGTCAGCTTACCAACCATCGCTTCTGCCAGCGATCTTGGCAGGCCCTTTCGCATCTCGGTATCAATGATATGACGACCGAAGTGATCTTTGAACGCTGTCTCGATGGCGTCGATTGGCTCAATCAACTCCTTAAGGCTATCCCTCGCCTGCTCCTGAAGCTGAATAGAACGCTTGTATTTTGCCTCCTCCGCCATCTGTCCGGTCTTGGTGAACTGTCCGCCAACCGATGGATCGAACAGACCGCGAGCAAACCTTTGGGCACTGGCGGCAGCAGACACCGGGTACTGTGCCATCTGGAGGAGCTTCGTGGTTGCCGTATCAGCGAACTCAGGAAGGGGGGCGACGCTTACGTTATCAACTGCTCCGCTTAGCGACGTGGCATCTCTGGCGGCTTGCTGAGTGATCATCCCTGTGGCGTCAGCGGCCTCGTCAGCGGCTTGCACCGGAACCCTAGACGCCCTGATCGCTTCACCCAAGTAATCCTCTGCTAGAGAGGGGTTGAGTGTGTAGTCGATGGCACCGGCAATCTTCTGAGCGATCTCTCCAGTCCCGATGTTCACCCCCATATCGGTGAATGGGATACTGGCTCGCATCAGAGATCGCACAGGCTGATCGGCAACCTCATCTAGGTTGATCTTCATTCTGTCGGCAGTCGCCTGCACAGCTTCACGACCAGCACGGTCAAGGCTCTCCACTACATCCCCAACCTTCGTGGAGATCATGCCAGCTCGCTTGGTGGTCTTGGCGACCTTGGCAACGTCATCCAGCTTGCCAGCAGCCTGGAGAAGCTTACCACCCTTAGTGGCAGCAGAGGCACCAAAGGAAAGGTATGTGGTGGGGTCTAGGAGGATTTCAGATGCAACGCCACCCCAGAAGTTCCCATAGGTGTCGTCCTTCCCAACCATCCCATACTGACGAAGCAGGTCCCGACCAGACAGGCGATTCTCGTCAGTCGTCCAGTTCCACGGAAGTAGCTGGTCGAGAGGATTCTGGCCACCAAGAACATCCCTAACCATCGAGCCTGGGATATCCAAGACATTGCCAACCCTAGCAATCCCAGACAGGGCAGTGGTCCCGATCTCCGACAAAACACCTGGAGCTTGATAGTCCAGATTGTCATCATCCTCCAGAGACGCCGGGGACCTGACGCGAGAGGCGCCCCCACGCAATACCTTAGTGAGCGGTGTTTCGTATGGCATCTATTAATATCCGAGCGCAGTCTGGATGTATCCCAGCCCAGGCACAACAGGCATCGGCAACCCAGACCAATGTCGAGGACCCTTGTAGTCTCCCTGCCAGTAGGAGCCAAGTCTGTTTAGGTTCTCCAGGCCAGTGATTCCGCCCACATAATCAGAGAACCCGAATCCATCTGGGTTATATTCAGATGTAGACCACGATCCAGTTGCCTGCCTCAGGATTTTATTAAGCTGATCCTGGGTGATGTCTGGGTAGGTGTTCCTGATGAGCGCCACCTTCTCCTGCCCGGAAACGCTTGAGTCAGACAACCTAGCCCGGAGGGTCGGGTCTTCAATTTCGCCATACGAGTTGGGTGCCACAACCTGACCGCCACCCCCAGTTCCCTGGAGCGACTGCCACTCAGAACGAGCCCTCAACGCCCCGCGATAGTCGCCGCGGTCCCTTAGGGCCTGCTCCTCAGCCTTGAGTGAATCGACTCGCCCAGTCTTTCGCTCCTCGGCAGCCGCAGCAGCCTCTTCGCTCCTACGCTCAACCTCGCCCTTGGTAATGGCTGTACGGGCCTGCGATTCAGCCAGAATCCCCTGCTGGACGGCTGTGTTGGCCTTGGCAGTCTCATCAGCAATCTTCATTCGCTCGCCTTCCCGTATGTAGTCAGCCCTGTTCTTGGCGTCGGCGACATCAAGACCACGCTCGCCAAGGCGATACCGATTCTCCGTGTCGGCCCTTCGTAGGGCGTTTTCTTCGGCTCGCATACGGGTCTCCGCCTCCGTTCGACCCTCCTCGATATCCAGACCACGGCTGGCCAAAGTCCCTCGCTGCTCCACCTCTTGACGCTGGATGTCCTGAGCACCACGTCGAAGCTCAAGCTCGGCCTCGGCGATACGCCCCTGCTGGCGAAGCTCCATGGCTCGCATAGCAACCACTGGATTCCGAGCCGCGATGTAGTCGATGAGCGAAGGTCCTCGCTGCCTAGCCTCTAAGGTGTCTCGCCTTGCATTGCTCCTGCGGGCAGCATTCTCCTGAACTAGACCGCGCCTACCGGCCATCTCATCACCACGAAGAGCACGGTACGAGACGTTCCTCTGCTCAAGGGTGTATGGATCAATCGGCTCCTCCATCACCGGGGCACCACGAAGGCCAATGACATTCCCTGCCGCATCACGACGTGTGGCCAAGCCACGACGGCCAGCAAACAACTCAGCCTCGTCGTTGCTTAACCCGGTGCTCAGGGCGGCACGCCTAGCCTCCTGCTGAGCCTCGTAGGCCGCAGTGTTGGCGTCTACACGCATCAAGTCCTTCTGCTGCCTGGACGAAAGGTGGGCCAGCGGGTGCTTCGTGGTGAGTTGTGGGCGATTCCAATTGCCACCGATGGTGGTGCTGGGCATGTATCCAGTCTGGTCGTACAGAGACCCAGCCTCTGCGTTTGTCAAGAGACCGCCACCCGGCTTATTCATCGCCCTGGCCTTCTCAAAGCTACTGGCATATCCACTAGCCCCAGCAGCCATCCTCTGGATTGGCGCAGTCCCCAGGGCATACGGGTTCGTGACCGGGAGCGGGGGGCCACCAGTGCCAGCACCCAGAACATTAACCCCAATCCCCATGCTCTGCCCTTGGGCCGCGTTATTGAAGCCTGGGTAGTAATTGAAGGGGGCTGGTGCGGAGGTATCGCCCGCCAATGTCCCCCAACCAGACGGTTCATATGACGGCCTGTAGGCACCCATGGTCCCACCAGTACGATACTTGGGGGGATTCCGGGACTCCAGGGACATTCTTAGTCCAGCAGGGGCTTGTCCGATAGGCATTGACTTTCTCCAGATGGGTGCCTAGATTATACTCGGATTGGCTTTTCCACACAAAATCAATTGTGCAAGGCTTGCACAATTAAAACCATGCGATACTCAATTGCCAGCATGTTGATTCTAATTGGAATCATCTCAGCCGTTCTCGGGCTCTTTCGTTCCGTCTATGAGTTAGGCTGGAGGCATGGGAGGGAGTCTGCGAGCGACATTATTGTTCCCCTCTCCGAGCACAACGAAAGACTCATGGGCCAGCTTCGATCTGAAGCACAAAATCAGAGCAGTCTCGACACCTCTTCACCCCCACATCCTTGACGCTTAGCGTGCACTCCCCGTGAACTGCACATGAAAGGATGTTTACTTGGACATTCCCCTTACAACTGGGGCACTGCTCAGTCCTGGATAGCCCCCCACGATGAGCACATTGATCATGCCTAGATAGCGGCTTTGCCATCGGCTTACTCTGTGGAAGTTCAATTACGGGCGACGGCAGCGGCTTTTCCTGCTCGACAATCCCAAGCCTTTGAGCCCGCCCAAGATGGACACGCTGCTCGCCTACGGTGCTGTTGCCTGCCATGTGATCTTAAATGACCCCCCTTCCTCACAGCATGAGTCGTCCCACAAGTCTTCGCACTGCGTCCAGGTCCAGTAAATCGGGAGGCAGTCGAAGCCAGGATTGGCTGGGTCGCTTGGGAATCCAAATCCACCAGACATCTGAGGACCGCCAGCGTTTTCACACCCCGGAAGTGCATACGGGGCTTCCGTCGAGAAGTCAACACCGAACGAGTTCCTTATAGGCTCGCCGGGGGAGAGATTGCCGACACGGCAATAGAACTTCATTTCTAAGTCTGGCTCGCATTCTCCGTTGAATACTCCATACCAATAAGTCCCGCTCATGTCGGTTGTCTTGGTGAGCGTTACCGTGCCAGTTCTCCCCGTGCAGTCTCCCAGGTTCTCAAAGACCGCGTAGGTTGTCTCGGGCAGATTTGCACAGCAGTCCTCAACACAGCAGCAAGCCTCTGCCAGAGCAATTTCCCCGCTTCGGATGAGTATCTTGTTGTCCCAGAAGTAGATCGCCATGACTACTCCGTGGGACAGTCGGTGCCGGTATGCAGCGTGGAATCGAAGTTGGTATCGGTGCAGAACACCCAGGCTGGAGTGAACGTGCCCTTGATTGCCAAACCATCCACATACCAATCGACCATCGGTTCGATTTCTGTCATTACCAAGTCAATGGTCGTCAGCGTGTCTTCACGGGCGAATCCACACATCTTCGCCCTTGTAAATGAAAGCTCGCAACCGGAGGTACTGACGATGGATGCGCCCGTGAGGTAGTCTATTTCATCCATCGTGAGGATCGTCACCCAGTCTTCTTCGTCTGGCTCCTCTGGAACATCGGCACAAGCCTCAACTGCAACCTCCACATTAAGAACCTGTAAAGCACATGCAGTTGGCTGGAAACGCCACTCCACAGGTACATTGATGGTCTGCAAAGGAACGTCAATCACCTCCCAAGTGAATGGTGGTGTATTCCCAGTCCTCCTGAATGTAATAACATCTCCGTTGATTGAGTGGCGGTTGTTGGGGTTGGTGAGTGTACCCTCCCCTGGGTCTACTTGGTGCTCTCCCAGCGGAACTGGGGTCCAGCCTGTTACGGACGGAACTGTGCCGCACATGTCGGCATTTAGTGTTGCCTTTGCCTCACGAACGGCTCGTGTGCAACTAATAATCCGGTACTCACCGGAGTACTTCCAAGCCGTTCCTTTGCATCCAGTGATTGCGTCTGGCCACCTGACTTCGTAGTCGAAGACCGTCGAAGCCGCCGGGAGAGACAACCCCGGATCAGAGCTTGCAGTGATCGTCATTGAAGCACGGTTTGCTAGGGTGGCACCCATTGTCTCGGTAAGGGTGAACTCAATGATTTCCAGGTTGGTTGCCTCGGGTGCCGTCTGCTGGATTGCAACCACCGCACCGTTGTCCACGCCACCAATGATGAAAAATTTGTCGCCACCCGACTCAATACCCCACGAACTTGCTTTGGCTTTCCAGAACTGTCCGGTAGTCGGAGAGCCGGAGTCAATCTTGATGTAGCCGGCAGTCGTAAGTGTAGATGCCCACCCCTCTCCCCCAGAGGCAATTCCAATTGGGCCATTGACCAGATACCACTCATCGTCGGCTGACGTGGGCTGGGCAACGGTGACAACAATCTCCTCGTCGATCTTGGTGGCGCCCTCGATCTTCATAACCGCAAATGGCGGAACCACCTGACCGCTGGTGTTGCTTACACGAATCCACGGTCTCCGCATGTACGGGCTTCTAAAGTCAAACGGTGGCATTAAGCACCTCCCGGTGGTCGGTAGGTGTGGTCATGACATCGAACTCATCGTTCACGCTAACCAGTGTTGTAGTTGGCCTCTCGGGAGTAACCCACCACTGCCACTTCACTTGTGCAATTCTGCCATCAGGAGAAACGGGCTGCACCCCAGCGTACTCCATCTCGTATGACCACGGATCGGTAAACTGATTAGCGAAGAGGGCAAGATATGCAGTAGCCTCAGGAAGAACAGCATCCAAGTTGTTCACCACAGAGGTGCGAGACGTCCCCTCATAGACACTACGGAACGTCTGGAACAACTCTGGCCTCTCAAGCACAAGCTCCCCGGTTCCAGCAGCCGCTGCCGACTGCTCAAGTCTGGCATATCCACCATCAGCATCCCTGACCCGGTAGGACGCGGTGAGGTATAGGGATGGCTCCTCTGGCTTGTAGTTGTCATCGAGCTTGAGCACCGGGTAGTCGGTCTGAACAATCCCCCAGTCGCGGATGATCACCCACCTCCCGGTATACCGCTTCTCCTCTTGGTTCTCGGGAGTGTCGCTGTACGACCAGAAATCCCCCTCCAGGGTGGCCAGCTGATCACGCTCATCACCGTCTATGTCGGTCACCGATTCCAGGAGGGTTTGCCGAAGCGGAAGGAACTGACCAACTTCGGTCACGTTTACTGAGCACCCGCCAGGAGTGAATCCTCCCTCGGCCTGCCTGTAGATGCGGAACCAGCGGTACATCGTCTCAAAGGCGTCCGCCCGATCCGCGTCGTCCGTGATGCCGGGGAACGACCATGGGGACTCGTCGCTCATCGTCAATTCTGACGTGTAGCTGGTCTCGTCAAACCTCTTGTGTTCAGAGCCATCCTTGGCGATGGCTTCTAAGAGAAGCTTGCTTTGGTATAGGTCTGGGCCACCAATCAGACGAACAGTGGCCGGAACTCGACGAGGCCGGAATCGAAACCGCGAGTGCCGCTGGGCGTTGTTGGTTGGTGCCTCAAACCCAACCCCCTTGGGCCAGATTGATACTTGGTTATTGGTCCCAAGGACCACCTCACAGCAGATGTATTCGCATAGCTTGGCCAACTCCTCTCGGGCAGTGGACCCGTCCCAGTTGGCCGGAGGATAGACGTTCGCTGGCACACGCGACACATCGAAGGAGAATTCCCCCAGGGCGTTCAGAAGCAGCACGGCAAGCTGCTGGGCGCTTCTCCGGCTCGTCTCCTGCACTCGACCATTAGACAGCCTAACATTGTAGGTTCCACTGATCGTCCTTCCGGCCCACGCCCAGCGGCGGTCGCAAATCTGGACCGCCCATCGCCAACGTCCACCATCACGCCACTTCCTGAGATTAGCAGACTCCACGATACACCCAGGGAACTGTACTGTTGTTGACCCCTGGGTAAATGTCAGCGTTCCGGGTCCAGGATCAAAGTTGTCCTGAGGGAGGCAGATGAACGTACATATCGACGGCAAGACACCGCGAGACAGGGTGAAGCTGGCTGCGATGGGGGATAAGATGCCGGGGAATGTAGCGCTCGTGGGGTCCATTAGCTGAGCGTGTAGGTCTTATTCGTAGCGAGAACGATCTCGACATCAGCGAGGGTGCAGTTGTTGAGCTTAAACACCACGTTCCCGGCCCTACCCTGAGGATCAAGGAACCGAGAACCCTTGTAGAGCTGGACTGTGTTGGTGATCGCGAACGTGTCTGTACCCCTGCGGCAGTCGAATGTTCCGCCACTGGGAACCGTGAGTGTCGTAATCGTGGCCGACCCAAGAGGATAGAACGTCCCGCCAGCCACCGTCAGGGCGGTAATAGTTCCACTATTGTGGAACCAATTTCCACCATTTTGGATTGCTGTGGTAATGGCGGAGTCGGTGTGCTGTTCACCGCCATTAAGCGTGACGGTCGTCAACGTCACACCGGACGAGCACCATGTCTTGGCCTGAGATGCAGGACCATCTCCAGTGCGGAGGGTTGGAACGACAGCCGTCTCTCCGGCGAAGAACGCAATCCCCAGTGAGCCAGCGAGGTTATTGACCTCATTTGATGCATGGGAGCCCTTGAATAAGACACAAGGAACCCCAGTCTCTGCCGGGCGACCTTGGCCGAAGATGTTGAGAACAGCCTGACCTGCACCAGCATCCCACATGAACCTACCAGAACCCTGGCCCTCCCCGGTCTCAAGGTTGGCTGTCGTGGTGACCGTGTTGTCGTCGGTGGTCAGATATCGCGGAGTCCGATACTCAGAGTATAGCTTAGACGGGTTGTCGGAGTTGATGGCAGGAAGTCCGACGTTCCCGGTGTATGCCTTCGTCTTGGTGATCGCAGCCAACTGTACGGCGAGAGACAGTCCGTACTTGGCATCTACGGCCCCGTCATCAAACACGAGCACGTCATTGTCGAGGAGGGCGGCATTGCCCGACAAGTTGTCGACGTTATTGAGGTGGTGCTTGCCGGTTGCCGTGGTGGCGTTGAGGGTGAGCGATGTATCACCCGAGCCAGCCGTCGTGTCGGTCTTGCTGACGGTGAATGGCTTACCAGCCGTGCGTGCAGTAAGCGTGACCGTGCTGCTGTTGACGGTGGCTACAACCTCGGCCAACTGACCAATGAACTGCCCGCCACCATCCGCAACAGGGATCGTGCAGGACGCCGACGTGTCTGTCAGCGTCTCCCCGTTAATGGCCTGCTTGATCGTGGTTGCCACCTGGGCTGTGGTGACCAGCGTGCCAATCGTAATCACGAAGTCGATATTATCGACCGTGAGCGTAAACGTATCGTTCTGTGCCCACGTATTGGCGACCACAATCGTGGCGACCTGCTTGATTCCTGGGGCGTGACCCAACCATCGGTGTGTGGCCATTAAACTACCTCGTTAGCGGGATTGGGTCTTGCGGGATGGGAAGCGTCATCTGGTAGAACCACGATGATGGGTAGTGGGTCGCGATCTGACCCCTCATTGTACCAGAGCCCCTGCGGAGCCTGACTCGCTCGTTATGTAGGTATGTTGGATATAGCGGAGGGGGGGGTGCAACATGAGCCAAGTAACCAACCGACGACCCAAACTGCATCACCCTCTGTGCGGTGACCAAAGCCGTCTGCTGGGCAACTGGGCCGAAGAACGTGTTTACGATATTGAACGAAGGACCACCGTTGCCAATCGTCTCTACAGCCTCCTCCCACGAGATAAGCCCGGATTCGTCGTCCGGGTAGGTCGTCTCGATCACAATGTCGAACGTGCGGGTTGTGGCAAGCTCATCCGGACCACCATCCCACGAGCGATGAATGACCCGTGATCCAGAGATGGACTCCCCGTTCTGTACTACGTGTCTGGTGGGAGTTCCGTCGTCTAGGTATAGTCCACCGTCTTGGTAGTCGAACTGATAGGCGTTGATCAGTTCGTTGATCCTGGCCATGACATCCGCAGTCGAGTCCTCGCAGAACTGTCCAAACAAGTGCATCCTCTCCACACGCTCCATCCGCCTACCACGAGGCGAGAGCTTGTAGGAGATGCTCATCTTGGCGAGGTTGACCTCGGCGTTTGGATGCTGGTATGAGCCCCATTTCCAGTATGTCATAGACGCCCCCGCTCTAACTGGGCGAGAATCTCGTCAAGCTGAAGCCTGTCTTGCAGGGCGTACTCCTTGAGTAGTTCAAGAACGTCGAAGAGCGACTCCCAGCGGGCCTTGTCAGCCTCCGCATAGGCAGCCATTACCCCCCCAAGCTCCTCGTTCTTTTCCTTTCCGGGGTGGGCTATCCTGGCGGCGACATCAGGCTTAACGGCCCCGTCCTCGCCTGCCGGTGGCTCTGCATCGGCAACCGTTTTATTGGCGGCTACAAACAACTCACCATGCTCCGACATAAGCTTCTGTCGCTGCTCCGGAGTCCGGTGTCTGGCGTTGATTGCCCGCCTCTGGATGGCGTTCTTGATCTCCTGACGCTTGTTCTCGGGCTCGGCAGCCTTCACCATGTCGTCCATGAGATTCGTGTGAATCGCTTGGATTTCCGAGGTGGGTGTTATTGGCTGCTTGGGGGCCTCTTCGGTAACTGGTGTGTCGAGTTCCGGTATGTCCTCGAAGGCAGCTGATGCGTCGGCTGGTGGCGCTTCGGCTTTGATGACTTCACCAATATCCGCCATAAGGGCGTCATGTTCTTCAGCACGCCTTTCGGCTGTGCCCATCTCGACATCGAACACGATCTCCGAGGCTGTCTTGCCCTCGGCGACATCGCGGAAGAACTCCCCGTCACGACGCATACCGTCAACGATGGGGTCGTTTTCTGGGTTGATCGGATCAGGGAGGTTGTCGGCCATTAGACTGTTGAATCCGAGGTGACGGACAGGCTGGCGGTGGAGCCAGTACGCCTAGCGATCATGTTGAGGATCAAGTCGATCTCCTGCTTGCCCCTGATGATCGGAGACTCTGCCGGAACCTGTAGTGTTCCAAAGGTGAACGTGGTGGAGACCGTGCCGTTGGTGAAGGCTACACTCCCCGTGGAACCAGCCCTGGCCTGGGCATAAAGGTCATCAGTGTCTGTGTCGAAAGGAAGGACCGCCTGAACTGCAATGGTCCTCCTGGTCGGGCACAGGGAGGTAGCGGTGAGGGAGTTGACCCACCGAGGCTGGATGTGGTTGTCGATCATGATCACGAACTGCTTCACCTCTCTTGCAGCACCAGCGAAGGTGAACACCCCGTCAGCCATGACGTAGTTCTGGGTGGATGTGGCAGTCGTGGCAATGCTGACGGCTGGAGCAGAGGTGTCCTCTACCTCAGTCTTACCGATGATCTCAAGGACCATCTCGACAAGCTCTGGGTCACCATCGGCTGGGCCTGCCTGTGCACGGAACAGGGCTCGGCTGACAACGCAGTCCGTGTACTGGAAGGTCTGTGTAACACGATCAACCAAGACGCCAAAGCTAGGAAGGCTTTCAGCCAAGGCGAAGACGTCAGCGTTCTCTGCGGTTCCCAGAATCCTCGGCAGCCACAGGTCAAGAGCCAGCGGATTGACGTGCATCGCAACACGCCCGCCCACAGTGTAGGAGCCTAGACGGGTGGATTCCTGGGACTCCTCGCGAGTACCACGAATCCCCTGACCGCCTACAATGCGGCTCCGTCGCTGGAGAGATTCGTATAGGAACTCGTAGCTCTCGCTGCTGGAATCAAACGTGTGCGGAGCCGAACCGGGCTCTATAAAGATTCGTCCAAGTGCACCTTGAGCGCAACTCATGTTCTAGGCTCCCTTACCCAACATCTGATCACCATAGAGCTTACCTCATACCTGTGACCTTCTCTGGGTACAATTAGGTTATTGTGTTCAACTTTGGCTATACAGAAATGTCCGCCGTCAAGCGTGATATCCTGAAGCCTGCTGTTGACAAATTCTCTTCGGATCGTCTCCCTCCACTCGCTGACAATACCAACCGATTCGAGGGATGAATGTGAGGTTGGAACAATCATTGTAACAGCACATCCGTATCCGATATCTTCCCTCTGGTTGGTTCCAGGTGCCTCCCTCTCGGGGACCGGGTGCACGAAGATTCCTGGGTTGATGATGACGTTACCGTCACCGGATACATTCCACGGCAGGCGGCAGACCTGAACCTGATCGGGGTTGGTGCGGTTAAGGGCCAGACCACGAATGATCTCAGCCACCTTCCGCAGGCACTGTTCCTGTACAGATGTCATGCGGAGGTGCTCTCCGTGCCGTGGTCAAGAGGATCGTAGAACACTTGACCAAGCGAGCTTTCCCTTGTGTTGTCCGCCTCGATCCCCATGATCAGGGCTTGCCTTGCATCGGATGCCTTCAAAGATGCATCCTTCCGCCCCGCCCTCATGGCGAACTCAGCCTCTGCCATCTTTAGGAAGGCCGTCAGCATGGACCCCTCCTCAAGGTCGAGTGGGTCGCTGATCGTGAATCCAACCCCGCTCACTGCCTCTAACAGGCTCTCTGCAAGCGTCAGACTGTTAGCACTATCCCTGGAGAGGATCACAGCCTGCGAGGTGAACGGATTGTCATTACCATCAGGGCTCCCAATGACCCCAGTCGGAGGGGTTGTGTTGGAGCTGAAGCGAATGATCGACCCGGCACATCCTGTCGGGAACGTGGTGTTCGTCCCAGTGACGGTCGTCGATCCAGGGCAGGCAACCGTCCCAGACGAGTACTCGTTGTTGTAGTCGAGCCTCCGAGGAGATGTCTTGTAGAGGATGTCGTAGGACCGCACCGAGGCTGGTGGAGGCCCGAACAGGACGCTAAACCCGCCGTAGTACTTCCCGTCAGACTGGATCGTGTATTGCCACGGGTCCGCTGGAGTGTCATAATAGACATTCAGGGAGGTGTGGTACTGTAGGTTATTTACGTAAGTAACCTCCCTCTGCTGGGCTACATCCCACATCCTCCCGAGACGCCTGAAGTCACTCGGCAGAGGGTACGAAGACCTGTAGATTTGGTAGGTAGTCGAGGAGAAGTCAGCCCCAGGATTGCTCGAAGAACTCAGGGTGATGATGCTGTCGCTTACCCTTTTGTCCACTTCGTAATGAACGTCATCGACGATGATCCGACCGAAAGCAGCCCAACTTGGCCAAGTTCCGGTCGTCAGCGTGACTTGCCTTTCGTTGGCACCTCCCGTATGATCGTAGACGACAGTGCCAGTGGAGTACGAAGCGACCGTGTTAAGGATTCTTTGGCGGTAAAAGTAACTCCACTCATGCTTGTTGACGATTTCCCGGTAAGCCATTACAACGGCTGATCGTGCACGACGCTTATTGAGCGGGTCGGCTACGATTTCGTGGGAATCCAGGACGTAATCAACCGCGTCCTGAAATGTCCAGATGTTCGCACCAGATTGAATTAGCATTATTTTTACCGAGATTATCTATGCGCGAAGAAACATCCGCTCCATTCACGATCTTCGGCTATGGTCGGGCGAGCACCGCTAAACAGATGATGACCACGGAAGTCCAAGCTGCCGAGATCGACAAAGCCGTCAAGGCATACGAGATAGTTGGAAAGCTCCCACCCGGAACCACATACGCTGGGTTTTTCGCCGACGAAGCTACAACCAGCAAAATTGGCTTCATGGATCGCCCAGCAGGACGGAAGATCATCGAGTCCGCTAAGCGTGGCGACATGATCATCGCGGCCAAATTCGACCGCTTCTTCAGGTCGGTGCTCGACCTCTGCCGGACCATGGAGGTTCTCGGCAACCGTGGAATCAGGCTTGTGATTCTGGATGCTGACATCGACACATCCACAGTCAACGGTCAAGGGCTCCTGAAGATTCTGGCCGTCATAAAGTGGATGGAACGAGAAACCCTCAGGACTCGAGTGAAGGAGGCCGCTGCATACCGGAGGGAGAACGGACTCCCGGTGTGTGCACCCCCAATCGGCTGGAAGCTCGCCTACAAGATTCACAACGGAAGGAAGGTCTCCCGTATTGTCCCCTGCCCCGAAGAGCGAGCTATCGCCAAGAAAGTCCATGATGTATGGTCTACCTCCAAGACAATCATGTACACCGGGATTGAACTACGGAAGCGTGGTATCAAGAACCCGAGGAACAGGAAAAAGTCAGAATACTGGACAGAAGCTAGTATAGCAAAATGGAAGGATATCTACCTGAAGGGATTCCCCCTTTACGAAGGTGTCTCAGAACCGTGTAAGTTTCCTCCGGGGTCTGTCCCAGTTGAGCTTAATGGCAATAGAATTTTGGACTCAATATTGGACATTGATGACCATGAGGAAGTTACTTCTTAGCTCCGTGGTTCTCGATGACCATCTCGCGAAGCTCTCGCTTGGCCTTCTTGCTCTTCTTGACTTTGGCGGCTAGGGCTGGATTTGCCTCCAAGTACCTAGCCTCAAACTTTTCAGCTAAGTCGTTAGCCAGCCTCACTTTAGGCTTGGGTGGGGTTCTGTCTAGGTCTGCCTTGTGGCTCAGAACGCCGTCGCACTGAAGGTTCTTTCGCTTGCAGACTTCCAGAACGTCGTCCGCCGTCGAGACCCACGCTGACTTGTCCGTGCATCGCCCCAGCCCACCAACGTAGTATTTCCCATCGGTGTTGATCCCAGCCTTCCTAGCGGCCTTGTGGAGGGCTTTGGAGACCAATGGGCTCATCGACTCCATCTTCCTACGCTGACCATCGTTGAACGCCCGATCTGTATAGCGTGCTCCTGGCGGCGACTGGAGGGCATACATCTCTGCCTCAGCCCACGTCGTCGGGTCGTCTTGCCGGAACACTTGGAAGAAAATCTTTTGACACTCTGCACTCAACTCACCGACTGCTGCTAGCATCTTCGTGAGTCGGAAGTAGTCGTTCTCGGCCTTTCGGTCGGCCCAGAATTCATCTTCCCCAGCCTTGAGATAGGCCCGCTTGAGTGACTCTTTGGTTAAACCTTTCATATTCCGTTACCTGTTACCTTGTCATATACTTCTATCGAACCTACATACACAGAAACAACCTCTTCTCCGATATACTCAGTTCCTCAGACACCACCATACTTCTTGATGGTATCTGGTTCAACGGCCATTGTGTGTAGGAATCCATCCCTAATCCTATCTAACGCCTCTGAGAACTCCTTGGGGCTCACTTTTTATCCTTTGGTTTCGCGGGTTGTGGCTTGTTCTTCGCTGCAATCTTCATTGCCTGAGCCTTAGCCTTCGACTCCTTCTCCTTAAGCTTCATCTCTTCCTTCTTGAGTTCAAGCTCCAACTCATGCATCTCCTTGGCCTGCTCCATCTCCTGCTCGTGAGACTGCTGGTCAAGGTCCATCTCCATCGTCTTCTCCTGCATCTTCATCTGAAGCTCAGCCATCTTGACCTGTGCCTGAACCTCCTCAGGGCTGGGAGGAGTGTTGGCCGGATCAGGCGGCTGGATGATGTATCCAGAAGGATCAAGGTCGTTGGCCGAGCACCAGTCTGTGACGTAGGCGTTCCAAGGGCCAGGGTTGCCCTCCATGGCCATCTGCTGGAAGTACTGTATAGAGTATTGACCGAACTCATTCAACTGGGCTATCTTGTTCTGCTTGTTCGGCTTGCGAGCCGTGCCTGCCTCTACGCGATAGTCGTAGTCGAGGACCACGGAATCCACGTCGTCAGTCATGATGTAGTTTGCCCAGACCGCCGTCCCAAGCTGCCCGAGGATTGGGGCTACGTCCTCTGGCTGGTTCATCCACCGAGCGGCCTGCATCTCCCTGACCGCACACTCAGTGGCAGCCTCCTCCACGCGAGCAGCCATGTCGTCTGGTCTGACGCTGGTGTTACCTTCCTTGATCTGGGCCTCAGCAGCAGACCTGATCTGGCTCCTCGTCATACCGTAGATGAGTTCCGTAAGGCCGGTACGCTTGTCGATAAGCTCCAGAACCTCACGAACCATAACCCAGATGTGCTGTTGGAAATCCGGGGCATTGATGATCTCTATGACCTCAGACACCTTCCTTCCGGTGGCGTTGCTGATCTCCAGGACGGTATATGGAGAGCTGCTTCCGGTGATCTGCTTCTGGATGTTGACAGCCGCATCCTTCATCATTCCGATGTAGGTATGGCAGCTTGAGGCAACCTTGTCGGCCAAGAACGAGAGGCACCAGTTGACGAACCGCAGTTCCCCGATGGCCGGTCGGAACAGACTGATCGGCCAGACTTCGTTGGGCTGCTCGTAGAAGCTAAGCCGCGAGATAGGCCATCCGTTCTTGTCGTACCAGAATGGGATTGGCCACTGAGCCCGCATAAACAATTGCTCCGGAGTCTCCTCACCAATAGAGCTTGTCGGGATGTTGAGGGGGAATGGGACGTTGCGTGATACTACGATGTGGCAGTAGTCGCCAAAGGCATCGTACATATCCTCACTTCCAACGCCTCCAAGGTTCTGGAGTGCTACGTCATCCAAGAGCCTCTGTCCGAATCCATTCTTGGAGTAGACCTCCCAGTATTCGATCAGGTCGTAGCTCTTGCCACCACGGTTGTCTCTGGCCTCCTTCCGCGATCTGCGTGTGGACTGGGACATCCTGGACTGGGCATTTCCCTTCAGGTCCCCTTTCTCAAGCCCATACCGCCTCTCGGTCAGGTTGACTGCACGATGACGCCTGATGGCGATCCACTGAACATCCTCCCAGTACTTGGCATCCGGATCGACCACCACGTCCCACCAAGACAGATAGCGGGACACTGGCATCCCGATCTTCGACCCCGGCTCTTGGGCGTAGTCGGTCTCAAGGTATCCGATACCAGCGACAAGGGCCTCAGTTACCGCTCGTCGCATGTGTGTCTTTTTGTCGTTTTCTCCTTGAATCCAGTTGAGGTATCGCTGCTTGACGCTGGCACAAGCCTTCTTCTTTTCCCACATATACTGATCAGCCATAGCCATCTGCTGATAGGTTGCTAGGCCCATCTGGTCGTATGGCATGATCCCGAGGGCCTCCGGAGAGACCTCTGGGTTTATCAGTGGGGTAACCAGAATGTTGGGATTCTGGTGGTATAAGGCCGGGCCAAATAGTGCCACGGCCTCGAATAGTTTGTTTACGCTGATCCGGAAGGTGGGCTTCAAAGCCCCCTCCCTGTCGAGAAACCCAGATGGCCCACACGCATACTTATCATCCCACATCCAGTCGTGGTTTCCGTGGAAGAAGTTCATGGCCTCTTCCGCGTACTTCCCAAACCGTTCGTGACGATCCTTGAGGGCTAGGTCGATCTTGGCAATCCACTGATCGCAGATTGCCTTCATCGGATGAGAGCTATACTGGGCGTTCTTCATTGATCACCTAGAGTGCCTCAGAGGCAGGCTTCTTATTCTTGGATGGATTGAGATCAGCCAGGACCTTCTCCAGGTCGCGAAGCTTCTGCTCCACCCTTGTCATTCTAGCCTGAATCTCGTGGGCCGTATTGACAAAGAAGTTGTATTCCTCGGTGAAGTCCCATGCCCCGTTCTGCCTCTGGTAATCATTGAGGCCAAGGCGAGGGTCCTCAATGTGAAGTACGGTCTGATGTACCATTCCATCAGAAGTCCGCAGCTTAACATTACGCTCGCCAGCCCGGATGATAAAGGCAGTCTCCGGGTCCCCCTTGGGGCCGGACATCCTGATCCCGTGGCGATACCACAGGACCGCCTGACCATCCTTTGGTCGTGGCATCTTGAATGCGTTGATCCGCTCCTGAAGCTTCTGATCAATGATTCCTTCGTCTACTACTGCGTTGCTCACTATTTTGCTCCTGGTCCTAAAGAAATTCCGCTAGACATTCCATTCGCTCGGGCGGTCATAGCCCGGTTGATCTCACGTTTACGGTCTGCTTCAGCCTCAATATCAACCATGCTGGCGTCGAGTGAGGTGTTTTTCCGTGGTACATACTTAAGGTTCGAGGACACCGCCATTTCCAAACATTCCACCGCGTGGGTCCTGACTCGCCGGTTCCCCTCATCCACCGGTACGTCCTTGGTTCCGTGTCTGACCTTCTTCTTCTTGAACGTCTCCAGTTCAGAGCACAGGTTTGGACAGCGGCCAACAACGATCTGGACAGTCGGCCTGCCGTTCCTCTGGAGGGATAGGGCTCGTCTGGTATCCTCTTCGCGACGCTTGATGTCTGCACAGCCAGCACGAAACCCACTGCCAGTCTGCAACGACTTGACGCCAACCTTAGACAACTCGTCTGAGTAGATGTCAATCGGTAGTTCACCTGTGGCTACGCTTCGCAATCTACCACCATGGTAGTCGAAAATAAACTCTTCGTATGGATGTGCGGTGCACCTAGCGGACATTTCTTCGGCAAAAGCCTTGGCAGGGACAGCCGGGTTACGCATGTAGCATTCGTCGAAGATGAATATCTCACCACCGAGATCAGGCGGAGGAATAGCCACGAACAGGATGGCCATTACGGTGTAGCCGGGGTCAGCGATGGCGTATCTCGTCCAGTCTGCCGGTGGGATGCCGTCGTTCTCGACTAGAATCTTCTGTGCCTCAGAGGCAAACTCTAGATCAATGTTGATGTCATGCACCCGCTTGCTGAAGGCTGGGTACATCAGGAACGAGTTCTCGTCGATGACGCCAAGGATACGCTGCTTGTAGACATCCTCTCCTTGGGCGAGAGCAGCCCGGACAGTCTCCTTCATGCTCTCTTGGTCCATGTACCTATTGTCTAGGGTTGAGACCGTGATGAGCTTGACGTCCTTATCTTTGTCTTCTAGTTCCTTCTGCTCCTCGGCCTTGTGGATGAGGTTCATCATCTCATCGTTCTTGCCGTGCGGGAGAGCCGTCCACCTGAGGAATCCGCGATGTTTCAGGAGGCGAAAGGTGATTTCGGAAATCCACCCTGAGGTTGCAATATCTTCGTCAACCCAGTAGAGATGGCACTTGAAACCTTGAGCCTGATTGGGATCACCTACGCTATTGAATGCGTAAAGCTCCCAGCCGGTCTTGAATCTAGCAAGCTCGAAGACGCGGGCACCCTTCTTGGACCAAATGATCTCGTCGATATATCGCTCTGGAATCAGTGGGGGAGCCGGAACCCTCTCGCTGGCCCTCTCCAAGTCACCACCTTGAGCGGTAGGCCAAGGACGATAGGTCCTCCACTTGTCTGTCTTTATGTCCTTGATAATGTCGAAGGCACCGTGGTTGAATAGCATCCCATGGAATACGCGACCAATGTGGCCTTCACCATAAGCCAGACAGGCAGCAATGCCATTCTTCTTTGGGTACTTGTTGTACGGGTCCTGCCCAGTAACAGCCCTAGCCACTTCCACTGCCGCACAAAGAGAACCACCGACTTGGTTCCCCTTCCGCATGATAACATTGCGGACACTTGATCGGTGGAGTTCGTCTTGGTGAGGCATTGGTTCGTATAGCCTCAGAGACTCCGACTCGCGAGACATCTGCTCTTGCAGAAGCTCGATATACCTCTTCTCTTCGAGAATAGACGCCGCACGAATATCCCCAGCCTGCTTCAGGATTTCTGATGGAGACAGATCGTCTTCGTCTAGTTCTTCGAGATTAGGTATCCCGCTTATCATCCTTGTCCTCTATTGTCTCCACCACGATCTCTGGCTTCATTATCCTCAAGTGGACTTCTCGCTTCTTAAGCTCATTCAAGAGGTCCTCATCTGTCATAGCCGAGACGGGCTTATCCACGGCACCTGAGGCGGTTGCAACCATGGCGAGCTTATTGATGTCGGCCAGCATCCTCTGTCTTGTCTGGCTGCCGGGAGGAGCCTGGAGCATGTTGGCTACGTAGTGGCGACCGAACCCCTGCACTCCCCCCAAGAGCCCCACCATTACGCGGTAAAGCTCGGCAACGTGAGGCATGTCCGTGCCACCATCCGGCATCTCGTGAACAGCCCTCATGGCTGCATCATCGAGAATCTTAAGCTGGCTGCTGATCGTCAGGGCCTGCTTCAGCTTCCGTGCCTCGGCTCTACACTTCTTGCAAAAGAACCGGAACCCCCCTTCCTTGCGGGAATCCCGGTCGAAGTTTTCTTCGTTTAGCTCAAGGTCCTTCTGACAGGGACCCTTGCATTGACGATAGAGCGTTGTCATTTTCCGTACTCAGGTGCCTTGGGTGCAACACCGGCCCACTTCTGGACCAAGAACATCGAACCCCATTCCGACTTCGCCACCTCCTCAATGGCGTCGCTGTCAAACAGTTCTCCAACCGCTCGCGTAAGACCCTCAAACTGCTTCGTCTTGTAGTCATGACCAAGCAGGAATCCACCGGCTTTAATGTGCTGCCACCAGCCAATAATATCCTCACGAACGGCAGAGTATGAATGCTGAGCATCAATGAAGATAAGATCGAACTTGGCCCAGGGCATCTGGAACGCCTCCTTGCTCGACTTACGCCAAGGGAAGATGGTATTGTCCAGCCTACCGCCAACACGACGCTTAAACTCTTCGTAAACCTCCAGAGCACCACCGGCCCTGGCAACGTAGTGCTCAGTCGCCTCTCCTGTGCTCCCCTCCCATGTGTCCACGCAGTGCACGATTGCACCAGCATCAGCCATGGCAATAGCCGAACCACCAAGCCACGAGCCGACCTCCAGCACCCTAGGCTTCTCGCCGTTCTCGCCGAGACACTTTACGAAGTCCCTGAGGTACTGGACGTGGGTGGGGTGCATTTCCTCCTGCTCAAACCACGGCCTCCCTGGCCTGGGGTCCTCAATTACCACCGCCTCAGCAATCTCCCTCGAAGCCTGCTTTACCTGGGCGTTGATTTGAGGAACTGAAACTGGCCCCTTTTGGGGTCCAATGTCCAAGTCCGGAAGTTCGATGATCGTGTCGTAGTGGCTCTGGTCGTTGAGGACCACCTTGCGGAATGTGGGGCCAATCGACTCCACTCCATACCGCATTGGGCGACCGACATTCCATGGCTTCCAGTGGCCAATCCACGAGTCCCAAGCACAGTGAACCGGGTTGTACCCCAGCTTCACCTGTCCGCACATTGAGATGTCGCGAGTGTTGGTTACGTCCTCTGTTGAAGCCTTGGTATGGGCGAAGCTATCCGTCCACTCGTAGTAGAAGTACCCCTCATGGAGATCGAACTCAGCCTGCTGGATGTCGATCTTGCCTTCCTGGAACTCCTGAAGCACCTGCCTCTTGGACTTTCCGGAGGGGCGAATGAGATCAAAAGCACGCATGTCGTAGAGGATCATGCCGGTCGGGAGGGCAGCACACTCCTGAATTCCAGACATGATTGCTGCTTCGCTTCGGCTGTAGGCGTCTAGCCGGAACTGCGTCTCATCACCACGAATGCCTTCGTTTTCCCACTTAAAGACGTAGACGTTCTCGGTTCCACCGGGAGGACCGCAGTATGGAGCACCGACTACGTGAGGCCCCTTGCTGTAGTTCTTGTAGATGAAATCGAATGCCTCGGTCCAGAACGGCTTAAATCCCGGCTCGCCCTTGTGCTTGTTGGGGCTCTGATCGGAGTCGATCATGAGGAGCAGGTGACAGCCCTGTTTTTCCGCCAGATGAACGAATCGGTTGCGGACGTGAGTGATGGGTGTGTCCGCAATAGTCTTCGTGATAATGCGACCGACCCTTGGGTCAGCCCTCATCTCAATGATCGTCTCTGCCCACCACTCGCGGATATCTGGAACCTCACTGCTGATTCCGCCGTTACCGCCGTATGATGGAAATCCTACGAACACATCCAGCTTCAGCTTTGCCTCTTGCACACCCTGGTCTCCGGGTTATTTTAGAAAAAGGGTAATTTCGCTCTCAGTAGTATACACAAAAACAGAAAGGGAGTGGTTTTGCAGACCACTCCCTTCCCGCGAAACTCCCTTGCGAGGCAAGAGGAATCCAGTTTATGCACCCAGATTGATGCACAGATCAATCAGGAGATCAACGCCAGCAGTCGTCTCCTGGGTCGTCCTAGCCGACAGGGCCCGTCCGACGATGCCAGCAGCCATGTTAACCGCATCAGTCGCACCCGTGGTTCCGGGGAGCGTGATGTTGCTAACGCGACCGCTCTGAGTCACGGACTGGGTTGTCGTCCCGGTTCCAGCCACAAGATGGGCACCGACAGCGATGTCACCATTCATGCCAGCACCCGTTGCCGGGACCAAGCACGTAAAGGGTCCACCAAAGATTCCCCAGAAGATGTCGTCGTCGGCGACGCCACCAGCCGGGAGAAACTCGTCGATACCGACCACGTTGCGAACCGCAGTAGCACCAGCCGCGTAGCCGTTCACCGACTCGCACAGGGAATAACCCGCCGTGGGAGTAAGCCGAGCCAAACGCTTGCCGTAGAGAGTGATTCCAGATTCGTTGCGCAGGAGGATAGCCTTAATGGGCTTACCCGTCCGGCGACTCTTATTACCACGGAGATTGGCAGTCACCCGCGAGGCCGGGAAGACGAATACCTGACCCAGCTTATCGCCGTTGATCAGGTTGCCGTCAGCATCCTTCCCCTTAAGGGTCTCACCAAGCTCCATCGGAGGATTTCCACCGTATTCCATATCTTTTCCCCTTATAGGGCTAAAGTTCAATCAACCAACACCCCGCAGATAAAAGCTCTGCGTGGTCACAAACCAATGTCACATTGCATTAGGCAAGCGACATATATTTGACAAAATTGCGCGGCGATTTAAACCGCAAATTCGACAGCGTCTTAATCACCGCCTTATACCCCTGGGTATCAATGTCATACTCGGGGCCTTCGGTCTTCATGATGGTGTCGTACATGCACCGCAACTCAATGGCATTGAAGTTGAGGCCATAACCAGCCATCGCCCGAGTCCCGTCTTCGTGAGGCGAGGTGTTAGGCACAGCCGTTTCCCACGAGACCGTCACGCCGTCGAACACGAAGGTGTTCTTGAAGCCAAGAGCACGCAGCTCGTTCTCGCTCGTGATGTTGATCTGCTCCTTCGAGTCCATCGAGTTGAGCAGGTCGAAGTACCGCGAGCGGTTCAGGAAGATGTTGGTCATCTGCCCGTCGAGCGTGGTATTCCGCTGGGCGTGGATGATGCCGTAACGCAGAGCCTCGTGACCCTGAGCCACCCACGTATCAGCCGTACCACTGAACGAAGACGAGGTGTAGTTGACGATCAGCGGGGTCCAGAAGTCGTACTCCGGATCGGCAACACCGTCTGGCCAGTACTGGCCCGACTCGTTGTCACCACCATAGTTGCCGAGAATCGTCGAGAGACCAGCATACGTGTCGCTCGGGTAGCCAACATAGTCAGCCGCCGTCGCAGAACGCTGAGCACCCGAGGTCACGTTGACCGTACCGTTCGTTGCGAACATCGACTCAAGGCCGTGCCACAACTGGGTATTGCCGGTAGCATTGCCGTCGATGTACCATTCGGTAGCGAGGCCCTGCTTCATCGAGTCTTCGAGATTCGAGACCAGATTCTCGAATACCTTGACAATCGCGGATTCACCACGATTCTCAAGCATCTCGCGCTCGTAGATCAGGTCCGTTGCCTGATACCCACGGTATGGCAGGTTGGCAACGATGTTCAGATTCCGACGAGCGAAGTTGCGAGCCGTTTCGCCAGTGTTGGCTTCAAGCTCGTGCATCCGATAACGCACCGGCCAGTCGAAACCACGACCTGCGTTGTTGTACGTAATCCGACCCTGCGACTCCAGAAGGGCACCCATCTGGAAGTTCCGCATCCAAGCCTGCTCTTCCTCGCGAACGTGGTCGGCAAGCGTAGTAGCTGCCGCACGTATCCAGTCAGAGCCGCTATATCCCTGGTAATCATTCGCCATCTTTTAGTCCTTATGGAATAGCCTGCCTGAAGGCAGTGCGACTAACTCGGAATCAACACACCGTTCTGACGCATCCTGTCACGCAACTTCTCGGCCACAGACAGGTTGCGATTCTGCGGCGGTGTACTCTTGGCACCAGGAGCCGGGAACGTGCCACCTCGGTCAGGGTTTCCACCACCCCGACGAAGCAGGTCCAGCTTCTTGGTCTCATTTGTTTCTTCTGGTTTGGGGGTCTGAGCTGCGGCAGCCGCTCGGGTAGCAGCGTCAGCAGACCGCATGGCGTTCGCATACTTGATCTGGGCACCGAAGTCTTCAATGCCGAGGTTGTATGCTTCAGACAGCCAAGCGTCATACTTCTTGCCTTCCGGAGTCAGGTCTCCCTGCTGTCCGGTGAGGGGGTCTTTAGCGAACAGCCAGTCGCCGTTTTCGCGAAGGAACTGCTCTCGGACCCCTTCCTGCTTGGTCTTCTGCTGAACGCTGTTGAACTTCTCCTCGAAGAGCCTCTCGGCCTCCTCCCGGATGATCTGGGGGAGAACCACATCAGGCCGTTCGATGATGTCCCGAGCCCACTTTTGGTAGTGTGCGGTGGCCAGTTCGGCCTGCCGCAGTACCTCGGGTGGGGTGTTATCGCGAAACGTGGGCCGTCCGTCGGGACCTGGGACCTGAAACGCTTGGATCAAAGTCTGGTCAACCTTCGGCGGGTTCCACCAAGTGGTCCGCGGTTTTTCCGGTTCCGGCGTTGCCTCGGCCTTCGGCGGGGCGACGCGCTCGGCGGCAAGGGCTCGTGCGATTGTCTCGCTCTCAGCCGCTCGCTTTTTTTCCTGTTCGTAGGCTGCTAGGAGCCGCTCCAGGGCCTCGTCGTCCTTCTCGACGCCTTGGAACCCAAGGTCACGAAGTTTTTCCGTGAGCGAGGGCTTGGCGACTTCAGCAACAACTACTTCTTCCCTGGGGGCTGCCGGAGCAATGTTGGATCGAAGCTTGTCGGCGACAGATTCGCCGCCTTGTACTTCCGTGGGGGTGATATCTTGTTCTGCCATGTCTCTTTATAGAAAAAGGGAAGTTTCGCCTGACCTGAACAGTTTTCCACAAAACCCTTTGACGCTCCTCGGTTTTGGTGGTATACTGCTACGATACTTCCCTGTATTGCCCAACTTTTCCCACCACTTCCTCATGTCAGATAGAATTAACTGGGGACTAGAGAAGTGCCTTCCGATTCACGAGTTAGTGAAAGAGAAGCTCCCCGTTAAGAGGACAAAGAGGACCTGGAATCACTGGTTTGAGAGAGGCGTGGTGATCAATGGGCAACTGCACCAACTACCCCAGATTCACATAGCCGGAGTCCGTCACTCCAGTGTCTCAGCTATCGTGGCGTTCTTTAACGCATCTGGAGCAGAGCCACCACCTGATATGTCTAGGAGAAAAAGGAGAAAAAAGAATGGATGAGATTTTCGGCAATGACGACGAATCGGTGGACAAGGCCCTTCAGCAGTTAATGCTCCACTTCGATGCCGTACAGATTTTTGCCACTAGGCACGAGACTGCTCGTGGTGGACAGAGGACGATTGGCATCTCCCGAGGAAAGGGGAACTACTTCTCTCGAATGGGGATGGTTGAGCACTGGATGGCGACTGGCGTCGAAGAGGAGGAGTCCCTCGACGAAGAGGGGGACGACTACGACGGTGGACCGGGTGAATAGTGCAAGGCTTGCACAATTAAAACAGGAGAACAGGAGATGACGTGAATGCAGAGGACCGCCGAGTTCGTTGTGTACGAAGACTTTCCATCAAAACTTCAACACAAGGAACCATCAATGACTTCCAACGCATACAACAGGAAAGTAGCCGCGATCCACAAGCTGCGAGTGAACATTAAGTCACTTGCAACTGAATCAAGACTAATCAGGCACGAATGCACCAAAGCCAGCCCTCGGTACGTGGGCGAACTTGACGGGCACCGGAGGGGCAGGCTGCGAGAGGAGTCCAGGTACGCACACTTGGCACTTGCCTTTGTGCGTGGCTCCAAATACAGCAGCACCGAGAAAACAAACCTGAAAGTCGATAAATTCAGGTTAATGAAGAAGCTTGCCACCCAGGGGGTCGGGGTTGAGCCCCTGGAACTGGCTGAGTGGCTCAGTTCGTAACGCGGCGGTCGGCAAGCATCTTGGGATGCAACCGGATTTCAACCCGAGTTCAGGTGGGTTCGATTCCCACGCCGACCTTTTCCCCACAAAAGGATGATCTAATGGATGCCGATAGCGAGACAGTCAAATACCTACAGAACCTGATTCGTGATGCCGTTCACAGTGCTGAGGCGGAGTACCTGCTTCGTCTGGCGGTTCGGCATCACATCGAGTCCATCCCCTACGACCGGCTAGTGAAAATTGCTGGTGAGGTTCTGGATGCCGTGGAGGAGATGAGTTACGACGAATAATTTCGTGGTGTGCCATTGACCTCTCTGGACATCGCGGTATAATTCAGGTGGGAAAGAGCGGCGACGGGGCTGGACGCAGCCGCAAGGTATTAAAACAGCCCCGTCCATGCTGGTCTGGTCTTAACGGTAAGGCGCTCGGATGGTTTGAGACCTCCGAGAGATGGTGGTTCGACTCCATCGACTAGCTCTAGGAAACCAGACGGGCCACGGATGGCTCACTTCGTCTGGTATTTATCTGCGTTTGATCGTCGCGTTCTGCGCCTAGGCGATACGCAGAGCCGAGTGGGGCGCGGCGACGTGGACTTGTAGCTCAATGGCTGAGCCGCTGATTTGTAATCAGCAGGATGTGGGTTCGAGTCCCACCGGGTCCTCTGGGTCAAGCGGCGTGGACAGGGACACGCGATACCACGGTCGTAGTGGCTCGGGTGGGGCGAATGACCGATAGCACTCACCTGTCGCCGGTGCAATGCCGGCCTTGATTCCAGAATTTTTTCCCCCCTCTTGCACCGACACCAGTTCTTGGTGTATACTCTTAGGTGTCAAGGGAGGTTAGCACGTAAAGTGCCGACTCGTATCTTGGGCCTCCTGCCCGACCCCCCTTGACAAGGAACCTTACGAGTCGGTGCGTACATACACTGCCACTGCGCCCTGGACAGGTGCCGTGGCCTGGAAACTACTGACGTGCCTTCGAGACCAGTACAGATCGGGCGAGAACGGCTGACGCCGGTAAGCTGCGTGGGACTGGCTTCGTTGGAAGGCTGGCTGGAGACCATATCGTCTCTTGTGGGTTTAGCCGGAAATGATACCTGGGGCGGGACGGCCTGCCTTGCCGGCGGAATGATGCTCGCGTCTCACAAACGCACACGCAAGACTAACGGACAACCAAACCGGGCAACGACCCAACCCTGTCGACCCGGCGTTCAGGACGCCATCACAAGCGACCGTTAGTGGAGCGGCCCTAGAGGACCAAAGACCCTCTACCAGAGCCAGTAGCAAACCAGACGAAATAACCAGTTATTCAGGCTCCTAGTAGTGTCCTGAATGATAGTGGGTGTGATATAGACGTGAGCAGGCAAGAAAGAAGGCGACAGAAGATTCCAGAGCCGAAGAGGACCCCAATTCCTTTAATGAATTTCGGCAAATACAAAGGCCAGCCACTGTCAGAGGTTCCAGTGAAGTATCTGCGGTGGGCGCTCAGGAAGGGGTTTCTTAAGGGGTTCCTCAGGGAACAGGCAAACATTCTGTTGGGTAACCCAGTGAGCCACGGAAAATTCCCGTCTGCTGGTCCGTTTGGGCCAAAAGTGGAACGTGGTCTTGACTGCCCGTTCGATTGCCCAGAAGATGACGACGAGAAGAAGTTCATTCGTATGGTGAGGGGATTCTAATTTTGCTGTCGTGGTGTAGCAGGTAGCACGCCGGATACACGCGGCCCAGTGGTGAGTCCAAAGGATTGTGACACGGCCAATCACACCACTGCAAGCCGTTTCTGGAGGAGGCTGGTTCGAGCCCAGCCCGACACTCTTTAAGGAGAAGTAGATGCCAAGGTTCTGGGGTCCTCAGATTCCCTATCTGGAATCCATCGCGGATTACTGTCGTGGTATGAGGCTCGTGGTTGACGTAGGTGCCAGCAAGAACTACAAGTTCCCCGCTGCCACAGTCACCGTGGGTTTCGGATGCGACTACGACATCGACCTGTGCAACGAAGACCTGCCATTCGAGGACGGGAGTGTTGACTTCCTCTTCTGTCGGCATACCATTGAAGACCTAGCCGATCCGACTCACCTACTACGGGAGATCAAGCGGGTGGCCAAACAGGGCTACATCGAGACCCCCAGCCCCGTGGTGGAGACTTCGAGGCATGTGGACTTCATCGGTGGTCACATGGGGTACATGCACCACCGCTGGATTTGCTACGTCGATGACGATACGTTCACCTGTATAGCCAAGTACCCGATCATCGAGCGGCTGCCGATACGTGATTACTGGGACGAGATCGAGTACGAGCCAAACCTATGGAACACGAAACACCACTTCGTGGGTGAGTTTAAGTTCAACGTGCTCCAGAATGAGCAGGGAATCGAAATGCGGCATATCTCCGAGAGGGAACTTCCGATTCAGTACCTAGACGCGATTAAGGATGCCCAGGACGCCTACATGGGGAAAGGTGCTTAATGTCACAAAAGTGTGATTGTGGGGCTGGCGGTTGCCTCGTTTTCATCATCATGGCAGTCGGCATAATCTGGCTAATGACACTTCAGGAGCAGGTCAACGAAAACGAGAGGAAGCTATTGGAGGTGCATAGCGCGTACTTCAAGCTGGAGAAGCTTTCCGTGGAGAGTTCAGAGTGAACGTAATCATCGCAGGAGGCAGGGACATTGAAGTCACCGAAGTCGCCATCCAGAACGTGGTGGATTTCCTGAAGGAAGTCGGAGCAACCACGGTAATGTCAGGTGGTGCCCCTGGAGGCGACAAGATCGGCGAGGAGGCTGCAAAGCGGCTCGGGCTACCAATTGGGACCTACAAGGCCCAGTGGAAGCTCTTCGGTAAGTCGGCTGGCCCCATCCGCAATGAGGAGATGGCGAAGGTCGGGCACATCTTGGGCTACCTCCCCGGAGGGACGGGAACCACGGATATGGTCAACCGGATGCTCAAGAAGGGCAAAGAAGTACATAAGCTCTACCACAAATAGGTTTTGACAATGGCTATCTTTTCGGAGAATTTCAAGCAGACGCTTAACAGTATCGGGGAGCTAAGGGCAGAGAGGGAGGCGAGGTACAGGGATAGGAGTATCTGCTACACATGCCACAAGACGTTCTCTAGGCACTTCTACGTTGAAACTGGACAGTGCGAACACTGTCTCAAGGACCCCATGCTGATGCCCAAGCTTCCACAGGCAGAGCCGGATATGGTTGAGCATCCTCCGCACTACACCCATGGAGAGGTTGAGTGCATCGACGCCATCAAGTCCGCACTGGGGAACGACGGCTTTAGGAGCTACCTCAAGGGCCAGATCATCAAGTACCTCTGGCGTGCAGACCACAAGGGCTCTAAGGTACAAGACCTGAAGAAGGCCGAGTTCTACCTCACGCGATTGATCGAGGAAGAAGACGGGGTGAAGAGTGAATCCAATTCATGACGACGAAGACTCGGCATACCCGCACTGCCACTGCCCTAACTGCACCAGACTACGCGAGGAAGGGCTGCGGGAGGTGAAGGTGCAGTGCCTGGGCCGTCTAGGCGTATTCAGCCCCAAGGCCGTAGAAGAGACCTGTCTGTGCCTGAAGTGCGTACAGGCAAGGATGTGGAAGAGGATGGAGGAAGAAGATGCATCTAACGGGAATTAAGACAATCGCCGACTTTAAGCCACCGTTCTTCGTGATGGCGATGCCGATCAACGAGCGGGGAGCTGGCCCAGAGATGGAACCAGAGTTCGTTGCGGAGGTTCTATGGCAGGTGTGGGACCAGGCAAATACCACGGTTTGCTGGAGCCATGACCGATTGGTGGCAGTGCACCTCTGCGAGCTGCTTAATCGAGAGCAATCCCACACGATCTACCCAGACAGCGGATGGGGAAATTAGACCTTGGCATAAAGAAGACAGACCTCTCTGTCTTCGTTTCTGGTGGCAGCGTACTCACGCTCTGATACGCCGCACTTGCACTTCAGGTCGTATCCGAAGTGATGGTGGTGCTTTACTGAGGAGAGGTGCTCTCGGTATTTGGCCAACAGCTTCAATCTACAGGACTCGGCCCAGGCGGCGTTCTCAGACTCCCACATGGCCTTGATGTCGAAGTACATTGTTCACAGCCCTCTGGTCCTAACAAGCCTATTAATTGCCGCGTCTATCCTCTCCTGAACGCCACCAAGACGCATGTTGATCTCTCCAATGGTCTGTGCTGGTATTAACTTAACATCCTCCTCGATCTTCGTGATTCGATTTTGGATGTCCTCTAGGGTCTTGTAGAGTTCCATCTTCTCTTCGATTTTCATTTGTAAACCGCTTTGAGCTTGATCATTGCCTTCTTCGCCCTCCCGATGCTTTTTCCACGACTGAAGCGTGTTTGTCACCGCGTTTTGGATGTCTTCGGCGAACTTAGGAAACTCTATGGCTAGCCAGTAGGCTGGCACATAAATCTCGTCTTCGTGCCTAATCATCTCGATTCCGTCGTGAGAGCAGAGAAAAAGGGTCTCCACATCATTCATGAACACACTCGCCGGGAAGTAGACGACCCCAGCGTCAGAGACAAACGAAGGCGGGCCAATGGCACCGTGGCAAAAACATCCGGTAACTTCAGTAGACACTCGAATCCCCTTTCACCTTAAGCGATGAACCCACTTGTACTTCACTCCAGCCTCAAAATATAGGCTATTTGCCAGCTTAATGCTATCTCCCCACCTCTCCATCAGCTCGGCAGACGCCATCGGTGCCACGACTCTGACGATTCCGGCCTGAATAATCGCCAAAGCACAGTTACTGCACGTAGGAAACGGCCAAACGTAGAGCGTATAGCCCACCAGAGGCTCTTTGGCACTCAAAATAGCGTTCAATTCAGCGTGAATCGTCCTCGAAAGCCTCATGTCGCGTTCATTTAGAAGGCTTTGGTCGTCAGAAATACCTCTCGGAAACCCATTAAACCCCAAAGACGCCACCGTCTTGTCCGGTCTTACGATAACTGCCCCACATTTGGTCGACGGGTCCTTCGATCTAGAGGCTACATACTCCGCTAGACCGATAAACCAGTCGTCCCAAGATGGTCTAGTTGTTGTTGATTCCATGAAATTCTACTTCTTTGATGGCATTATCGACCGCTTCATCGAAACTACGGCCCACAAGGTTAGGCCAACCGCCCCTTAGACGGTAAGAACTGGTCCCGCTCATCTGAAGCGAGTGCGACTGGGCGAAGTGATCCCTCAGGAAGCGATACCTCTTGGCGTCGTCAACGTCGTCTACCCAGGCAGAAGAAGCTAGTACTAGGCAATCGAGGTCGGATTGAGTGATAAATGGCATTATTTAGGGCTCATTGTTAAAGTGTACGTCAGTACCAGGAAGACACCCAAGGCAGACATTATCGCCTCAGTGGGGTCGGGATACCTTCCTTGAAGGAAAAGCTTCATAGCCATAGAGCCCAACATAAAGCTCCAGATCGCAATGTTCATTTTGTAGAGCATCTACTTCGTGCTCCTTAGAATCTCTTTGGGGATATCCATCGCAAACGAGAATGGTCCGGGTTCCAGGAAGTGATCAAAGTCGTGGACGAACTTGGCCGCCTTCTTGGGGAGCTTCCTCTTGGCGATATCAACAAATCCCTTCTTCTTGTAAAAGAAAACCTCGTCGATATGGTTTCCGGCCACCATAACCTCGAAGCTGCTTCTGATAAGCCGCTTGATCGCCCTGGCTATCGGACAAGCGTTGCAGACCCTCTTTAGGCCGCAGTTGACATCCGTGCTATTCACTTCCACCTTCACTCTCATCTGACACCTCCTTTTCGTTAATCCTAGCAGTGTCCACCTCGCGGTCAAGGGCCTTCTTCGGCTTCTCATGAATAGCCTCCGCTAACTGCTGAGCAGCTAACTTCTTAGCCTCCCGCTTCTCCTTCCGCCGATCCTTGGCCCGATCATTCTCCCGCTTCTTCCACCGGGACTGCAAAGCCTCTCTCAGCAGCCTCCGGACCACAGGAACGATCTCCGTATCCCCGTCATACAGCATCTCACGGTAAAACCACTCCCAAGCCTGCTCCGAAACCCTAAACCTCAAAGTCCGCGTCATCGGATGCTTCTTTCTCGGTGCCATACGAAAACCTCGATTTCTAGCTAAAAAGGCTACTTCTGACCCCCTACGAGTATAAACACACACCAACAGAGACACAACAGCCACTCAGGTCAGGCCAGTTGGCCCAAGGGGTAGATGGAAAGTCTGTGGGGAATATACATAAAACGGGCCTGGGCGTAGGGGGCCGACCCCCCGCCTGCCGTCTGGCAGTCCGAGCTGGCGAGCACACTCCGCAAGTCTATGCCTTGCAGGAGCTTACGACGACGATCATCGATCCGCCAAGCTGTCAAGTACAAAATATTCCATTATCCTGGAAGAATTTTCCACTATTTTATCCCTCTCTCTCCCTCTCTGAATACGACCGTCCCTCTCCTCTCTCTTCTCCCTCCCCCTCTCTCCTCTCTCTGCTATGGGGGTTGGGGGATCACTGGAGCTACTTCCGTGGTTCTCTAGTGTGCCATGCCGGGACGATCCGCAGTAGTACGCGCAAAGGAGCCCCCTCGACCGGGCGGGTTTCGCCGCTAATTAAGGTTGTGCCCAATTTTCTTGCAGAACTTTCGGGGGGCGAATCGACCCGATCCGGCGGGCCGCACACCCACTTTCGGGTTGCTGGAGGTGGCACGAATATCCCCCGTGCGAGCGGGCGTTGCCTAATTTTCTGGCGGGATTCGGCGAATTTGCCTAGTTTCGCCTCGTTGGTTCGAGCGATTCATCCGGCCTATTCGGGTGCCCGGGTGGCAAAAATCTCCCCCGGTTGAGCGGCGTGCACACCCCGGTTGAGCGTTGTGGCACGGCATTCGCAATGTGTTCCGGTCCCCCCCGCACCGTTGCGGGACGGGGAAACCCGTTCTACACTCTCACAACTTGCAAGTGATTCGGTTCAGGCTGGTATTTCCCTCTTGTCCCATAGTCTCAACATTTCAATCCATGGCTGATGAGAGACGACGGGGATTCACCACAAGCGAACTACGGAATCGAGAATGTAGAACGGGTTTCCCCCGGCACCCCGCCGGGACGGGTCAACCATCACCGGGAGTAGTGAACCGATGAAACGCTTTATCGTGAAATACGACACCTGGTACATGCCGTGGACCAGTCGAATCGTACTGGCAGAAACACCGGCAGACGCAGCTCGACAGGTGATCGTCCGATGCTACCGTGAGTACGGGCACGAAATCGCAAGGGAGATTAGGATTCTGCTTGTCCGATAATCCCCCGAATCACCCCCCGCAGATTGTTGCGGGGGAGAATTCGCGGGATTAACCATTTCGGTTGATTCGCGTTAGTTTCAGTTTCGGGAGTAGAACAATGTCCGTTTCCCAAGTTGAGTCCGCCGCCGCCTCGACCGTCGTCAACGTTGACGGAGTTTCCTACGCTTTCGACAAGGTCTCGAAGGACCAAGCGCTTGACTGGCTGCTGGCTGGCAAGATCGATCGCGAACAATTCGCGGCAATCGACGCAGCGAATGCACCCAAGCCGACGATCGTCATCACGGAGAACATGACTGGCGAGCAGTTCGCGATTCTTGCCAAGTGCGATGATGAGGAGTCGCCGCTTATCCGGGAAGTCACGATGAGCGGCTGCAATGGCAAGATTCGCCTCAAGGCCATGCGGTTTTCTTCCGGTTCAGTCGGATTCAATATGTCCGGCAAAATCGACGTGAATGTCGGCGGAAAGACTGGCCGAATGCAGGTCACAGGAAACTTGATCCTCATCGGAAGCAAGCCGCAGTAGAACGACCTGCGTAATCCGAAACTCGCAATCCCCGCTAGGCCAGTTCCTAGCGGGGATTTTTCGTTAAGTGACGGAACCCGCGAACGACCGCCCCCCGCAACATCGACGACAAGCCGCCTAAAATGCTTCACAATCGACGATCGTCCGGGACGTGTCCCGATAGCCCAAGATGACGATCGTCGATTCTGCGGCATCCTATTGCGTTTACAGAGGCCCCCCTAGCCAGGTGGTATACCCACCTGGAAGTAGTAGTAGCTGGTACAGACAGGAGTATACCTCTGTGCCGCCAGTTTACCTCTGTGCCGCCAGTGTTTGGTGTCCAGTTACCTTTTCATGGGAGTAGTGAACCATGTATTACTTGTTTTGGCACAACAGATTCGCGGATTCAATGAGGACGTGCTACACGCTGGAGTACTGCGAAAACCCGCAGACAGTCGTGAATCATGTCAAGGAGAAGCGTGGGTGGGAAAAGAGGTACGTTCCGGGTCAATACCTTTTATTTGGGCCAGATGGGCCGATAGACGTTCACAAGTTCATGGGGGAGCATGACAAAGTGGAGGCTCCTGTAACTCTAGAGACAATCATGGATCGAGATGAGGGGGTTGCCATTACAGACAGTGGGGCGAAGTAATCCCATGTACGGACTATACAAAGCATCCAATGATAACCAGTCTGTGGTTGTCGTGGTGCGATCCAAGAGCGTAGCGATCAAGATTACCGAACCAGAGGACACGCACGCTATCCACATTACACACGACCTGCACGAGGACCACGATTATGCACGACACGTTGTGGTTGGTGCGCTGGTTCTTGTGGGGGTGAGTGTGGATTTGGTGCGTTCTGTTCAGGGTCAAATGGGGGGTTCGTGATATGGGATGGAACCTGTTCAGAAGGACAAGAATAGAAGTGGCTGAATAGATCGGATAGCTGCCATAGCCTAGAGGATAGGCGTTCTCCTTCTAAGAGAAACCACGCAGGTTCGACTCCTGCTGGCAGCAATTTACCATTTCCCATTCCCATTTGGAGTAGTGACCAATGGAACGCCTAGTTCAATTCACCGTCTGGTGGATCGTGGTTGTCGTAATGTGTCTGTCTATGGCCTATATCATGATCCTGTGGGGCCAGGGACACCGAGAAGAGGCATTAGCGTGTGGGCTTATCGCCTTGTACGTCCGGACCATCCTGAGGGAGATGAACCAATGAACGACTGGAGGCCCGAGCCTGAAGCTGATATGTGGTTCATGATCGCTGGTAGTGCGATCGTCATGATCTTCGTTGCCGTAGTGTCCACTGTGGCAGTTCTGTCACTATAGCCATGACACAAATGACAGCCAGAAGGCGAGACGACATAGCTGCCATGCTGAGGTCAACTAAAGACCCCATGCTGGTGGCGTCTAGGTGCAAGGCACCATTGGATGTAGTCATGAAAATCTACAAGGAAATGGAAAGGAACGGTTGGGGCAAAAGCCCTCTATCAGTCCTGTCCCGTTAATTCGCACTACTCCCCGCCTCTGTAGGTCAAGCGTAGACCGCCCGTAAGGGAAATGCTGGCTCGATGCCAGCCAGGGGTGGCTTTTGTTTGTTACCCCCTTCGGAGTAGAAGTCATGGAATTCGAGCGAGGAAAGAAGTATACGCGACTTGATTCCCCTCTGGGAGGTGTCGTCACATTTCTGTGTGAATCCGTGGAGGACCCACAAATGCTCGTATTCGAGATTTATGGGCAGCCATTTATCAGACCCAAGAAAGAAGCAGCGGCGATGTACTGGCCGTGGGTAGCCCCCATCAAGTGCGAGAGGTGGGTATTTTTCAATCAACACCCTGGTTTTGACGCATATGGGCTTTGCGAGTTCACCAACAAGGCCGACGCTGAAGAAAAGAGATCAAAGATTATTGGTGAGGGATACAGGTGTTCTGACGTATTCAACATCACCGGCACCATCAGGTAATTGTGCAAGCCTTGCACAATTAGAGCCACCCACCACCCCCAGTTCCGACTGGGGAGACTTGGTTGCTCTTAAACCCTGAGGAGTAGTGTCATGAAACGGTCTGTTCTTGAGAGGCGTCCAGTAACAGCATCCAGAGCCAAGATCGACACCGAGCTTGGTGCCATTGGAGGGCTGATCGACGCCCTGAATGGAGTCAACAGGGAGTACAAGCGAGTGCGGTGCTCCGTCAAGTCTGAGTCATTCATCTGCATGAGCATCAACGATGCCATCGAGGAGCTGCAAAAGCGAGCCAAGGTGCTTGAGAAGGCCAAGCGATAGGCGGCTGACGATCCCAGGCAATCACCAAACCACCCCCTCGTAAGTGAGGGGAGACTTTGTTGATTACCCGGCACGGTGTATTAACAACCCCCTGAGTATGACGAAATCGGCTCGCAGGAAGCGTCGAGAGGCTACCGCTGCGAAAAAAACGGCCTCCACACTGGTACGTGCTAAGTACCGCCTAGTAGGAATCAAGAAGATCGAGTGGAGGCCCTATGAGAAGCCTGACGGAGACATAGCCTTCGCGGAGATCGGATTCCCGTGTTGCAGAGTCGAAATCTGTAACGAGGACACGGGGAACCACACCCGAATAGGGTATTCCTACAAGCACACCAAGAGAAGGGATGAGTCTACCGGCACAACGCATGTGTCGGCAGACCACGCCTTTAGTGTACACACACACCACGGACTGACCAAGCGCTTTGGTCGGTCAGAGTTCCAGACATACTGCCAAGAGAGATTCGGTATGCCTGGACTGGTGGACTACATCCTCAGCTTCATGCAGGAATAGCTCTCCTGTGTGATTGTGGCATCCTCTCACGCGCGCGTGCGACCTCCTCGTGGTCGAGTGGATTAGGCACCAGCCTCCTAAGCTGGCTACGCAGGTTCAATTCCTGCCGGGGAGACTGAGGTGAATCATGTGGACTGAGTTTGAGGTCTGTGACTACTATGTCAGGGTCAACAGGGTGCCTGGAGAGGACCCAGAATTGGCGTTCAGGGTTAAGGCTAGAAGCACCGAGGATGATGAGATTTTCTACCTAACCCCCGGATTAGAGAGGTCTTCTGACGTCAACGACGACTTTCGTGGCACGATAGAAGATTGCGAGGAGTTTATAAATCGCTCCAAGGGGGAGCTTGAGGAGACACACGACCACTGGAATGACCACGAGTGAGGAGAGATATGTGGGTTGATTTCTTAGTCTGCAACTACTACGTTCACGGAGTTGATTTTAACCAATACAGAGTCAAGGGTCGTGACATCTATGGTGAATTCCATTACCTGACAGAAGACCTTGAGATGTCGACATGCATAACCAAGGACTTCAGGGGAACCAAGGAAGATTGCGAGGAGTTCATAGCACTCGCCAAGGGCGATGTATCCGACAACACCGACTGGAATGACCACGAGTGAACCATGTGGAAAAACTTCGAGATCGCAGAGTGCTACTCACATAAGCATGACAGAAAGGAATACAGGATCATTGCCAGTATGGTAGATGAGGGAGATAGATACTTTATTACTGAAGATATGGAGATTTCCCACATCTCAGCCACGGACTTTACGGGAACCAAGGAACAGTGCCAAGAACTTATTGACAGGTGGACTGCCAAGGAAACAGAACACCCAGGCTGGGATGACCACATATGATACTCCTGAGAATGAGAGATGATCAGTGGGTCGTTGAACTCTGGATTGATGAAATCCTGAAAGTCAGCCGGTCTTTCGTTGACAAGACCGATGCTATGGTGTTTGTAAAGCACCTAGAATGTGGGGTGTAGTGTGCCTTTTATTGATCCAGGAGACTATGAGCTTCCAATTGGGTATTCTGGCCTAGAGTTTACTGAGTTTGGTGGTCGTTTCATGGTATTTGCAACAACAAGTGTCGAATGCCCAAACCCGATGTGGTTTGCAGGAAATCCAAGGAGGTTCATGGGTCGTGGGGATGCCTTGCAGAACCACCGCTTCCTCTATTTCGACTCACTGGACGAGGCGTTGGCGGCACTTGAGTCAGTGAGGAAGAGCGACCCCGAGGGATGGAACGATCATGAATGACTATGGTGAGCCAGAGACGTTCCGTGTTGTTAAATATGATTCGCGGTGGAGAATACGAGGAATTGGTGCACGAGAGCCACACCTCCACTATGGAGTGTGGTGGATAGGCGACAACGGAATCCCATTCTTGAAGAGCGATACTGTCACCAAGAGCTGGAAAACAAAGGAAGAGGCAGAGGCTGCTCTGGATAAGATTCTCCTCGAATCACTACTAGCACCACAGCCGGAGTGGAATGACCATGAATGAGAATTCAGGATACATAGACCCAACAACCATCATGGTCTCGCGTGACTACAATGGAAGGTGGGGTGTTCGTGCCTTTGGTGCTAGGGATGGAGAATTCCCATACGACGAGTGGTGGATAGGGGATCATGGCCTTCCCTATAGCCCAAGGCTGGATGAACCAAATGGTGTGATACTTTTCTTGGCCACCAAGGAAGAAGCTGAGAGGATGGCCGAGAGACTGATGGGAATGGAAGGTGCCGAGGGGTGGAACGATCATGAATAAACACATAGACCTCACTAGCGTTGTTGTTAAGAAAAATGGAGGTCTTTGGGGTGTCAAGGCTTTGTCAGAAAGGCCGGGGGTTTTCAGTTATGGTTATTGGTGGATAGGGAGCAACGGCCTACCATATCACAGCACCATAGATAGAGATTCCACTGTAACATTTAACACACAAGAAGAGGCCCAGGCTCTTGCAGATAGACTGCTTGGGCTAGAGGACTATAGTGGATGGAACGACCATGAGTAACATACCGGATGGTGTTGTGGTATGGGACATCGGGTCTTCGTCTTATGCGATGAAAGACTCCGTAGAGATGCTTCACATAAAGGAGAGAAGGTGGCTCAACATTGCAAACACAAGGAAGATGAGCTTTCAAGAATACATGGAAGCAACGAGAGGTAGCGCTGATTCAGTGAGAGAGGCACTTGAAGAGATGTATTCCGTTTCCGACTGGAACGACCACGTTTAGGGGAGGTTCTATGCTGAGAGTTTTCGTTTACGGCACCCTCAAGAAGGGTGAGTCAAACGCCAGAGTGTGGCCAAGGATTCCGGTGAATATCCGGAAGGGGACCGTCAAGGCTCACCTCCTTGACCTTGGTCCATTCCCTGGGATCATTGTCAAGGACGATGGTGACGACGTGTCTGGTGAGGTGTGGGAGTTTGATGACGGCGACAACGACGTCGTGCTCCACACTCTCGATGTCTTTGAGGGTGCTGCCAGAAAGAGCAACCAGCTCTACCGACGGGTAAGCACAAAGGCCAAGGTTGGCGAGGAAACCACGGACGTCTGGTGCTACGAGATCGTTGACGAGCACCTAATCAAAGGCGGGGAGCGTATCACCCCAGATGAGACTGGGGTCTGCGTCTACTAATGAACTACCGAGACTAC
Organism: uncultured Candidatus Peribacteria bacterium; assembly: GCA_964652185.1. Lineage (GTDB taxonomy): Bacteria > Patescibacteriota > Gracilibacteria > Peribacterales > Peribacteraceae > DALYDP01. The sequence goes on along the minus strand of CAZZDD010000003.1, from coordinate 29,106 downwards.
CAAATCGCGGTCATGGATCGTCTAGGAGTGTCCTGGATTCGGCTCAAGGAACTCCGTAAGAGCATGGAGAAGAATGGGATGATTCTCGGAGATGAACCCATGGACAGGCTCTCTGCTCTTGAACAGTCAATGGAGTCCTGCCTTGCCGTCGCAAGGGAGGGTGAAATTCTACCGAGGAGTGAGTTGTGTTCAAGACCATTATCGGAGACGACTGGGACGTAGTGCATTACCTGTTCAATGGGTGGAACATCGTCTCCAAATCACCACTTATTGATGGCTCGTATAGGTACGAGCTGAAGCTGGAGTAGAGATGGACTTCATTAGAGATAAAACATACCTCACCAACGGAGGTGAGGCTGCTGTCTACATGGGTGAGAATCAATTCGTTGGAAGCGACTCCACCAAAAAGCATGTATTCGTCAGGCAGAATGGACAGGTTTTCACAACAAACAAACACGGTAAGCTGAGGCTCGACGACGAAGAGGCTTGGTGTAACATCGTGGGTGAGTGGTGAAATGGCAAAACCAAAGATCGGGGAGTTTTACAGTAACCCGCTAAGCGCTGATGTTGGTGCTAGGGATGCTTTTCACTCACCATGCATCCTGTGTCAGGCGGAGACAAAGATGTCTCCTGGCGAGTCAATTCAAGTCAGCTACTCGGGAAAGATAGCTGACAGGGAGGGTGATCACTCAAAGAGGATGGCCATAGTGGACCCGTTCCTCACAGAGGACGTCCCCGCTGGTGGTGTGTTCTGGGCCTTCATTGTCCCAGGAAAGGTGAATAACCTCACGCACAGCTTCGACATTGAGGGTGTCATCTCTGTCGAGGAAGCTATGAATGAGTACTACACGGAAAACGACACCTGTCGTGGTTGTTACTAGGCAGGTCTGATTGAATCTACAGCCGATCCCACTGTCGGCGTTTAATAGTGGGCTGTATTAGGGGCAGGATAACCCTAGGAGGAATGTGAGTTATGGCTAAGTTCAAGACCAATGTGGCCGCTGTGAAGGACGACTTCAACTTGACCTTCGATGAGATCAAGAACAAGCCGGGTCTGTATCAGCGCAGGAACGGTGCGATCCTGATCAATGCCACCAAGCACCCGAAGCTTGTCTCCGACGAGAAGGTCCGGACCAAGCTCACCCGCACCGGGATGCTCATGCTGATGCCGAACGGCACCCTCCGGAAGCCCGTATGCGACCGGAACAAGGATGGCGTGAAGCAGTGGAGGAAGCTCACCACCAAGATTGATCTGGCGAACTAGCAACAGAGTCAGCCACTAGGTTGACGAGGCGAAACCACCTGCCGCCTTCGGGCGGCAGAGCCTTTCTCTTCGTTTCCCATTTAGAGAGTCTATTATGACAACTACCAAGCAGAAGAACCCCTTCTTGGAGAAGAGGTATGTGGACACTGAGGTTCAGACCCACAGGTTTGCCAAGTGGTTACTGGACGAAATGTCGGCGTTCTCCAAGGCACCTCCTGCATCCGAGGAAAACGGCTTGTTTTTGTCGTGTGAGAAGGTTCACAACTCGCTCGCGGACTACTACAAACGAAGGCCAGCGGACATCTCCGGTGCTCTTCCAGACGAGTTCAAGGAGGCCCACAGGAGGCTCATTAACGACGTCAGGAGGGTTGTTGGCACTTTCGCTGACTACGCAGGTCTTTCGAGGCCGCTCACCGAGGACTCCATCGGTAAGTTCATCAACGACGTGATGGAGTCTGGGAAGTTCAAGCAGCAGTGTGCTGGATGCGGAGGCTTCCATCGCGGTCTCCCTCAAGAAGGGGACGAGGCTGGCTACTGCGAGTCGTGCGTCAGGACCAGTTTCCGACAGTGCAAAAAGTGCAACAAGCGGAGCTACTCCGGGAAGTTCGCCAACGTCATCAATAACGCCAACGGCAAGCCATCAGAGCATTGCCCTGGGTGTATCCCGGCCAAGGCGAAGGTGTGCGACCGCTGCCACTACCACCACTACGGCAAGCTCCCATCGGGAAGCATCCCAGACAGCATCGAGGCCAGGGAGCTGGAGGACTCGGGGGTAAGTGTGTGTCGGAACTGTGCTCCAGGGGTGCGGCGATACTCTTGCGGTCACATCCACCACAACGGTGTTGAGGTCAGGGGAAAGATGCCATGCCTTGAGGATGACGCACCACAGACACCCACCAAGAAGGTGTTGGTTTGCAGTAACTGCTCCAAAAAAGAGAAGGCACCAAGTCGTATCGAGTACTGGGAGAGTGCCAAGAAGGCTGTAGAATCCCCTCAGTGGGGTGAAGTGGGCAGCAAGAGAACCTATGGAATCGAGATCGAGGTTTGTGAGGTTCACGACATGGACCAGCTTCCGGTGTCCATCCGCGAGGCATGGTCCACCAAGAGGGATGATTCTCTCCCCGGAACTGGGGTTGAGTTCGCTTCTGCGGTCCTCTCTGGTGACGCCGGACTGGAGGCGGTTAGGGAGCTGTGCAGGATGGCCCGCACCCACCAGTGGGGCCTTAACCAACGAGCAGGTCTCCACCTCCACGTTGGCGTCAAGGGAGACACTAATGCCCAATTGGCGGCCATCAACATGGGATACCAGATGACCGTTCGTCTGTGGTATGCCTTCTGCTCTCGATCTCGCGGCGAGAGTAAGTACTGCATCCCCCATCACCTGAAGCCAGAAGACTATTACATCATGAGTGCCAACGACTGCATCCAGTCGCTGACCGATGGCGAGCTTCGGCGTAACGGAGGAAACTCCAGCGAGCGTCTTCGTGATGCTCGTCGTAAGTGGCTCAACTGGCAGTCGCTTGCCAAGTTCAAGACCCTTGAGGTTCGCCTTCATCAGGGAACCCTGAACGCCGAGAAGATCGTCAACTGGGTGAAGGCCCACACCAGATTCATCGACTGGTGTGCCAGCATCGGAGACCACAAGCAAGTCTATAAGCTCATGCGAGAACCGCGGAAGCGCGGTATCGACATGCTAAGGTTCGTCACCAAGGAGATTTGGGACGATATCGAACTCGGTCGTTGGTTTGAGCTTCGTGCCGGGATACTCCACGGAGGACGCTGCTGCATCCACCTGCCAGAGGAAGAGGGCGTTGCACCGTCTGCACCTTATGGGAAGATTCCCAAGGAATTCGTGGTGATCGAGGACGGCGGCTCGAAGGTGAACATCATCGAGGAGGAGGATGTTCTTGAGCCTGTCGGCGTAGGTGATTACGATCTAGAAGAAGATGACATGGAAGAGAACGACGACGACTATTGATACGACTGGGAGTAGTTTCTAACCATAGAGAAAGGACAGAAGATAATGTGTGGATTAGGTGGTGTTTTGGGTCCAAACCCAAGCCCTTGGGCCATCAAGCTCCTGGGAAGCCTTAACGAGAGCCGAGGGAGATCATCAACTGGTCTCTACAGCGTCGATGGAAGCTTCCTCAAGGACGCAAAGAAGGCCACAGATTTCCTCCTGCAGGAGGATGTTGTCCAGTACATTCACGAGAAGCAGGGCCTAAATGGCATCATGCTGCACACTCGTGCACCAACTACTGGGGCAGCAACAAAAGACAACGCTCATCCGTTTAAGTACGGTGATGTTGTCGGTGCCCACAACGGCACGATTATCAATGCCCCACGGACCTACCCAGTGGACTCCATGTGGGCCATGCATCTCCTTTCGGAACACAAGCCCGGAAGGTATCAGGAGGCACTAGGAGACCTTGACGGCTACTTTGTGTTGGTGTGGTATGACGGAAGGGACAATGCCGTTTACCTTCTGAACTGGAAGGGTTCTCTGGCAATCTCTGAGTATGAGCCAAATATCTTCTACTCATCAACGGTGTCAGACTGTCACTTCGTGTCAGGGGTAAAGCCTCCAATCGACACTAAGTCTGGTGATGTGTTCCGTTTCACGCCATACAACGGCAAGTTTGTCAGGCTTAAGGACTTCGTTGGCAAGGAGCCAAGCCGATCAAGGCCGACCGCTGGATGGCAGAGGTATCACACATACCAGCCAACCCGCTACACCGGAACGGTCGCGTACAAGAAGTCCAACTTCTTGAATGCTGGCTACCACTGGTATGGCGAGACCATTGGGTCAACTGACCCTGATGATCAGTGGAAGTACATCACACGCCAAGACGCCCTTATTAGGATGTTCCCTAACCCCAAGAAGAACAAGCACTACAAGCTTGACCACAAGCAGAAGAAGATTGTCTTCAACGATTGGGAGCTTGCCAAGGTCATCATCAGCGACAAGGAGGATGACTACATCGTCAAGGACGACGATCCGACGGTTATCGTTGGCCCTCATTCGCCGCGTGAGCTTTTCGACTCCGACGAGGATTTTCACAAGATCGTCAAGGAGCTTCTTGTTGACGATGTTTCCTTAGATGAAGACCTCGATGAAGCCTTTGACGGAGACAAGAACAAGTTCAATAAGGCATTTTGGGCGATCTACAACATCTGCATCGGTCGCTCAACCACTCTCGTAACGGCGGAACTTCTTCAGGACGGACTAAACGGTCACGCACAGTGGATCGTGAGTCTCGGGGAGAAGAAGAAGAAGGAGATCGATAGCGCTCTCCTGGGTCCTCCAGAGCCCGAGGTTATTGAGGCGGAGGTGGTTGGGACCACCCAAGAGAACGCCTTGGCTGTTGTTGACCATGAAGTCTGGGACCTTACTCCCGAGGAGATTCGTGAGCAGGCTTGGCGAGATCACTACAACGGACCATAAGGCGGAGGTCCAGCACCCCCCATAGAGGTATGGGGGAAACTGGTTTTCCACCTACACAACCGGAGTTTACGTATGGCCACTTTCCAGGAAGTTGCAGAGGGTGATGTCGTTGTCGTGTCGGAGCCCCACCATCCGGAGTATATCTACAACGAGAATAAGGCAAGGAAGAACCAGATTGGCCTTCTTTGCGAGAAGACCCTCGACAGGGCTTCCATCATCACGAAGACAGGGCTTCGCAAGACAGTTGGCGACAAGACCTTGTTCCGTAAGACCAAGAAGGTAACTCGCGAGAAGTTCATGTCCGAGCTTAGTCTCGACAAGGCGAACTTCCAGAGGGCTGGAGGCTACTACGCCGGTTCCGACCCGGAGATTTTCGTGGTTGACGACAAGGACGTGGTGATCCCTGCCTTCGACGTTCTCCCCAACAAGAAGAACCAATTGGCATACTACGGAGGTGGGTGCTTCTACGACGGTTTCCAGTGTGAGTTTACCGTCCAACATGGAGGCTGCCACGCCCATTTCGTAGACAGGATTCAGGCTGGTCTGGTAACGGTCATCAACCACGTCCGGAAAATCAACCCAAAGGCAAAGCTGTCTTGGGCTCCAATCGTGGAGATTCCCAAGGAGATTATGGACAAGGCACCAGACCACGGTGTCGAGCTTGGTTGTGCCCCATCACTGAACGCCTACGGTGATCCCCCGCTCCAGCTAATCGGCATCACTCCTCGGGAAATCCCCTTCCGGTTCGCTGGCTGTCACTACCACATCGGCGACACGGTTCATAAGGGTGATGCCGTCGTGAGGATCGTTAAGGCCATCGACACCATCGCTGGGGTGGCTAGCGTTTCCGCACTTGAGGGGATGGAAGACCCGCGCCGCAGGCAGTTCTACGGAAAGGCCGGTGAGTACCGCACCCCGTCTCATGGTATCGAGTATCGTGTGATGTCGTCTGCGATCTTGGCTCACCCCATCCTGACGCACATCTTCTTCGATCTTATTCGATGCTCTGCCAAAATCGGGGCAGACTGCCTGATCTCATACTGGAGTGCCAACCACGAGGAGACGATACACTGCATCAACAACCTTGACGTCAAGCTGGCAAGGGAAATCCTCCATCGAAACGAGAAGATGATGCATAAAATCTTCGATCTCATGTATGGTGCCAACGGCAAGAAGGCACACAAGCTGGTCGTGGAGGGTGCCCAAAATTACCTCGACGTCAGCAGCATGGACAAGAACTGGTACATCAACGGCCAGTGGGGAGGTCATTCTTCCAGCAAGAACTGCTCCATGGCGACCAGCACGTTTTAGTTTCACCGTCAGTTCACCAATCTAACCAAGAAACGAAAGGAATAATTCATGCCAACCAAAGCACAACTCCGAAGGACAAGTGAAGCCAGAAAGTTCTACGCCGAGAGCGGATGGCGTCTCGAAAAGAGCGAGGCCAAGCGTGTCCTCAAGGAGCGATTCGGCATCAGCGAGATCACCTCCTACAACATCATCAGGGGGTTCAAGCCAGCCAAGATTGAGATCGCTCAGGAGGAGCCCAAGCCGAAAGAGCTGGCACTCACGGAAGACAACTCCATGGAGCTGATCATCCCGTCAAACATCTCCAAGGACGGAAAAGAGGCATTTGGTAGGGCACTCTCGATCATCTCAGCTCAGTCTGAGAAGATCATGCGTCTCACCATGCAGAACGAGAACCTGCAAAACTCGCTCATCCATCAAACCAGAACCAACAAAGCCCTCAAGGGCATCGCGAGGGAGATGCTGGAGGCACTCTCCTAGATCAGAGCAGGAAGCTACAACAATCGGAGGAAGGAATGAGGAAAGCAGTGATCATCAAGATGGCAGAAGCGAAGCGATCTGACGTCAGTGAGCGTCAGCGTGAGTTCTGCAAGAGGCTGATCGGTGTTGGTCTGTCAAGGCTGGCCATCACCGCGATCATCTTCGGTAAGGATGCCGAGAAGCTCACGGTGTCTGACCAACGTGCTGGCATCAGGACCATTGTGTCCTGCACGGACGAACTTGGCTATGGGATCATGGACGCCCGTAACGCAAGGACGAAACAGATGGCCAAGATCGTCCATGACCTTGCCAGCGAGTGTAAGGTCAAGATCAAAATCGCCTAGCACGGGAGAAGGTGGCCGGAGGTTACTAACGGCTGCCTTTATTTTATGAATAAGTACATGCTCAACGGATACGAAGTTGAGATATTCAGAGACAGGTTTGACGGTTACTTCAAGGCAAGGCGAGAGATAACACCAAGATATTTTATTTCTGCGTCATACGGCACCGCTTTCGGTTGGTTAAACATGTCAACCGATGCGTCTAGATTCACATCAGAGGATGGTGTAATACAACGACTAATTGAGTGCGGTGCAACACTTGTCGAAGCAGAAGAACACGATGGCTGGAACGACCATGAATGAGTACGAATACAGGGGCCGGAAGGCATATGTCCGTGCGGCATCATACGGGACGTTCTTCATATCAGATTCCCCTGATGGAATTACAGTCAAGAATTCCGTCAGGAACTCATTGATGTGGGGAAAGACAAACACAGACCCTCCTAGGCTAAACTTCCGGACATACGACGGCGCTCTTAAGTGGCTCGAAGACAACTCAACCCACCTGATCGATGTCGAAGGGTGGAACGACCATGAGTGACTATACGACAGACGGCAAGCCAGCCTACGTATTCGAGCAGTGGAAAGATGGTCCATGCTATATAGCCATGGGGTACAGCGGAGAGCCTGTGGAGTTCAGCATTCGCGTTGGTGGATTGTGGGGGAGAAGGAACACTTGGCCAACCAGAATGGGCTTCCGCGACAAGGCAGATGCTGAATACTGGCTGGTTCTGAACTGCGACTACGGATCGGCGACAAGCGGCTGGAACGACCACGAATAGGCCCTTGACTCTCCGGTAGAGGAGGCTAAGATGACCATGGTTTTCATCACTCAGGAAGGGAAGAACCATGGACAAGTCGGAAGTAAAGTCTGCTCTCTGTCGCCCATTTCAGGAGAGCGAGATCGAGTGGAGGGTTGGTGAGTGTGGCAAGAAAGGTGATAAATTCTGGGCAAAATGCTTTGCCTATGTCACCAACAGGGCTATCCAGAACCGCTTGGATGAGGTATTTGGGACGACTGGATGGGAGTGCAGGTTTGAGCCTATCGAGGGTGGCTTCCTCTGTGGGATCGGGGTCAGGGATGGTGATTCCGTGGTGTGGAAGTGGGACGGTGCAGAGCGCACTGACTTTGAGGCATTGAAAGGTGGTTTGTCCGGCTCCATGAAGAGGGCAGCGGTACAGTGGGGGATCGGTCGATACCTCTATAGCTTGGAGTCTGGGTTCGCAGAGACGTTCAGTGAGCGAGTTCAGGGTGGGCACTACGCCAGAACCAAGGAAGGCGAGACGTTCTACTGGATTCCGCCCCAGCTACCAGCCTGGGCGTTGCCTGAGGGATCACCCACATCAGAGAGGAAGTATCACCCCGTCGAGGAACCACGAAGGGAAGAACCACCAGAACCACCAAAGCCAAGCAGGAGTAAGAAGCCACCATGCCCCAACTGCGGCAAGGGTGAGTTCGTCCTAGAGGAACGCGAAGTCAAGGGTAAGTTCTTCTGCTGGAAGAACCCCTCCAAGAACAAGCTGGGATGCGGACACAAGTGGAGCGACGGCGACTCGCAGCAGGCACCAGAATCGTCTCCGGTGAGCCCGGTAGAGGGCCTGATCCGAGAAATGAACACCAAAAACATCGTCTCTGAGCTGGAGCAGTGCTACAGCAAGATCGTCTCTGCCGGTCTGACAAAGCCCGAGACGAAGAAGCTTTGCAATATGCTCGCAGAGAAGATGGTTGATTCGTGTACAGAAGTGAGCCACTTCGACATTGCTGAGGACTGTATCTTCGGCATGAAGAAGGAAGGCAATCTCGACAACGCACAGTACGAGAGATTGATTACCAAAATCCAAGACCGCCGTGGTGTCGTTGGCGGTGTTAACGAAATGGAGAACTTGTTCTAATGGACGCCGATACCCCCCTTGAGGAAAGGGAATTGTACGAAGTCAGGAAGGTGAAGCAAGGTAGGAAAAGCTTCACAACCGTCTACTACAGGGGGGTATGTGCTTTAGCGTTGTGTAACACTCCTGAGCCTGATGGGTCTCAGGAGTTAACAATCAGGTACTACACTCCAGAAAAGATTAACATCCAAGCCCTCAATATCATCCTCAGGTCTCTGGGGATTGGGATAAAGATTGTCGGGAAGTATGGGTATAGGAGAATCGAGTCGGCAGGCGGTAGCCACCCCGACAACTTCATCTACACAACCCCAAATTGGTTCCAGTACTACGAGGGCTCCCCGTACAAGCTTTACGTTTACATCGACAAACACAACCCTCGCAACAAGTCTTGCATGTGCGAGGAGTGCCTCAGAAAGGACGCAGGATGTCAGGAGAACTTATCTTCGAGTATGACGGCTTCAGCAAAGAAGAAAAAGCGAAGCTCAAGAAACTCTCGGGCCTGATCAACATCACGGCCCAGACCCACATCGAGAAGATGATGGAGCTTGGTGGGCTGATCTCTGAGGCCAATGAGCTTCTGGCTCGGTCTGGACGAGAGGGCATGTTCTCGTCGTGGATCGAGTCGGAGTGTGGGATCAGTAGGAGGACTGCCTACAACTACATGGCAGCCTACGATAGGCTAGGCGAGCACACTGCCAGCCTCAAGAACATCACGGCAGAGGCGATTTACTACCTCTCCTCGGGGAGCGTGACCATCGATGAGGTGGACGCCGTGCTTGAGGAGGCAGCCAAGAACAAGGTTGGTCTGTCGAGGGCCAAAGAAATTGTGCAAGCCTTGCACAATTCAGATACAGAACCAGGGGGGTCTACACTGGGTATCTACCCAGCCACCATCGATCCGGTGGGTGACGGTGAAACTACTCCTCACCACACGCCAGACCTCGAAGTCGATACGTCATTGCGAACTCGTGACGACGATGGGGAAGGGACGGGGGACCCTCCTGGGGATAAAAGTGCGTTAGCGGCCAAGTCGATCATCATGAACATCCAAGCCAGCCTCACGGAGGTTGTCTGGTCTCTAGATCAACTGGCTGAGGTTTTACCGCAGGAGAGGCTGCATCAGGCCATCCTGGACTCGATTGAGTGTGCCAATCGGGACCTGGGCCTGTGGCGTCAGGCGATTAAGTGAGACACTAAGGAGCAAGCAATGTCAGACAGGCTAGACCATCCATGTAAACTGAGCCCAGGAGAGCGTGACGCCGTTCACGTTCCCATTGTGGCCGGTGAGTTCGCTGGCGAGTGGACCGAAGACCTGCGGCCAGGGGATTGGGTGAAGTTCACGGACGACAATTTTCGGGCCTTCGTGAAGTGCGACAAGGCTGATGCTCACGGGGTGGTTAACCCGTTCCTGGAGATTGCCCAACGCTACCATCCGATGGTGATACTACTTAAGCCGGGAATCACCACCCCAGTAAGGCACAATTTCCAGATAGTTCCAGCCCAGCCAGAGTACGAAAGGATGATGTTGGAGCTGGAGCTTGAGAGGGTCAAGGAGGAGGACCCGGCTTGTGCCGACTGCTGGTACATCGAAAACGGCGTCTTGGAAAGGGGTTAAGCCATGAGAGACGACGGCGCTGGTTGCTTTCTTGCCCTGCTCCTGGGGGTGGCGTGCTTCTTTGGTGGATTTGCCATGTGCCAGGAAAGTTGGATGAGGTGGCGTAGAAACGACCTCATCGAGCGGGGAGAGGCCCACTACGACACAAAGACTGGTGCGTGGGTCCTGCACAAGAAAGAGAATGTGGCGTCAGGCCATTAAGGGGGAGTGACAGCCATGTCTGAGTATACAAAATTCCGGGAAGCCTGCTTTGCTGAGCCGGGATTCTACATGATTAGAGTCCCGTCATTCACCGACGGAGTGGCGGAGATTCCATGTTGGTGTGACAAGCCAACAAAGCACAGCGAGCATTCAACATCTTTTTTTGCAGTAACGGAAAACACCAGGGACAAGAAAACTTGTCACGACTTTGGGAGATACTATTGGATTTGGTCTGACCGCTGGACCGAGCCAATTTCCTGGAGAAGGCTTAGTGACATGGAAGAGTGTTTACTGAAAAGCAAGCTCTATCAATTCAACAGAGAGAAATGGAAATAAGGCTAAGACCACGGCAGGTTGAGGCAATCAATAAGCTATATCAGGCAATGCGGGATGGGTACAGACGGATTGTATTTACCCTACCCACTGGTGCGGGAAAAAGTGTAATCGCAGCACACCTGTGCCAGGTAGCTGTTCAGAATGACAGGCGAGTGCTGTTTGTCACCAACCGCAGGCTGCTTGTCACTCAGATGTTTGAGAGGGCTGGGGAGTATGGCATCGACAACGGCGTGGTGATGGCCGGGTTCTCCGGCAACTCTAGATCACCAATCCAGATAGCCAGTATCCAGACCCTCCACTCGCGGTACATGCACGATAGGCTTGGATCACCCACAAGCAGGGAGCTACCTGATGCAGACCTGCTAATCATAGATGAGGCGCATCAACAGATAGAACAGTACGTACAGTTGATGGCTAGATACCCAAATGCCAAGGTGGTTGGTCTTACGGCCACACCCTTGGCCTCTGGTGGGCTATCCATGATACCTCCATATCAGGTACTTGTGGAGGGGTGTTTGAACACGGAGCTTATCAACGACGGTCTGCTGCTTAAGACTAGGATGTATGCCCCCAGTGCACCCAACATTGAGGGGGTAAAGATCAACAAGAATGACGAGTACAACCAGAGCCAGCTAGGTAGGGCCGTCCAAGAGTGCACTGTCTTCGCCGATGTTATCAAGGAGTGGATGCCGCACTTCGACAGGAAGACCATTTGCTTTGTACCGGGGGTAGCCTACGGTGCTGATATGGTCCGCCAGTTCAACAGCAAGTTTGGGGATGGGTTTGCCCACTTGATATGCGACAAGACCAAGCAGGCTGAGAGGTACAGGATACTAGAGAAAGTCCGTGGTGGATCATCACGGATTCTGGTTAGCGTGGACGTTCTTCGGGAGGGGTTTGACCTTCCTGAGTTGTCCTGCATGATCGACCTACAGCCTAACAAGCAATTCAGAAGCTACTGGCAGAAGATTGGTCGTATCAAACGTGTGTTCGACGGGCAGGACTACGCCGTTGGACTAGACCTAGCTGGCAACTCCTACAAGTTCCTGCACCCAGACGAAGACCCAGAGTGGCCAGAGGGCGAGGAGACCTACTTCGATGTGGCTCAGAAGGCCAGAGAGAAGAGAAAGGACCCGGAGCCTATCGTCTGTCCGGCCTGTGGAGCCGTAAGAAGCAGGGGCAATGAATGCGTCTGTGGCCATACTGGATGGATGAAGGTGCGTCGCATCAGGATGGGTAATGGAAAGCTAGTAGAGGTTCCCATCGAGAAGAAGAAGGCCATCCAGAAAACAAGAGAGCAGGTCTTGCTAGATCAGTGGAAGTCATGTCTATTCAGGTTTCTCCATAGCAACAAAAGCCTCAGCCAATGTGCCGCATTCTTTCAGAGGGAGATGAGGGGAGAGGCACCACGAGAAGGATGGCCTGGGGTGGAGAAACCTGGCTCAATACGATGGAAGAGGCGAGTACGTGACGTCTTCACACCCAGAAAAATCATGCAATCCTTTGACGACTACCGAAGAGGTAAGGAAGAGGGAGGTGCGGTGTGACCTTACGGGGATACCGCAGCTTCCAGACGACATCCTAGAGGCTATGGGTGCCTCTGGTAATGGAGTCTTAACGAAAGAGCAGGAGCGGCGTGCCAGTGCAATTATCCGGCTGGCAACCATCCGCATAAAACAACGAATCTATGAGGAGAGTTGCGACCAATGAGAGCCATTGACCTAATCATAGCCGAGCGTGATAGGCAAAAGAATGTACACGGGTACACCGAAGAGCATGACGACGCCACTTATGGAGACCCATTTGCGGCAGATCACTTGGTGATAATTGCCATGGAGGAGCTTCTTTCTGATCCATCCAACAAGAGGCCCCACTCGCTAAGCGAGCTTGTCAAAGCCTCTGCCCTGCTTCTCGCACGGATTGAGTGGGAACTGCGAAATGTCCCTGAGTCACGGGAGCATCTAGAGCAGATCGAGGCAGACCTACGTGAACTTGAGACTGGTCGTGATGATGTGCCGCAAGCAGAGCCCGAACAGGCTCGCTGGCATTGGGCTGCCGGAGTCCCCAGATACACCACTCGCCTGACCATTCCTGGCGATGTTGTTGTGCCAACCACCGCCACCGCACCAGTCACGCTTGAGGAATTGCGTCAACACATGCGCCAGCGTGTTGATGAAATAACACCTGCTGATCGTGTAGCCGTTGACTGGGGAGCAGGGACAGCCGCCGCTGTTACCCGAGAGATGTTTATAACAGCGGAGCCTCCGCAGCAAATTCGGGCTGATGAAGTTATACCAGAGAACGGAGTATGGCGGGTATGGGGCGACCCACCACACCAACAAGAACTACTAACTGAACAGAGAGGAGACAACAATGGCACACAGAATCAAAGAGCTACCTAGTGACATTAAGGAGGTTACGAGGCGACACAGCCACAGTGGATCACATCCACAATACCCATGGAAGCTGTGGTTTGATGGTTCTTGGTGGGCGCTCGCTCCTGGCGAGGACTTTACCTGCTCCATCAAGGGGTTTGGGATAGCAGCCCGGTCTTACGGGCGTGCCAACGGGTATCGTGTGTCTATCATCAAGGGCGGGATCGGAGTCTGCTACCTCAAGGCTGAGCGATGCACAGGTATGATGGGATCATCACTCGACTCAAGGGCGTCAGACGAGCTGGATCAGGATGGGTTGCCAGATGCCCCTCCCACGACGACCGCAGACAGTCCCTCTCTATCCGAATCGGCGACACCGGAAAGCTGATACTCTGTTGCCATGCTGGCTGTAGCTTCCAGCAGATAGTTGACGCGATGGGGGTCACGAGCATGGACTGCAAGCCTGAGACCGTAGAGGCCAAAGAGGTTGCCACCTACGTCTATCGCGATAAGGATGGTGCCCCGCTCTACGAGAAGGTTCGATACGAACCCAAGGACTTCCGCATCAGGAGGTACACTGAGGGCGGAGGTGTGGCGTGGGGAATGGGAGACGAAGAGCGAGTACTATACAACCTTCCAGATATAGTTGCCAATCCAAAGAAAGCCATCCTGTTCGTAGAGGGGGAGAAGTCATGCGATCTTCTAAAATCCTTGGGTTTTTTATCGACGTGCTCGCCGTTCGGGGCAGCGGGAGAAGGACACAAGGGGAAGTGGAGCCAGTCGTTCAGCGAGAGCCTAAGGGGGAGAGTAGTGTTCATCTTCCCCGACAACGACCCACCAGGGGAAGCTCACGCCCAGTTTGTGGAAAAGCAACTTACCTCCAGTTCGGAAGCGATGATAGTACGCTTGAAGGGACTGCTGCCGAAGGAAGACATATACGACTGGTGCTACCGCGATCTGGGGAAGGCGTATGACGACATATGCTCCATGTGCCGCGAGGCCAAGAGCAGATACGACGAACAAAAGCGAATGATGGAGCTTGTCGAGCAGATATCCAAGATGCCTCGTGAAGTGGCACTTGACCTAGTTATTCGAGTTCTTGAAAGGATCAGACAGTGAACTACTATACATGCGATGAGTCATGTCTCGTGAAGTGGCAGGACGAGGCTGGTGGATGGCACACCGGGAAGGTGATGCTAACCCACGACCTGACACCCGTCTCAGACATGGACCATGAGGGACAGTTCCTCACCCTTGTAAAAGAATCCTGCGATGGTAGGATGACCTGGGTCAGCAACAAGATCATGATCGAGTGGAAGCCACGGAGTGAGTGGGAATATGCCGAGGAAAAGAAAGAGGAAGCTATCCGGCGAATTGAAGAACAAACCGCTGGATGATGAGGTTGACTACATCCGGAGGCTGGGGCTGAAGTGGTACATGAAGTACGCTGTCTGCCCCTCATGCAACAGGTCCAACCGCTTCCGGAAGCCCTCCGGGGTCTGTATGGGATGCGTAATCGAGCAGCAAAAGAGGGAGTCTAAGTGAGAAGTTTCTTCATCGCAGACCCACACTTCGACCACGACGGTGTTCTGGAGATGTGCGGCAGACCATTCGATAACATCTCCCAGTGGAACAGGTACATCATAGATCGCACCAACGACGTGGTTGGGGTGAATGACCGCCTATTCATGCTGGGTGACATCGCTTGGTACGACCCCAAGGGCTATCTGGCAAGAATTAAGTGCAAGAATAAGCACCTAATCTGGGGGAATCACGACAAGCCCAGCTTCGCCAAATACTTCAGTTCTACCCAAGACGTACTGGAGATCAAGATCGGAAAGGACCCAGACAGGGTGAAGGTGTGGCTCAGTCACTATGCCCACGCCTACTGGCCCTCCTCACACTACGGTGCCCTTCACCTTTACGGACACACCCACAGCCAACGGGAGGAGACACTCGACAATCTGTTTCCCGGTAGGCGGTCCATGGATTGTGGGGTTGACAATGCCTATCTCCTTCTGGGAGACTACAGGCCGTTCAGCGAGGAAGAGGTGCTGTCAATCCTCCTCCCTCGCCCAGGTCATGACCACGTAGAGCACTACGTGAACATCCAGAGGAGATACCATGGGCGGACGAAGATCGAAAGTGAAGGGGGCAGTCGGTGAGCGGGAGGCTGCTGCTGCTCTGCGGGAGGTGCTGGGGATAGATGCCGAGAGGGGCAGGCAGTACCACGGCGGACCAAACTCACCAGACGTTAAGCACTCCTTGGCTGGAGTCAACTTTGAGGTGAAGCGCACAGAGAAGTTCTCTCTCTACAAGGCACTAGAGCAGTCTCGCGGAGACTGCGGTGAGGGGGATATCCCGGTGGTTCTACACCGCCAGAACCACAGGCCGTGGGTTGTGGTGCTTGAGCTTAAAGACCTCCCGTTCTTGGCTCATCAACTATACATTCACATTGCACTAGAGGCGGACGCAGCAAAGGTAACGTGATATGCTCTCAGAAGTCTTCTCAGCCTCAGATTTGGTTAAGAAGAGCGCCACCCAGATGAAGTATCTTCGTGGCAAGGTTAGCGGGCCAGCCTCAAGCAGAAAAAAAGAAGGGGTGGACTATCAGGATGAGGTTGCGTCGGGAATGCAGGAAATGAGGGGGACGTACAGGGCCAGAGGTATCACGATATTCTTCTCCAACGACGAGGTGGTTGATGGGGTTGTCGTGGAGCACAAAAATGTTCCTCCAGATGAATGCGAGGAGTGGTATTTCAGGCAATGCCTGATCCAGTGCGCCTTCTACAAGTCAATGATCTCCCTGGGGGCCAACCGCCTGGAGACGGCCACTTTCAGGCGTCGCCAAGGAGCGGCTCGCGATGTGGTTACTGTGAACACGGATTGCGAATACATCCTTGACATGAAGGGTGAGCTTTTCTCCGTGGATTGCAGGAGCAGCAAGAAGATAGTTGGGCACTTTGTCAAGAAAGCCGTCGCATCCTTGGACTATAAAACCGCCAGAGCTTGGGACAGGGACTTCAAGCACCGAGACTGGGATGCTGTTGGCAGTTTGATATCACACAGGAAGGGAGTTTTGACATGAGACTTGACGACATCAAAAAGAACTGGGCTAAGTGTAGGCTGTGTGATGATGTCATAGAGTCTGTCCACAGACACGACTTCCAGACCTGCAAGTGCGGGGAAATCTTCATAGACGGAGGCAATGACTACCAGCGTTATGGGTGTATGACATCCATGGAAAACATTGCGATACTGGACGAATCAGGGAATGAAGTAAAAAGAGAGGGAGAGGATGCGACAGTCTGACATCAAGAAGCTTGAGGGTGAGGTGATCACCCATATCGACATCGACCCAGAGAACGACATCATCACCATCACCACTAAGTCTAAGCGTTCCTTCAGCCTGCATCACAACCAGTGCTGCTGTGAGTATGTCAGGATTGTCGGATATGATGGGGAGATTCGGTCGATCTACGGAAAGCCTGTGGTTGTGGCTGAGCACAGCGAGGAGGCCGTTAGCGACTGCCAGACCAACATCACCATCACGCTCAAGACAGACAGAGACACCCTGATCTTCCGCTGGATTGGTGAGTCAAACGGATACTACTCCGAGAGCGTAGACATCAGCGAGATAGCACCAGTTGCGAAGGGTAAGTAAGAAACGACAGGCCGTCGAGGACGATGTAGCACTTGTTAGGGACGAGTATCGGGGCCTTCGTAAATGCGACTGGTGCTACTTAGAGCGCTTCTGTGTGCCTCACGAAATATCGCGTGGCTCCTCTCGCGGCCTGACACTCAAGAACCGAGCCTGCCTTTTATCCTTGTGTCAGAGCTGTCACGATGTCTTGCATGGTGTATCGACAGACAGAGCGCTCGGCCTTGCGATCCTGAAGTGGCGGAGGCCACAGGACTACAATCTGATGGAGTTCTGGAAGGCTACGGGGAGGAATTGGCCGGAGAGGGAGGACGTGGAGATGTGGTACAGGAGACTGCATCTCGGGAGGCCGATACAGCCATGGGAATAGAGGCTGGTAAATGCTACGTTGTTGAACAGGTCCTATACAAATCAGAGGATAGGTTTAAGGTCGGAGATGTAATCTACATTGTTCGTCCACACGCAAGAGAGGATAACTGGTTCTGGGCTGTTACATATGAACAGAGGGGGGTGCTTTTCAGGAGGGCCATTCTTGGTCGTTATGGCCACATAATGAGCACCAACTCAGTTGATGTTCGCCCAGCACTCTACGAAGAGATACCAGACTGCTATAGACTCAGCTTATTCGACAGGTTGCTGAAGCTATTTGGATTCCATACGAGCGAAGAGCGGAGGTTTTTACGTTGGAACGATCACTTATGAGGGAAAGGAAATTCAGTGAATCCCCGACAACTAGAGATCATAGACGGTCCATTGGGGGGTACTTGCCACGAGCTTGGTGATTTACGTGGATTTCCAGTGCCTGTTGCTGTTGGCTTTGACGTAGATGAGAGCCAGGACAGCAACAAGCATTGGTACGAAATCATCGACGGACGTGCCTTCTACATCAGTACAGGTACACTTTGCTTCCAGGGAGGGGAGGATGAAACCTAGCGAGTTCTTCCGGGAGGATGCCAGCAGGTTTTGTCATCGTGCTATTGCCTTGGATCGAAGGGGCCGCAATTGCCTACCGGAATCACCACGGGCAGTTAGGTGGGGTGCCTTGGGGGCCTACTGGCTACTGATGCCGAAGTCGGAGCATGAAAACCCCTACCTTGTGGCTAGTCAGGTGTGTCGAGCGAGGTACAACATCCCGTTGTCACACCAACCAGACGTAGAGAAGGCCATTGAGTGCCTTGAGGCTGCTGGAATATGAAGTACATAAAGCACTTTGGAGTGAAGTACTACTTGCATACAGATTCGCGTGGGGGGTGCAAGTGGGTGTCAAGTAGTGGGTATAGGATGCTACTATCCACCAGAAGCACTGTGCCAGATGATGGGCACTACTACTCAACAACTGATCCATGTGAAATGGCAAGAAAAATGGGGTGGGGTGTGTTTGAGGAAGAGGAAGAAGAATCCCATCCGGAGTGGAATGACCACACATGAAGTACATTCAATACGACGGAGTTAAGTACTATCTGGAGGCAGACGACCGCAAGTGGCGGTGGGTCTCAGATGATGGAATGGCCATTCTGATCACCTCTCGTCGCAGAACACCCAAGGACAACGGGTACTACAGCGTTGGCGATCCCGAGCATACGGTCACAACATACGGATGGGCCGTTTTTGAGGATGCTGAAGAGGAGGAACATCCGGAATGGAATGACCACAGCTAGGAGTTGGGTATGATCGGTGCTGCTTGGTGGATGATATCTACACTTGAAAAAATCAGGAGGGAGGCAGAGCTTCGTGATGGACCACCCAGGAAGAAGGCCAAAAAACGAAGAAAGCGAAAAGCGAGGTAGATACCTGTGTGAAAGGTGTGGCGGCACTGGATACCAGATGAACGGTTGCTGGGATTGGGTAGCCCAATCATACACCTCACCAGAGGGAACCTGTCGCCTATGTGACGGCGAAGGATATCTAGTACGCATCACCACGAAAGGGGAGGAGAATGAGCACTGAACAGCAGTTGGCAGAGTTGCTGGAGTTCGTAAAGACTACAGCCGAGGAGAGCAAGGGGTTTGTGGTGCAAGAGGCACCGCTATTGGCACAAGAGATTGTGGCTTGGGAGTTCTGGATTGGGTTTGCAAGCATAGCAACTTGGGTTGCTTTTTCTATTGCGATATCCGCATCGGCCTTTGTGATCCACAGAGGATTTTGCAAGACAACGGACCCCGGCCCACCCCCACCACTGATGTTCTCTTGTCTCACCTTGGCTCTCATTTTAGTTACTGGCTCCTTCGCCTTAATTGAGGGGGTCCCGAGGGTTGTTAAGTCTTCGGTGGCCCCTCGTCTCGTGATCATCGAGTACGTCGGCAGGGCACTTCGCTAAACCCAACACAGGAGAGCTTGATATGAAAACCACAAAAACAATAACGATTACCATTGACATCAAGGGGCAGACCATCACCCTCACCGAGGCTGAGGCGAGAGCGCTTGCTGCTTCCCTCAATAGGGAGCTTGGGATTCCAGAGAAGATCAACATCCCGCCAACCAAGATTCCAGAACCGAGGGAGGACCACCCCCGAATGTGGCCAAAGAAGCATGTTCCGTGGCCAGAGCGTTTTCCGCGGATGAAGGACAAATACACCCTTCGCAGCAATTAGCTTTATCTTGTTCACCACTAAGGCACTCCGAAGGGGGTGCCTTTTTTTGTCTCCGTAGTCCCATCGCGCGCGTAGCCACTTGATTTATCCTCTGTGGTGGTGTAGACTTTAGCCAGTCTAGTCACAGTAACCGGAGGAAAGACATGAACTACGCAGCGTTTCTGAAGCTCTTGCTGGCTCTTGGCCCCAAGATTCCCCAAGCGGTGGCCATTATCGAGCACATCATCTCAGACTTCCAAGAGCTGATTGCCTTGGTCACTGGCGTCATTGGCCCCTTTGGTGACGAAGGACCGATCTTTGCCACCGACGAAGAGGTGGCTCTTGAGGCTGAACTGGCCAAGTTCGTGGATGCTGAGGGTGGCGAGTACAGTGCTGGCCCCCTGGCTTTTCTGCGGGAAATCTGGGTATTTCTTCAGAAGCATCCTGAGCTCCTCTCGGTGATCTTAACGATCCTGAAGGGTCTGTAAGATGCCAGATCGTCGTCTGGATTGGGTGTGGGAGCAGTTCGCCCGCACCCTCACGGCAGCCATGAACTTCATTCTCAGGCTCTTATCTGGGTTCTTCATATGAGCAATAAAGAGAGAGCCATCTGGCTTACGCTGCTTATCTCCCTTGGTGTAGCTACCTACGTAGGCTTCACTAAGAGCTTTCCCGAGCCAGTGAAGGCCGAGCCAGTTCTTGTGGTTGTGACCGATGAGAGCGGAGTGCGGGTATCCGATCAGGCGATTGAGCAGCTCGCCCTCAAGATCGGTGTCGGCAAGTGGAACGTACAGGCAGTACCAGCACCGGGAGAGAAGGGGTTCTCTAGGACCATCACGGTATCCGAGGGAGTGAAACCGACTCCACCCCCCGAACCTACGCCTCCAACCCCACCTGGACCAACGCCACCGCCACCGCCGCCCCCGGTGGACATCCCGGATGCCCTCCAGCCCGCCGCAAATGCCCTGAGATCGACGCCAGCGGGCAAAACCCTGTCCGGGTTCTACCGGCAGTTCGCGCTCATCCTGGGGCAAGCGGAGGCCGTTAAAACGGTCGGCCAATTTCGGACGGTTCACGCCGAGGCGCTTCGCGGCCTTGTTGCGGCTGGCTACACCGGACCCAAGGTGGGCACCTACATTGATGCCTATCTGGCTGAGGTGATCGGCCTAGAGGCAGACGCCGAGTTTGATCGTGCCATGCTGACCTCTGCATTGAACACTATCGCTGACTCTATTGGGGGCTAGGATGTTTCAGAGCTGGCCAGAACAACACACTGACCTGTCTCCGGAGGGCCTGCTAAAGGCTTACTCTGAGGGTTGGACTGGGGTGTTCAAGGACGAAGAGGCCGAGGAAGAACTTCGGCACGCCTTCTACGCCAACAGTGGCTTCCACACCATCTCAGATGCAGCCCATGACCATGGTTGGGCCGACAGTGGTGCTGGTAAGCTAGTCATTCCGTACATCTACGCCGAGAAGCTGTGGCCGGGATGCTTTCCCGGAGACGCCCAGTTGGTGGGCTCGTGCGTCAGTCACAGCACTGCCAAGGCTCTGCAAGTCACCTTGGCCTGCGAGATAGCAGCCGGTAAGCCAGACCCGGTTACAGGGCTGGTGGAGGGTGCCCCCGAGGTTCCGGCAGAGGGCATCAAGTCTGGGGTTGTCCACCCGTCCCCGATCTACTGGACCCGTGGTTATAGCAGCCATGGATGGTCCTGCCCCACTGCGGCCAATCGCGTGGTCAACAAGGTCGGTATCGTCATCTGTAAGAACTACCCAGACCTCGGGGTGGACCTGACCAACGTAACGAGGTCTATCGAGACCATGTACGGCTCGCGGTCTGTGCCGCAAGAGTGGGAGACCGAGTTCGCCAAGCACAGGGTCCGGGCTGCTGCTGAGGCCAACTCCGCAGAGGAAATCCGAGACCTTCTGTTCAACGGATATGGAATCTCTACCTGTGGAAGCGAGGGCTACTCCAGCACCCGCGATGAGAACGGTGTCAGCAAGCGGTCTGGCCGCTGGGCTCACGCTATGGCGGCTATCGGGTTTGATGACCGAGCTGAGACCAAGGAACGATACAACGAGCCTCTGGTGTTGATCTGTAATTCTTGGGGGCTCTGGAACCGTGGTGGAAGGAAGATCATGAACTCGGAATACATGATTCCTGAGGGGGCCTTCTGGACCCCGTGGAGCCACTGCAAGAACAGGTACTTCGTCGCCTTCTCCAATGTCATGGGGTGGCCGTCTCGGAAACTGCCGGACCTTGGAGCAACGGGGATCATCTAATGTACGCCACAATCCTCTTGGCTTTGTCTGCCGTCACCGTCTCTGATGCAGAGATCACTGCCATCATCGCACAACAGATTGCGATTGCCAGCCTCAACAAGTCAGTACCTCCGGCCCAGCAAGTGCCAGCAGGGGGGCTTAACCTTTCACCCCCTGCTGGCGCTGGGTTGGCCGAGAAGAAGGCGACGGTGGCAGTGCAGAACTGCCCAACCGGAACCTGCTACGTACAACCAAAGGCACAAGCGAAGCCACAAGCGAGTCAACAGGTACGGCAACGAAGGCTACTCCCTTGGAGGCGATGATGAGCTGGAACATTGAAACCATTGAGCGGATACTACAATACACTTCCACGTATGGCCTAGCTTTTGTATTTCTTTTCTTCTTTTTAGTTGGCATCTCATGGGTGTTCTACGAGATCGTCAAGTACGTTCGCAAGTGGGCTCCATTAATTGTCGAAAAGCACATAAAACTCCTTGACACATTCAGGGATTTTATGGACTTCCAGACCGAGAACAACGCCAGGATGGCTGATGCAATAGAGGTTCTGTCCCGCAGCAAGAGCGAGTACGACCACAAGACCCACAAGGTTCTTCGTCACTTCGCATTTGCCGCCAAGGGAGCCTCCACTCAGGACGAAGTGCGTGTGCACATCAATGCCGCCATCGAAGAACTGATGGACAAATGAGCCTAGCAATACTCTTGCTGTGCATCATTCCCAGCGATGGGATCATCTCTGAGCGTGTTGACGTTATCGAACTCAACGACTATCACGATCCAAACGATGGAAAGCTCTTGTTTCGCCAGCTAATCTTCTGGGAGTGGGATGATCTTAGTGGCTATTTCAGGGTGGTTGACTTCAGGCTTGTGAAGTCTGACAATCAGATTCCGTGGTCAGATGGTGATGGTCTATGGGCGGTCGTGTGGTGTGATGATGTCTTTCTTAGAAAGGTAACTTCAAGGAGCTTCCGCAGGACTGTCACCCTTCACGATCCTGAACTTGAGGATCGTGACTGCTGGCCAAAGGAATTGAGGAGGAAGCTTTTTGATCCAAGCAAGGTGATAGGGGTTGATGATCTAGAGTAATTTCTCCCCATGGTGGACCTTGGACATTCACGACGACCCACCATTTGGGGTGTTCTGCGACGACGAACCGGAGGAAATCTATGACTTTACATGCTTCCGCAGACATGGTAAGGAAGCTGGCAGCCAAGGGCCTTCAAACCAAGGAGATCATGAAAAGGACTGGTTTATCTGGTTCAACTGTAAGGAAATACAAAAACGCGGGACTTGCTAGAAACAACTACCCAAAGCCTGTGCCGTCAGTTAAGCGTGATGACGTTCGGGAGATGAGGAAGGCATCTCTACTTGAGCAGGTTAGGAGGTTAGAGTCCGGCGAGGACTTTCCTATCTGCACCCCGGAATATGAAGAGGCAGTTGACTACGGACACCTCTGGGGCTGTGCGGAAGCAGAGAACGCCAAGAGGATCGAGAGGGCTTTAAGCCAAGGCAAGTTCAAGGCAATCCTTCCCGACGAACCAATCGCGGTATCGTTCATCTCGGACCAGCATATCTCCACCGGGAACGTGGTGGACATGAAGCGGATGAGGGAGGATGCAGAGCTAATCGCTGCCACCCCTGGGTGTTACGCAATCCTCGGCGGTGATGGGGTGGATAACCACATCAAGATCAGGGCCGCCACTCTTGCCGCTCGGTGTCAGCCGGGGGACCAGTACGAACTCTATTCGTACTACCTATCAATCATGGTTAATAAAATTCTAGCCATGATCTCTGGCAACCACGACGCCTGGACAGACCAGACCGCTGGCATCGACATGGTACGTCGGATTGCTTCAGAGCAGAAGCTCTGCTACGCCCCAGCGGAGGCAAGAATTGAGTGTGTTGTCGGGTCAACCACCTACAAGCTGGCAGTTCGCCACCAGTACCGAATGAACAGCAGCTTCAATCTCGGTCACGCAGTTAAGCAGTGGTGGAGGATGGGGGATGGCGACTTCGACATTGGCTGCGTCTGTCACCACCACGAACCACACATCGAGTCCTTTAACGCCCATGGGGAGGAGAAGTGGGCCTGTCGCCCTGGCTCCTACCAGATTACCAGTAGCTACAGCAGACAGTATGGTTTTAACTCAACTCACCCTACTTGCCCAACTTTTATTCTTTATCCTAACAGGAAGGAAATCGTCGGCTTCAAGGACCTGCGACCAGCTATCAGGATGCTTACGTCAGAACGAAACAAGAATTCTTCCAAGAGATTGGGTGCGAAGAAATAGTGGTTCTGGGCTGGTTGTTGCCTGCTTGGAGGCTGGCAGGCAGGGCAGTGTGCTAGTGGAGCCAGAAAACGACTTCCCTGTTAGAATCAGTGATCCCACATGGAGATCGAAGGATTGAACGAAAGGCTTCTTGATGCCGTTGTCGAGTACAGGAAAGCCCAGCGGGAGTTCTGTATTTGGAAGGAAAAGCGGCTTCAATCTGAGATAGACAGGCTGATTATCCTAATAAAGGAGCAGCAATGTCAAAAGAAAGAGAAGAAGTAAAAGAAGGTTGTATCGAATGCCACAAGTGCAGCGAATGCGACCGAGAACTAAAAGACGATAAAACTATCTACATCCATGGCGGGAAGCTTTTCTGCTCCCGCTGCTACAACGCGGAGTCTGGAAGTTGAACGCTTTGCTCCTAACCCTGGCCCTCCTGGGCCACCCGACCGTAACCGACACGGCAATCCTTGGCCACGGCGACCCAACGCCACGGTTCGCCGCCAATTACGCGAACGTCCTCAGCGTTCCAGCGGGCCAGACGGTCACTCTTCCGCCCGATTCGACCTACGACGCCATCGAAGTCGCGGGCACGCTCACAGCCAGCCAGGAGCACGACACGGTTTGCCGGACGATTCACCTCACGGTCCTGCCCGGTGGCGTGCTCGACCTCGACACGCCCAAGCGGTGTGAAATCGTCTGGCGAGACGTACCACTGCGGACGGGCACGGTTCAAGCTCCCGACATCGACCCCATGCAGATCGGCAATGGGTTGCTCGTCTTCGGTATGTTCCGAGTCCGCGGGCACCAAATGGATTCGCCTTGGACCCAACTCACCGCCGAAGCTCAGGCAGGGGCGACAGCGCTCCAGTTTGCCGTTCCTGGTGGCTGGCAAGTCGGCGACGAACTCCTGCTGCCCGACATGCGGCAGCCAGCAGCGAACATCCCCACCCGCCGAGAGTCGCCGGTACGCATCACGGCCATTAATGGCAACACGGTCACTCTCGACAAGCCCTTGGACTTCGAGCACCACGCGGTTCGGCGGCCCGATGGGTCAATCGTGTGCCTGCCCTACGTCGCGAACATCACCCGCAACATCGTCTTTCGCAGCGAGAATCCCGCCGGCACGCGGGGGCATGTGATCTTCTTGGAGCAGGCCAAGGTAGACGTGCAGTACGCCGCTTTCCTTGGCATGGGCCGCACGCAGGCCACGAACCTAGACAGCACCAGCCTGACCGGCTCGGCAGACGACCGAATTGGCACGAACCAGATCGCCCGTTACGGGGCTTCTCACTGGCACCACGTCCACGGTCACGCGGACATCGACGGGCTGACCGGGCGCTATGTCGGTGTCTATGCCGATGGGATGGACGGGGCCAAGTGGGGATTCGTCCAGCACGGCAGCCACGACATCGAGCATCGGGATTGCATCGCCGATCGGTTCGTGGGGGCTGGGTTTGTCACCGAAGACGGCTACGAAGTGCGGGGCCACTGGACCGGCAACCTCGCGTGCTATTCCAAGGGCAACGGCATCGACGGCAAGTTCAACCTCGTCGCCCCGAGGAACATCCCCGGCGGTGAAGGGGCTGCGTTCTGGTTCCACGGTATGGGGGACATGGAAATCAGCGGCAACGTCGCGTGCTGCTCAGCGGTGGGCTACCAGTTCCTTTATCGCAATCAGGTCACTGGCCTCTCTGTGCCGAGCGTTCCGGGCGGGCCGAACAATACGCCGCTGGACCCGCGGCAGGCTGTTCCCGCTGTGCTGGCCGATAACGTGGCTGTGGCGAACCGAACTGGCTTTGAGCAGTGGAACAACCCGACGCTGCCCCACACGCGACCAATTGCTCTACACAACTCGCTCGGCATCAAAGCGGGAAACGGCGAGCCGGGCAGCATCACCGCGACGGACGTGCGGATACTGCAGACGGCTGGCGATGCAACGAGCACCTCGGCGGCCTACACGGGCGGACTCGCGATCACTGGCGGCGAGATCATCACGCCTGGCAGTGCGATCATCGAAGTGCGGGGCCTGCTCTCGCTCAAGGATGTGACGATCCAAGCGGGGACTGGGCTCAACTATCACTTCTTCCGACCCGAGCGGACAGTGCTCGATGGCGTGCTGTTCAAAACCTATCCCGGCAAGCCCGCCGATTACATCGTGCTTGGGCATCAGCCCATTAATGAGCAATACATCCCCGCGTTTAAGCCCAACGACGGCAAGCGGTTCATCGCCCGGAACTGGCAGCGGCAAGGCCAGGACTATCTGATCTTTGAGGAGCCCAGCTTGCGATCCAAGCCGGCCCTCGCGAAGGCTGGCAAGTTTTGGTCGCCCGTCGCCGGCAAGACAAGCGGCGAAGTGTGGGACAGCCACGGGGTGGGCTATTACGGCGGTGTGATCGCCGACGCCGACGCGGTGCCACTGCCTGGGCTGATCTACGGAGTCGGAAAGGCGGGGCTCGACTACCCGCTCGGCCCGCCGCGAGCTGTGGTCTATTCGCCGAGTGCCCTGGCTCCCACGGTCCCACTGGCTAACGGCTTGGTCCGCGTGACTCTCCTGCAAACTGGCAGCGACCAGACAAGCCGCCTGCGAATCCCCGTACAGGCAGACGGCGGGACGATTCACCGCATTGGACTCACGCAAGGGCTTCCTGATTCGGAGCGGCTGGCTAATCTTCCACTGCCGACGACAGAAGGCTCGCACGAGATCGTGACTTGGCGTGAGGATGCGAGCGGCAACGAGATTGCTGGCAGTCGACTGGTGTCGACGTACTACGTTGGTGAGCCGACACCCGAGGAACCGCCTCCGCCTCCCGAGCCGACAATTGAAGAACTCAAAGCCATGCTGGCCGAATGCAAGGCGGCGGGGCTGGCGAAAGACGCGGTGATTGCGGAACTGAAGCAACGACTCGCAGACATTAAGGAGCTGGCCACTGTGCCCGAGTAACGATGGTTGACACGGACAACAAAACCGTTTGCAAGACGTGCGGAGAAGTGATTGCCAACTCTCCTGCAAACGCGATATTCACGGCGTGCGTTATCTACGTCGAATGCAACTCTTGTGCGGAGTGTAAGTAGTGACCATCACCGACCCCACTGCGATCAAATTCAGCAACGAGCGGGCGAGAATCGCCGCCGATCGGCTGGCTCGCTCTTACTATCTCTGTGATGCAGCACGTGACCGGTGGGCAGGGCTCGCCGGAAGTGCGACGGAGAAAATCGCGATCATGGAGGCCGATATTCGCCGCGCGGCGACCGAGGTAATCGACGCCTACGCTTTCGCCTTCCTGACCGAGAAGATTTGGTTTCTCGGCGTCAATAACGAGTTCCCCAACACGACAGAGGAAGTCGACGACGGATCGCCCGGCGATGGACGCCCCGCCGGCACGGGCGCAAAGGTGCAGGCGGTGATGAGCCGCGTCGTCGAATTCCAGAATTGGCTTCTGTCCGCCGCGGGTTCATTCGCTGACGCCAACCGCACTGGGCTGGCCTACTACAACACGATCCTAATGGCCAGCAACTATGGTCCGCCGACGATGAGCGAGGCTACTGCTAGCAACATGATAAATCGTTGTGATGAGCTGGCTGCGAACTATGAGGCCAGCAGCAACGCCAACGTAAACAGCTTGCTCGCTTTCGCCGTGAACCCTCAGCCCATCTAAGGTGCGATCGTGACAACGCCAAACGGGCCGGTCCTGTTTAATTCCAGCACGGGTGACGACTCCGCGGCGTCTGGCATCGGCCCGGGAACGCCTGTGAGCGGAACCGGGGCGAGCACCACCGCGTCGTCAGCAGTGGTCACAGGCATCACCACGACTGGCGTCAATCCAGGCGACTTGCTCTGGATCGGATCATCTTCCGGCCGGCAATTTTCAATTATCGCAAGTGTTGATAGTGGAACCCAAGTCACCTGCGACAACACGTTCTCGAATACGGAGAGTGGGCGGAATTGGGCCATTGGCGGCAAGCGTGCTACCTTCAACAATTCTACCAGCCGTTTCCTCTTTGGCACGACGAATGCCATCTCAGGCGGCCTAATCTTGGAGACTGAGACCGATCAATCGTTGTCGTCGTCCGGCATTGACGTAGGAGTCACCAATCTAATAATCCGCGGCTTGGCCGGATCAAAGCGAGTGATCAATCAATCGGCCAATACCTATTCCTTCCGAACTGCTGCTGGCAATTGGAGCCTGGAGAATCTGAAATTCACCAACACGAACGGAACAAAGACGGCCGCAGCGGCTCTGTCGAATACCTTCGGTGGAAGCATCCCCACGGCGATCGACTGCATCTTCGGGGATGCCACGAATCAGCTTTTGACAGCATTTAACCCGGGGACCGGCGGAACTCCAGGGGTTAAGTTTCTCGATTGCATCATTACCGCCTGCACTTCGCACGGCGTATCGATCGGCACTGGCGGGCAAATGATTCTGAGGCGGTGCCGCGTACACGGGAACGGCGGCGGCGGGATCATCCAGACGAGCGGTTCAAGCGGCCCTACTTGGGACTTGTACGAGAATCTGATCTATGGCAACGCGGGGGATGGGATCGCTGCTCGCGTGGCGGGAACGACTGCGCATATTCTCCGCAATCACATCTACAACAACAACGGCGATGGAATCTCTTGCGATAGCAACGCGGAAGGTGCCTTCATCGCTCGAAACGTGATCGGCAACAACTACGGTGGCTGGGGGATCAGTATCTTTGCCGCAGTTTCAAACCAGCTCTGGAAGAACGCCTTCTACTCTAACTCGTCGGGAGAGATCACGGGGTCGACGGGAGTCGGGTCGATTACGCTGTCGGCGACCCCTTGGGTCGACGCTGCGTCCGGCGACTTCAACATTAATAACACCGCAGGCGGCGGAGCATTGTTGCGGGCCGCGACGGGGACGATTGCCACCTAAATGACCACCATCTACGAATTTCACGAGTGGATCGAGGCCAGCGAGACGGGCGACACCGTCATTGCGGAATTCGGCCAATGGTGGGATGGAGACGCTGGCGGCGGGGCCGACACGCCCGTAACCGCCGAGATCCAGCAGGACACCGCGCCGGTTCTCGCCGAGCTCACCG
>CAZZDD010000002.1:0-88678 GCA_964652185.1 uncultured Candidatus Peribacteria bacterium | reverse complement strand
CTGCAACTCCGCTGCCTGCATGAGACTGTCGAGGGAGTGTGGCGCGGTCGCTGCCTCGGCAGCCTTGAACTTCGCATCGAGCGCGGCATCCGCCGAGGCATCGTTCTGCGCGATGTCCTTCTCGAGCTGCTCGAGGCTGGCCTCGATCTGGGCGAGGACTTCCTTGGGATCGATCTTGCGATCGAACCCGGCCTTGATGCTGCCCACGATCTGCAACTCCGCTGCCTGCATGAGACTGTCGAGGGAGTGTGGCGCGGTCGCTGCCTCGGCAGCCTTGAACTTCGCATCGAGCGCGGCATCCGCCGAGGCATCGTTCTGCGCGATGTCCTTCTCGAGCTGCTCGAGGCTGGCCTCGATCTGGGCGAGGACTTCCTTGGGATCGATCTTGCGATCGAACCCGGCCTTGATGCTGCCCACGATCGCGCCGATCGCGGAGAGTGCCTTCTGGGCGTGGCGCCCACTCTCGCCGCCGAACTTGCCGGCCAGCGCGCCGATGATCTCGAGCGCCTCGAACGCGGCGCTGGTCAGTCGCTTCTCGATCGCGGACATGGTCACCCTCCTCGTAGCTGCGTGATCAACAGCAAGAGCTTACCCGCTTCATCGAGCGCGGCCTTGAGACTCGGGTCGTCGGTCTGCGTCGCCGCGAGCGCGAGCGCGCGGTACGCGATCTGGAACCCGTCGAGCACGTCCTGGCGCTTCTTGCGGTAGGCGGCGAGTTTCGCGGCACCCTCCTCGCGCGAGGTCGCGGCGTCCACGATCGACATCTGGTGATCGTGATCCCACTGCACGAACCCGTCGCGCGCGGCGTCGAGTGCGACGATCGACGCGTGGATGGTGTTGACGCGCTGGTCCTTGTTGCACGCGGCGCCGAGGAGCAGACACGCGAACAGGAGGCTGTGGAGGATCAGTGCCGGCATGAGATCGTGAAGGTGTCGACGCGGGCGGCACGAGGTGCAGGTGCAGTTGTGTGCGTGCGGCATCGGATCACGCTGCCTTCGGTGGTTCGGGGGTGACAATGACGCCGGACGCCGTCTTTGCGGCCTCGATCTCGGCGTTGAGCTGCGCCATGCGTTCCTCGTGCTTCGCCGAGTGTTCCGCGCTGTCCTTCATCATCTGCTCGAAGTCGATCCCGTACATCTTCTTCATGTACGTGGCGGCCTTGGCCTTGGTCTCGGCGAGCTCGGCGTCGGACATCTCCATCGGGTCCTTGCTGGTGCCCTTCGCGATCTGGACGGCGCCCGTGACGGTCTTGCCCCCGACGTAGATCAGAAACACCCACTTGGTGTAGTTCTGCCAGTCGTCGAACGTGACATTGCCGAGGGCGGCGAGCACGGTGCAGCAGACGATCAGCATCAGCCCGAGCAGCCCTCGCTCGGATCCGAACAGGTCTTTGATAGCCGTCATGGTCAGGGCAGGTTCGCCGATCCGTGTGACACCCGACAAGCCCCGACCGGCAGCCGGGATCTCACCCGTGGTTCAGGACGAGCTGCGCAAGCTTCGCGACGACGAGCCACCACATGATCAGCATGGCGAAGATGATCAGCCAGAACGTCGCCGCGAATCGCTCGTCGTCGTTCACAGCTCGTCGAGCTCGGCCTGCGTAGGGAGGTCGTTGCGGAAGCCACCCTCCCAGAGCTCGATCTGCGCCTTCAGCGCGGCCAGCTTCTCGAGCTCGACAGCGCGAAGCTGGCCAAGCTTCACGTCGAAGTCGTACGGCTCGTGCATGAGGTCCATGCCCATGCGAATGTGGAAGTGCGAACCATCGTTCTGGATGCCGTAGCCGGCCGGGCGCAGGCGAGCGATCAGGGCCGGCTTGTACTCGGTGAACAGCCGCCCGGCGTCCTCGGTGGCGCGCCGAATCGTCCACTTGAACTCGAGCGCTCGCTCGGTCTTCACGTGACGGGCGTAGGCGTACTCGAACTCGGCGATCAGGTCTTTGTACTTGGGCATCTCGGTCTCCTATCGTGAGGGGTCACGAACCTCGGCAGAATATGCGCCGAGCTCCGTCGCATTCGCAAGCCACACCAAGGAGCGCGCCACGCCCATCGCGTGCAGGCCGAGCACGCTCTCGGGGTGATCGTCGCGGTACCCGCCGAACAGCGAGAGCACGACCGGGACCGGCTTGCCGCGCTGTTCCGACCAGTCGCGGATGAAGCTGAACACGAGGTCGACCGCGGCGAGCCACGACTCGGTATCGAGCTGGTTGCCGCCGAGGCTGTCCCACTCGTGCGAGTCCGCGCCGAGCGCGACGCAGATGCAGTTGAGCTCGCCGGCGATCACGCGCCGGTGGATCGCGAGCAGCGAGCGCCCCAGGTCGCGGATGTACTGACCGCGCGCGCCGGCGGGGTTGATGTTGCAGTCGCGCGGGATCGCCTCCTCGAGCTCGGGCGCGAACGAGCGGGTGTCCTCGATCGAGTTGCCGTAGTGGCCGTCGAGATCGATCCACACCGTGCGCGCCCGATACGTGCGCCACGCATCGATCGCCGCGATCACCTGCCCGGAGAACGTGCAGAACCCCTGCCCCTCGCCCGGCGTCGCGTGGTGAAACCCCGAGGTCGGCGAGAGGTGAATGAACTGGGGCTCGCGCAGCGCCGCGCGCGTCGCCGAGATCAGCGAGCCGTTCGTGAACATCACGCTCCGCGCGAACGTCTCCGTCCACGGGATGCCGCTGCCGTCGGGGCGCGTCGCACCGAGCTCGGCCGACAGGCCCGTGAGAAAGCTCTGGATGTACGCGTCGGTGTGCGCGGTGGCGAGCTGCGCCGTCGACACGGGCGGGAACGGCAGCGACGGCACGAGATACGGGTTCAGCGGGGAGCGCGCGATGAACTCCATGAACCGCCGCGGCTTGGTCGGCGACTTGGAGAAACACGCGACCTCGGGCGGCGCCATCTCGGGCCGGTAGTGGGAGACCACCGTGGGGCGGTAGAGCTCGAGCTTGCGATCGGAGGTCGGGGGCTGGGGGATAATCGGGGACATCTCGGGGCCTTTCTGCGCCGCTAGGGCGCGATCGGGAGCGTGGGTGGACGAGCCGCCTCCTCGGCGGCTTTCTTCTTGGCCTTCGCTTCGGCCTCGGCGGCGCGTTGCCGCGCGAGGCGCGCCTCGTCGGCGGGATCGTTGGCGGACACGGGAAGCGCGGCGCGATGCGTGAGCATGTCGGCGACCTCGAGATCGCCGCCGCACGGACAGACGGGGTGAGGATCTTCGTTCGTCGCGAGGCCCACGCGCGTACCGGGGTGACCGTCCGCGGGTGTCTGCGTGACGAACGTGTGGAAGGGGCTCGCGCCGACCAGCATGGGAGCGTTGCTCCACCAGCGCTGGCACCGCGTACATCGAAGCATCTCGGGCACGATAAAGCTCATGCCCGAGCGTACGACGACAGCCTGACGGCGAGCTACTTGCGCGACTTCTTGCCGGCCTTCTTTGCCGGCTTGCTCTTGGCCTTGGCCGGCTTGGACTTCTTGGCTGCCGCCTTCAGCTTCTTGGCCTTGGGCGCCTTGGCCGGCTTGCCCTCGATGCGCGCGACGTACTGGTCCCACGCCTTGCCGAACGCGGACGGCTCGATCAGCGCGAGCGCGTACTTCACGCCGAGCATGATGCCCTTCACGGTCTCCGAGGTCGGCGGCTTCTTGTCCGCGAGCGAGAGGAGCTCGCGCAGCACGAGCGGCGAGGTCGGCTTGGGCGGCGCCTCCGGCTTCTCGGTCTTGTCCGCGAACATGTCGACCTGTTCGCGCTTCTCGGGCGGCAGCATCGTCGGCTTGCCCTTGTTGATGGTGACCTTGGGATCGTCGGCCTTGGCCGGCTTGGGCGCCGCGTGGCGCTCCTTGATCTCCTTGGCCTTGATGCGCGCCTCGGTCTTGTCGCCGCTCTTGCGCGTCTCGGCGATCTCCTTCGCAGCCGAGGTCTGCTCTTCGGCGTTCTTGACCGCCGCCAGATCCTTGAACTGCTCGTCGGTGATCTCGCCCTTGCGCCACATCAGCATCAGCTTGGGCGTCGCGGTCTTGCGGGCCGTCAGGAACTTGCTCACCGTGCCGGGGTCGCGACCGATCGCCTTGCCGATGTACTCGAGCGTCTTGCCGCGCGCCTTCATCTTCTCGGCGACGGTCATCAGCTCGTACGTGGTGAGCTCCTCGCGGTCGATCGTCGTGAGCGCCTTCAGCGTGAGGGTGTCGGCGATCTCGGGCGTGAGTTCCTCGATCACCTCGTCGGACAGGTCGACCACCGGGATCTCGTCGGAGGCGCGGAGGACTTCCTGCGCGCCGAGGAACCGGCGCTGACCGTCGAGCACGAGGTTCGAGATCTCGCCGTCGAGGCGCACCTGCTGCACGAGCAGCGGCGCCGTGATGCCGTTGGTCTTGATCCGCTTGCCGAGCTCCTCGATGGCCTTGGTGTCGAGGCCGGAGAACTCGCGGATGTTGGTCCAGAGTCCGCCGCCGACGATGGGCGCGTCGAGGCGGAGCTTGTTCAGGGGGACGGTGCGGCCGGAAGAAACGTGGGTCGTGGTCATCTCGATCTCCTTGGTGAGGCGTTTTCGGTGGCGCTCGTACTTATTGATCGAGCGCCGGTCGGTGCGGACTCGGTATTGCGGGTTGGGGATGTAGGACTCGCGGCATGCCCGCTCCTCGGCTTCGATCTGCTCGTCGGACAGACCATCCACCTCGCGTAGCAACCGCCGCTCCTCGTCGCTCAGAAATCTGGGCGGCTCGGACACGGGCACTCCTTATCGCAGGCTTTCTTGCCAGTGGCAAGATCACGCCGCGGCGAACGTGCGGACTTCGTACGTGGCGGGAGCGTAGTTCGCGCGGATCAGCGCGGCGCCCATGTCGGGACACACGCTGTTCCCGATCATGCGCACCTGCGCCTTGGTCGACAGGCGGTAGCGCACCGTCACGAGCTTCTTACGCTTGCGCCCGCGCTGCACGACCTTGACGACCTCGGGATCGAGCACCCACGAGTCGGGCAGGCCCTGCGCTCGCGCGAGCTCGCGCGGCGTGAGCATGCGCATCCCGATGTCGACGATCTGGTACTCGGTGCCGTCGACCATGACGATCCCCAGGCGATCGTGGGTCTCGATGGTGGACGTGGGGGCGTCGAGCGCCTGTCCGACGGACTGGCCGTTGTAGCGCGTGAGGAACGCGCGGACCTCGCCGACGTGGTTGCCGCCCGCGGACACGGTGGGCACCTGCTCCTCGACCGACATCGACGACGCGTCCATGTGCGCGTCGCTCGTGCCGCGCATCTTGACGAGGTTCGTGGTCACGAGCGAGTGGTGGTCCTTGCATGTGACCGCCCCGAACCCCTTGCCGAGGTCGGCGCCACCGGCCCAGCCGCCGGTCGCGCGGTCGCCGAAGTGCTTGGCGAGGAACGCGGTCACCAGGGCGTGCCGCTGCGCGCACGACACCACGGTGCCGAGCGACTTGTGGAGGTCCAGGCACCGCGGATCCTGGCCCTTCCGCTCGCCGTACCCGGTTTGGATCAGAGTCGGCGCGACGAGCGCGAACCGGTTGGCGGTGGTCTGCGTCGCGAGCGGATCCTCGGGGCCGTGCGCGCGGACGTTGCCGCCGGCGTCGCTCTCTCCGTAGTAGCTCGCGAGGTACGGCTGCACCACGGCGAGCTCGCCGCGGTGGGCGCCGGTGACGGTGCGCATCGGATCGAGCACGTCGTACACGCGCGGCTGTTCGTCGGGGCGCTTCTCGCCGTGCGACACCGGCACGATGAACGGACGTTTGGCCTCGAGCACGTACTTGCGCAGGCCGCGCGCGATCCGCTTCATGGTCTTGTCCGCGAGCGGGCGCTTGGGCGGCGCGTCGAGGTTGTGATCGATCTGCCATTGCTTGGCGCCTTCCTTCGTGAGGAAGATCGACGGGCACGCCAGGTCGAAGCTGATGCACTCGGCCGCGGTGCGGTACGGGTGCGCGCGGCCCGGTCCGTGCGTGGGCTCGGGCCACACGATGGGCTGGCCGTCGCAGCGGAAGATCACGTACAGCCGCTTGCGCGAGGTCGGCGCGCCGTAGTCGCACGCGCGCAGGATGCGGAACTCAGCCTTGTAGCCGAGGTGGCGCATCGTCTCGATCCACCGCGCGAACTCCTGCCCCTGCTTGCGCTTGATGATGCGCCCGAGCTTGGACAGCGGGCCCCACTTGAGCATCTCCTCGACGTTCTCGACGAAGATCACGCGCGGCCGGACGGTGCGCGCCCAGGTGACGATCTGCCACGGCAGGCACCGGATCTCCTTGGAGCGGACGAGCGCGCCGTTCTTGGCCTTGCTGTGCTCCTTGCAGTCGGGCGAGAACCACGCCGCGCCGATCACGCGCATGCCGCTGCACCTCGGGCAGCGCGCCACGGTGCGCGGGTCCACGTCGCGGATGTCCTCGTGGTGGATCTCGGCCTCGGGGTGGTTCGCGGCGTACATCGCGAGCGCTTCCTCGTCGTGGTTGACGGCAGCCTTGGGCGAGCGACCGAGCGCGAGCGTGAACCCGTGACCGGCTCCGCCGCCGCCGGCGAAGCAATCGGTCTCGATCTCCTCGTTGGAGCAGGTGCACAGATCTTCCGTATCAAGACGGACGTGGTGTTGGCGAAGCTGCATGGCTTGCATCCTTTCAGGTGGGGGTGACGTTACTTGACGAGCTCGAGATTGCGGGTCGGCCGCCAGCCATGAAGCTGACAGCGATCGGTGCCGGGGATCGGTCGGTCCTTGTCGTCGTAGTCGCAATTGCGCTCGACGGCGCACAGCTCGCGCGCGGACCGGTCGGTCCCGCGAATGACGATGCCGCTCGCGATTACCGGCCAGATCTGCGCGACGTGACTCCAGTCGCCCACGGCAGGAATGACCTGCACGAACGTGCGCAAGACGGCCTCGGTCGATTGCGCGCACAAGAGCGTCGAGTGCATCGCGTTGAGCGCGTCACCCGCGCCACCGTGCGTCCAGCACCGCATGAGGTGCACGAACGCGCACCACGCGGGCCAGTCCTGGCCGGTGTGCGGCGCGAACACGGACGAGGTGCGCGGGTTGCGGTTTGCGCCGAGGTGCCAGCGCACGAAATTCGCCGTGTCCTTGATGAGGTCCGTTTTCTTCACAGCAGCCACTCCCGGACGAGCGTGTGCTCGGCCCACCGGATGGAGACCTTGGCCGCCGTGCAGCTCGCGTGAGCTCGGCATGCCGCGCAGGTCGCGCGGTACGTGCGCGTTTCGATCAGGAGCGCGTCGCCGGCGCTGGGGTCGAGCAAGAACTTCGTTTGCAGGAACTCGTGGCGTGCGGCGGTGGTCGCGTGCGCCACGAGCATGTCGAGGTGCTTTTGCTCGGCCGGAGTCTGCACCAGCGCGGGCAGGTCGATCTCGTGGATCTCGGAGTCGTCGCGCCCGAGCTCGGGGCAGTCCTTGCTGTGCGCGATGCGCCGGTGGAGCGACACCATCTCGCGCGACTTGGCGAACCGCTTCAGGTCCATGCCGCCGAACGGCGCGAACAGCTCGGCGCGCGCCATCGTGAGGAGCTCATCGACGGGCAGCGCGCCGCGCGCGAACCGAGCGATCTGATCCTCGCTTCCGCACTTTTTGAGCAGCTCGAGCGCGAGGTGGGTGCGCAGGTTGATGATTCGGAGATACTGGTCGAGATTGGTCACGGGGGATTCTTTCTGCCTCGCCATGGAGGCGCATGAAACGGCGAATTGCCGAACGAGAGAGCTTGATGGTCAGACGTTGGAGGAGGGTCACTCCGGGTGGCGGGTCTTTCATGGGTCGCCTCGGGGCCAGATGACCTCGGTGCTGGTGGTGGCGTTCATTGCCGATGTGGTGGAGTGAAACGGTCGGAAGGGAAGCCAGGAGGCGTCATTGGCCTCGCACACGATCACCTGTCCGCGACGCGACAGGCACCACTGTGCGAGTCGCGCGTAGTCGATCCCGCGGCAGCCGTGCACGTAGTGGCGACCAGCCTCGACGTAGGGCGGATCGATGAACCACGTGGCCTCGACATCTGGGGCGAGCGAGTAGTCGCCTTCGATCACCTTCCAGTGCCGGATCAGCGTCACCTGAGAGGCGACGCGGGCGCGCATCGACGGCGTCCATCCCTCGAACTGTCGATTGAGGGCACGCACCTGGCGGCGCGCCTTGGACAGCGACCGGCGTGGCGTAGAGCTCGCGGCATTCATCATGAATCCGATCAGCGCACGCGCCGGATCGGGGACCCACGCGGGCAAGTCGTCGACATTGTCGACCTCGGGGATCTCGCGAATCATCGCGGGATCCGCGGCGATCAGCCAGCGCCAGATCGATGCGACGGTCGAATACTTCTCGACCAGGATCACCTCGCGATCGTAAGCGCGGCGCAGCGAGTAGCCCGCGGCGCCAGCGAACGGCTCGATCACGGTGCCGTACTTCGGCGCAGGATAGAGAGGCGCCGCGCGCCACTTGCCGCCGTAGTAACGCCAGAACGGACGTAGCTCGCGCGGCCGGTCGTCGATCAAAAGCGCGAGCGATAGCTGCGTCACGCCGCCTCGATCAACTTCGTCTCGCCGTTCCAGTCCATCTTGGCGAGGTCGCGGCAGTCGTTGCAGTACACGCAGTACATCGAGCCGCCGTCGTGGAACGTCACGAGGTACTTCGCGAGACCGATCGGCTCGGGGATGGGCGTGCCGTCGATCGCCTCCCGCTCACCGCATCCGTCGCACTCTGTGATGGTCTCCCGCTTTGCGCCGTGGCACGTGACGCACACGCCATCGGGGCCGACTTCGTAGGAATCGGGCAAGAGCACACACGAGCGACAGTCGACGGTGATCATGCTGCCTCCAGCTTGGGGTAGGGGAGTTGCGGGTGGTGCTCGAGCACTTCGCGGCGGCGCCGCTTGTTCAAGCTCCACACGTAGCGGTGGTTGCCGGGATGGCGGTACTTGCGCAGGATGGTCGTGCGCACGCGCCCCATCCACGCGAGGGAGTCCTCGTCGGGATCGAGCGGCGGCGCGCCGACCGCCACGAGCTTGGAGACCGCGCGCTCGTAGCCGCGTTCGCGTTGCTCGATCTTGCTGCGCGCACGCTTCGAGAACGTCGTGCCGCCGGGCAGCAGGTAGTGCGTCGCCGGATCGGTCTTGCCGACGTAGCGCCCGTTGGTCGCCTGGTACACCTGGCCGATGTGACCGCGCTTGACGAGCTGGCCGTTGACCACGCGCTCGACCGGGTCCGCGCAGCTGTCCACGCCGACCACGCCACGCGCGGCGAGCAGCTCGAACGCGCGCGCGATGAAGAACGATTCGGCGTTGAACGGCACGCTCTCGACCAGCACGAGGCGCCCGAGGGTCACGCCCTCGTCGTCGCGCAGGGTCGGGAACACCTTGCGGTGGGCGTTCTGGGAGGCGAGCGGTCCGAAGATCGCCACGCCGACGCGCTCGCCGCGGTGGTGCAGCCCGAACGGATGCGCCGGCGGCGAGGTCTCGCCCTCGTAGTGGTGCTCGCGCACGAACGCGGCGGCCTCGGCGCCGTCGATCAGCTCGACCTCGTACTCGGCGGTGCGAATGAGCTCGCCCTTGGCGCGCCACGTCTGCCGGCCGTGCGTCATGCGCTGGTTGCCGTCGGTGATCACTTGCCACCTCGGGCGTTGAGGATCTCGGCGCAGCGGGCGCGGGCGTCCGGTCGCCATCCGGATCCACCGCAATCGAGACAACGGCGAAGATCGCCAGTCGCTCCGTCGCGGATTCGCTTGTGACCTAGACAGGTCTCGCACTCGTACTCAGACGGCTCGCATTGGAGCATCTGCTCGTCGGTGATCGTGTCGGCGGTAATCACGCTTTCCAGCTCGTCGGGGCAGAACCACCAGCTCTTGGGCGGGCTCTGATCGCGCCACCACGTGGGCGCGGGCGCGTCGAACGTGACGAGCGCCTGGGGCTCCGAGCCGCCCTTGGTGCCCTCGACGACGCCGGACAGGTGGTTGAGGGCCTCGACCGCGCCCGACGCGTACGTGTCGTGACGAGACTCGGGGATGCGCACGATCACGCGTGCGCCGATCTTGGGAAGTTGCTGCATGGCATGTCTCCTAGCTGGGTTAGTCGTTGCGGTCCTCGAGACGCGTGCCCTTTGAGCCGCTGAGGCTGTACTGGCACATCGTGCTCTCGAACACGTCGAGATCGCGCGGATGCTTCCGGCCGTCGAGCGGAACCGGGTACGCCGCGATGTACGCGTTGCCTTCAGTGACGGGCCCTCCGAGGATATCCTCGTCGGTGCTGGGCTTGGTGATCTTGAACATCTTGGACATGGCATCTCTCCTAGTTGGACCCGCCGCACACGGACAGTGCGGCGAGGAAGTTTTCGAGGTGTTTGGCGTGCATGATCGGAAGGCACGAGTCGATCGAGTCCGCGCCGATGTCGTGCGCCCACAGGACGCGGTCCGGTGGACCGACGCGCCCGACGTGACAACGCATGCCCCGCGCGTGCGCGAGCTTCATCCAGGCGGCGCTCGTCTCGAGCTTCCACTCCAGCGTGCCGCCCACGAACAGCCCCGCGTAGGGCAGCTCGGGATCGGCGTCATCGAGGAAGCGCGCGACGTGACGCTCGGTCATGCCGTTCTGGACCGCGAGGTACGCGGGCAGCGCTTCGACGTTCCAGCGCCACTCGGCCGTGAACGCGAGCGACTCGGGCCCGCGAGCGACCAGGTCGGGCACCACGACGAAGTCCGGCGAGCCGTCTTCGCCCGTCGAGTACCGGATCCGGCGCATGTCGCGCTCGAACCGCAGGCTGTTGAACTCGCGACCGTCCTTCCAGTCGCGGAACGCGCCGTTGTCGTAGAACCACGGAGCGCGCATGCGCGAGAGCAGCTCGCCGCGCACGGTGCACTCGCCGATGCGCGCGGCGGCGAGGCGGTTGGAGAGCGATTGCGAGCGTGTTTGCCCGCAGTACGCCCTCACGGCAGCGTCTCCAGGTCGCGCCACCAGTCGCGCCCCACGAACATCGCGTGAAACAGGCGACGACGGGTCACGCCCGGCCGGAGCTTGGTCTCGACGGTCACGAACGCACCGTACTTCGCGCCCGTGACACCGCGGATCACGCGCTGCCGATCGTCGATCGCGAACACCTGCGTGCCAGCGGCAAGCGCGTGGTAGTCGGCGGGGCTCAGCACGGCACCCCCACGGGCGCGGCGTGCTCGACCACCGGCACCACGAGGCTATATCCAAAGTCGTCCTCGACGAATGTGGGCACCTGCATGGCGCGGCCGATGGCGGTCACCCGGTGAACGCCGGGGCCGGAGACCTCGGCGGCGAGCTCGACCAGCGCCTCCGGCCACACGCGGAACGTGTCATCGGTGACCTTCGAGCCGAACTCCGCGAAACAGTCGTCGCAGCGCTCGATCTCGGTCCCGTACTTGTCGGACTCGAACACCGCCCAGCCGGGGCAGCCGTCGGAGCACTGAAGCCACGTGAAATCGCACCGGTTGCAGTGCAGGCACCCCTCGTCGCCGCTCACGCACTGATGAACGTGCGAGCGGCACTTCGGGCAACGGATCGGACGGTTCTTGTAGTCGCGCGCCATGGCGACCTCGCTTTCTGCCGCGACATGGCGGCGGTTGAGAGTCTACTCGATCGGGTGGTCCGCGATCCACTTCTGTCGCGCGGCGACGAACAGCTCGCGGTCGCCGTCGCGGTCGATCAGGTTCGTGCAGTCGTCGCAGTCGTCGCAGAACGTGTTGTCCCCGGAGTTCCAGGACCCGAACACGTCGCCGTTTTGGTCGTCATTGGGCCGGTACCAGATCGCGTAGGACACGTCGGAGCCCCCGCAGTCGGCACAGCAGACCTTGGCGTCATCGAGAAACTCGCGCACGAGGCGCACGAGCTTTTTGTCCCACGTGTAGAACGCACGTCCGAGGCACTCTCGCGCCCGGTTGATGATCTCCATGTCACCGTCCGTGGCACGCGCGGGAAGCTCGCCGCGATCCACATGCCTTTGCAGCGACGCGAACACCTGCGTGCGGAGCTTGTTGCTGATCTTCACCATCACACCACCTCCCCGATCACGGGCTCGCTGACGACCTCGACGCCGGCCGGACGCACT
Source organism: uncultured Candidatus Peribacteria bacterium (assembly GCA_964652185.1). Taxonomy (GTDB): domain Bacteria; phylum Patescibacteriota; class Gracilibacteria; order Peribacterales; family Peribacteraceae; genus DALYDP01. The sequence continues at coordinate 76,655 of CAZZDD010000002.1, read as the reverse complement.
TCGACGATGCCGGCCTCGCGCTTGGCGAGATCGATCGTGCGGTTGTTGCGGTACGCCTGCCAGCAGCCCAGGGACGGCGTCCACCGGAACCCCGCGCTCTTGAGGCGCGTACGGATCGCCGCGTCGGGCTTGCCCGGAAAGAACAGCCGCACGCGGTTGTCGCCGGGGTTGTCCTCGAACCTGATCGCGCTCGTGTCCGACGTGGTCTCGACCACCGGCGCGGCCTTGGCCGCGCTGATCTGCGCGAGCCGCTCCTTCATGCGGCGGATGTTCGCGTTGTTGTTCTGTAGCTCGTAGGACGGGATCCCGATGCGCCCGCAGAAATCGGGCTTGATCCACTCGCGCGCCTTCTCCTCGCTGATCCCGTAGGTCTCGACGAGCGCCTTGACCTGCGCGTCGGGGCCGGCCTTGGCATGCTTGCGGATGCACGCGTTGAGCGCCTTGGCCTGCTCCTGGAACTTCTCGGCCTTGGCGATCTTCGCCTCCAGGCGCTCGACCGCGTCATCGTCGCCCGCCATGACCGGGCGGAGCTCGGGCCGGAGCACCTTGGTGATCGCAGCGAGCGCGCGCTCGCGGAACGCGAGTAGCTCGTCGGTTCGATTGTCCGCGGTGCTGCCGCGCTTGGCGTTGCGACGCGTCGGAAAGTTCGAGCCGCCGGTGATCATGGTCGACATCACGCGCGACTTCGCGGAGAGCATCGCGATGTAGCGCGAGCGGTAGCCCGCGCGGTACGTGCGAAATTCCTCGTCGAGCGAGGCGCGCTTCTCGTCGGTCGTGGCGTACTTCGCGAGGTTCGCGTAGTCGTGCGCGAGGGTGTTCGCGTAGCTCTGGCACTCCTGATCGCCGCGCTTCTCGGGCACGAAGCTCGTCCCGGAGTGCGCAGCGCGCGCGGTGGAGAGCGGGATGTCGGAGAGATACGTGGCGGGGTTGGTCGGGTCGGCAGTCATGGCAGATCCTTTCGTGCCGCGCATGGCGGCGGGTTGTGTTGTGTTGTGTTTACTGGGGTCCCCAGTTGGCGAGAAACTCAGTCCATGTGTCATCGGTCATGATGCGCGCGCGTGCAGCCGGTGTCAGCGCATCCCAGAGTGCACGGGCAAACTGTTGAAGATCGCCGACCTCATGCTCGGCGTTGTCGTCGAGACCGTGCCGCTCGGCGGCGGCGAGGACGGCGGAGAAAAAAACGCGCGGCTTCATCGGTACTCCGCGAGGTGCTCGGTCACCTCTTGCCAGTCGATCCCGTACGTCGAGCCGCCCCCGGTGGCGATCTCGCGCAGCGCGCGGCGCTTGCCGCTCGCGTTGTCGCGGACCCACGCGGTGAGCAGCTCGCGATCGTTCTGGATCGTCAGCACGGCGTTGCTCGTCGCGCCGTTCCTGAACCCGCAGCACTCGACATCGCGGAACCGCACGATTTCGAGCACGCCAACGCGCACGTTCGTGCCGTACTCGGCGAACAGCCCCGAGTCCAGTTCCTCGTAGGTCGCGCGGTTGCACTCGGGGAGCTTGAGGCGGCAGTCCGCGAGATCCTGCACCGCCATCGCGGGCACCACGGACAGGATCGTGCCGCCCGGCGCGAGCATGTGCCACGCGTGCTCCACGTGCTTCGCCCACGTGCGCCCGCGAAACGGCGGATTCATCACGATCGCGTCGTACTGCGTGGAGCAATCGCGAAGCGGCGCCATGGGATCGAACGCGAGGAAGTCCGACCCGACGATCGTGCCACCGGCGGACTCGATCCGCGCGTGGAGCGCCGTGTCGATCTCGCACGCATCGACGCGACCGGCGCGCTTGCGGAGCGCGTGCACGAGGCGCCCATCGCCTGCGCTCGGTTCGAGCACGCGCGTTTCCTCGCTGATGTCCGCCCACTCGGCGAGCTTGTCGACGAGAGCGAGTGGCGTGTAGAACGCTTGGCGAAGCTTGCGAGCCGCGACCGCATCAGCGACCGCGTTGATCGGGGTGAACGTGGACATGGTGACCTCCTAGGGAACGCAGAAGTTGATGCGGTGGACTTCGCCCTCGAACGGGCACACGAACGCGCCGCACGTGCCGGACGGCGGCGTGCCCGGTTCGGCGAGGAAGCACGCGCGGGCGGCGGCGTCGTCGGGCACGAGCGCGCAGCACACCGAGGTGTCATCGATCGGCGCGTCGGGCGGCGTCTCGACAGGCTCGACGCACGCCGCGAGCATGAACGCGAGCGCGAGCGCTCTCACGCTGCACCGCCGGTGTACGCCGAGATGATGCGATCGTTGTTGTACGCGTCGGGATCGACCGGGCACGCGCGCATCCGCTCGTGGTTGACGTCCCATCCGAGCGCAATGGCAGCGGCGAGCGCCGATCGGCAGGTGTCCGCCGAAAGCGTGCCCACCTCGACGATTCGAGCATCGCGAACGGCGATGATCCTGAACTGAAACATGGTCGGACTCCTTGGGTTCTGGCCTTGTGAACTACCAACGCAGCCACACGAGTATCACTCGCGGACCGCAGTAGCGCTCACATGCGCATGGGCATCACAACCGACAGATACGGGGCGGCGAGCGGCGCGTAGTGGCCAGCGTCGTCGACACTGCGAACGAGCATCGGGTCAAGCTCGCACCGCTTCGTGTACTCGCCGTTCTTCTTTTCGTACCCCTTGAGTGGGTCATCATGATGCGAGAATGCGATCGTGATCCGCTCGTGCTCGATCCCGCGCAGCGCATCGAGCAGGTACTTCGGCGAGACGCCGATCGCGAACCCGTCGCAGAGCTTGCCGACGAAATCAGCGCCGATGGTCTCGCGCGCGGTGCCCTTGTCCGGGTGCTCGGTCACGACCGCGAGATCGGTGCCAACGATCTCCAGCCGCACGCCGCGGTCGGATGAGCAAAGATCCTTGGCGCGGTCGAGCGCGCCGGAGAGCATCGCGCGGTCCACCGTCACGAGGCGGCGGTTGTCCTTCGGGATGACTTGCTCGTAGGGCGGGAACGCCGCGTCCACTGGCTTGCTGAAGATCGAGACCGTCACGCCGCCGTCCGTGCGACGGCAGAGGAACATCCCGTGATCCATGCCGATCTCGCACGTCTCGCCCTTGTCCAGGAGCTTGCGCATGGCGTCGCACGCCTTCTCGCGGAGGATCAGCCCCGCATCTTGCGTGCAGAACGCGCCATCGCGTCCGAGGTTCCGCTCGATCTTGGCGAGACGGTGGCCGTCGGTCGCGACCATGCGCGCGTCCGTGCCGCGGTACCAGAACAGGATGCCTGCGAGGTGAAAGCGCGTCTGATCCTGACAGACCGCGTGCTCGACCGCGCCGAACATCTCGCGCAGCGTCGCGGCGTTCACCGTCGCGACTTCGGACGAGTCAGCGCCGCCGATCGGCAGCTTCGGGAAATCGCGATCCGGGGTGCCGAGCAGCGTGACGGTCACGCCGTTGCACGAGATCTGTGCGCTGCACGGCGCCGTCACCTCGACGGTGACCATACCGTCGGGGAGCTTGCGCAGGACATCGCCGAAATCCTTGGCCGGCAGCGCGAAGCCACCGTAGCTTTCGACGGTGCACGCCGCGGAACCGCGGTCGGACGCGCAGGAATCCTCGACGATCCCGTACACGTCGAGATCGGTCGCGGCGAGCAACACGCCGCGCGCCGATGCGCGCATGGCGATGAACGACAGCACTTTCAGGGTCGCCTTTTTGTCGGCGATGCTCGCGAGGCGACGCACGTGCGCCGCGAGATCCTTGCGGCGCATCGTGAACTTCATCGGCGACGAGCTCGACGGCGCCGGAGTGGACGGGGAAGCGGTCGCGGCGACCTTGGGCGCGCTCGCGCTCGACGACTCGACGGTGGTTTCAGTGGCTTTCTTGCTCTTACGCGGCATGGCGTGGCCTTTCTGGCGCAACAAGGCGCCGTTGACAGATGGAGCGATGCACTCCGACCGTGCGACGAGCTGATCTGCTCGCGCGCACCGTCGCAGCGCATCTCTGACATGCGTTGCACTGGCCTTCCCGTGATCTTCGCGTCTCCGTACACGCCGCCCACGTGACACCGTGGGCCGGATTTTTCGATTGGAGGCGCCGTCCGCTGCCAGGACGAGCGCCGCACGTGTAGAGAGCAGGGTTCCGAGGGCAGATCCAAGGCGGATCGTGGTCGGAACACGCGCAAGCGGGATGGTATTCGGTTGTCAAAGCGTCGCGGCGTGCCTGTCGTGCAGGCAACACACACGCGGCGACTTGCGAGGTAGCGGCGAAACGTGCGCTCCCACGTGCGAACACGTGGAAACTGGCGCGCGTCGCTAGCCTAGGGAGCCAATCCAGTCGGATTCAGGCGCGATCCGCCCGCGTTCCCAGCTGTCACCCCATGGCACCACGGGGCGATCGGCGCGGAACGCGTCGTAGAGCTTGCTCCACAAGGCGCGGCGCAGTGCGCTCACGCGCCGACGCTGGACCTCGTCGATGTGGATCGCGCGGCGTAGCGCGGTGTAGTCGACATCGCGCCACGGGCGTCCGTCGGCGAGCGCGAGCATGGCGTTGTGCCACACGTTGCGCATGTCTCCGAGACCGGAGAGCGCCGTCGCGCGCTGCCAGAGCGCCTTGTCCAGCGCGTCGAGCCGTGCCTCCAGCGGCCTCCAGACCGCGAGCAGGGCGTCATGCCACCCAATCGTGCTTCCGTGGCTCATGGCCACCTATCCTTCCCAGCCGCTCAAGGCGGGCTGTCAGCCCCCAGCGACCATCGCCGGGGCGAATCGAGGTAATGCTCGAACCTTGCCAGTGGCAAGGTCGCTTTCCCTGGGTCTCGATTCGAGGGCTTAGGCCCTAGGTCGGCCCGGGAGTGGTGAAAAACGACCAAAAGGGGGTGTCAGGCGGTGTTCGGGAGTGACCGAAAACCACCATTCGGGGCCCCGGGAGGGCCTTCCAGGGGCCCGGGAGTGCCCTGGGGAGGGGCCTACGCAACCCCTGGGCCAGAGGCCCTGGGCTACAGACCCCAGAAAATGGCCCCAAAACACGCCGTAAAAACCTCGCGAAAGTCTCGCCGAAGTGTCGATTGTCCAGGGATCGGCACTCCCGGCGCCGCGCGACGTGGGCAAGATGCTCCGACATGCGCCGACGCGACGTGCAGAACGAGATGATCGACGACTTCGAGCCGACCGTCGGCCTCAAGCTCGGGCCCGACGGTATGCAGGGGATGCCCGAGCGGCGCGACCTGCCGCCCGAACCACCGCGGCTGTGCCTCGCGGGACCGTGCAAGCACTACCACCGGATGGTCATCCAACTCGACGCGCAGCAGCCCGGCGCCGAGCGCGGCCCCGACGGCGAGATCGTGCACCACGGGCGCGTGTTTCACCCGGAGATCCACCACTACTGCTACCCGGACGTGGGCATCGAGACCAACCTCGGCGCCCACCCGGTGCTCGAGTGCAGTCGGTGGACGCCGGTGGAGGGCCTCCTGCGCAAGGTGCCGCTGATCGGCGAGGCGCTCGCGAAGCGCGAGGCGCGCAGGATCCGCCTCGACTACGACCGCAAGCTCGCGCGGTTCCACCGGCAGCGCGAGGACGAGGCAGCGGCGTACGTGCCGCCGGCGACGATCGATCTCGTCGTGACCGTGCACATCCCGCGGCCAAACGCCGACCTCCGCGAAAAGCAGCCACGCGACTACGGTCGCCGTATGGAGTTCCGACCGGAGGATCCGTTGTCCTTCGTGCTGCTCAAGGCGATGCAGGCGTCGGACCTTCCGCTGCGCGGCGACACGCCGGTGTGCCTCGTCAACGGAGACCTCGTCGACAACCTCGACGCCACCATCGGCGAGCTGGGGCTCGCGGACATGGCGGACGTGATCTTTGACTTCACTGTGAACAAGGAGACCCCGTGAGCCTCGAAGAACTGCAATCCGACTTCAAAGCCAACACTGAAGCGATCAAGAAGCTCGACGCGATGACGAGCACCACTGATCTCGTGAACCTGATCAAGTTCACGCTCTGGCCGTTCCAGCAGAACGTGATCAAGGAGCTGGCCGAGATCGACGCCGCGGTCCAGGACGTGGTCGACGGCCTCGACGACGTGCTGTGCGAGGACACGGCCGGCGTGATCGCCGCGCCGATCATCGCAGCTCGAGCGATCATCGCGCAGTTCAAGGCGATGCTGCCGGCCACCGCGACCGACCAACTCCTCGCGATCAAGCGCTGGGAGAAGATGGCCACGGACGCGCAGGAAGCCATCGCCGAGATCGTGGTCATGGGCGAGGCCGACGACGACGAAGAGGAGGACGGCGACGAGGGGGACGACGACGGCGACGATGATGATGACAAGGACGCCGACACCGCCGGCGACAAGGGAGGCAAGTGATGTCGGACATCGAGACCGCCGCCGAAGTCGAGACCGAGGTGCCGCCGCCGCCCCCGCCCGCTCCCGCGGTCGAGGAGGAGAATCCCGAGAAGCCGGCCAAGAAAGCCGAGAAGCCCAAGCACTACATCCCCGTCGCCGAGCGTGGCGACTCGAAGGTGCGCAAGGCGCTCGAGAACGCGGAGAACAAGTCGCTCCGCGATCTGATCGAGGCGTTCGGCAACGAGGGCGGCTACCAGGTCCACATCACGCGCAAGGAGCCGGACGAGGCGCCGGATACCAGTGGCAAGATCGTGAAGTGCGCCGGGTTCCTCAAGACCTACGAGAACCCGACCAAGCCTATCGACGAGGAGTTCATCGCCCGCGTGTACGGCGGCGGCGTGTACGAGCTCAAGTTCAAGGAGCGCAAGCCCAACGGCTCGGGCTGGATGTTCGCGGGACAACGGACCGTGCCGATCGCCGGGCATCCGATCATCCCCGCGGCATCCAATCCAGTGCCGCCGCCGGCAGCGCCCGCGGGGGAGGCGCCGTCGCTCGTCATGAAGACGCTCGAGATGGCGGCCGAGCAGACGAAGCGCGCCGAGGATCGCCTCGAGCGCGCGCAGGGAAGCGCCCGCGGCGCAGACGATCCGCTGATCCAGATCCTGCGCGATCAGGCCGCGCGCGCCGAGCGCGAGAACGCCGAGCTTCGCAAGGAGCTGCGCGAGCTGGCGAACCGCAAGCCGGACAAGCCGGCCGAGGACACGTTCAAGGATCAGTTCCTGAACAAGCTGATCGACCAGGACAGCGCCCGCATCCTCGCGCTGCGCACCGAGCACGACCGCGAGCTCCGCATGACCAAGGAGAACGCGGCGGAGGATCTCAAGCGCGAGCGCGAGCGCTTCGATCGCGACAAGCAAGACCTCCGCAACGCGCACGAGCGCGAGCTCGCTCTGCTCCGCTCGACGCACGAGAGCCAGCTGGCCCTCGCGAAGTCGTCGTACGAGACGCAGCTGTCCGCGGCCAAGAGCTCGTTCGACACGCAGCAGAAGCTGTCGGAGGCCGAGAACCGGCGGCTCGAGAAGGACAACGCCGAGCTGCGCGCCGAGGTGAAGCACCTCCGCGACAAGAAAGACCTCTCGCCGCTCGAGATGGCCAAGCAGTACGCCACCATCAAGGAGGCGTTCGCGGGCGACGAGGAGGGCGGTGGCGGCATCGGGGAGAAGATCGCCGAGGCTGCGATGAACCCCGAGACCTGGCAGGGGCTCGCGTCGATCTTCGGCAAGGGCCAGCAGCCCCAGCAGCCTCAGGCGCCCGCGCAGCCGGCTCAGGAGCAGAAGCGGCAGATGGTGCGCCTTGTCGAGGGCAACGAATACGGCCTCGCCCCGGGGCGATACATCCGCGAGCTCAATGGCGCGCTGACCGGTCCGCTCCCCGAGAAGAAACAGAAGGCCGTCGCGCCGGGCGAGATCGTCATGCCCGAGGTCGATCCCGACACGATGAAACAGATCGTCGGGGTGCTCGAGGTCTCGTTCACCAACGGCCAAGAGGCGGCTGTCGTGGCGCAGGGGTTCCGATCCCGGGTCCCCGAGCCGCTCCTGGTAGCCATCCGGGATCACGGCGTTGACCAGGTGATGGCGAAGATGGCAAAGTTGTCGGGCACCTCGCCACTCTCCACGCAAGCCGGTCGAAACTGGCTGCGCGAGTTAGGCAAGGAGCTCGTCGGCGAGTAGTCGGCGACCCGAGTCGCCCCCGTCGTCCTCCATCTCTCCGGGTGAAGGACGCGACCAGTGAACCGCCGACAGCTCGCCTCTCCGTATGCGCTCGCGAGCGCAGGCGTTGCCGCGCGTCCGATGAAGGACATGGGGTACGGCGACAGCGAGCTCGTCTGGCACCCCGATCGCCCGACATCGAAGATCGCCTACCGCGGCGCGCCGCAGACCATCGAGGTGATGATCGGATCGGCGCTCGACGATCACAAGCACTTCGAGACGCGGCAGCTCGCCGAGGTCGTGTGCGAGCAGCTCGACTCGAAGGACTACCTTTCCGAGTACCTGGCGCTCTACAACTTCCTCCTCCAGCGCACGCGCTACATGCGCGACCCCCGCCGGACCGAGCTCGTGCGCGCGCCGCACGTCGTCAGCAAGATGATCCTCGCCGGCCACCGGCCGAGCCTCGATTGCGATGACATGGCGACGTGGCTCGCCGCCGCCGTGCTCGCGGTCGGCGGCACCGCGTGGTTCGCGACCGTGGCGTTCGCCAAGATGATGTTTCAGGGGCAGGTGCAGTTCTCGCACGTGTTCACCGACGCGCTCGAGCCCCGCAGCCGCGGGCGCATCGTGCTCGATCCGGTCGCCGCCGAAAAGACCCCGGAGATGCTCCGCCGGGTGAAGGTGTGCAAGCTCTGGGGCCCGCTGAACTAAGGAGACACATGGCGTACAACCTTCCACCCCCGTGGGATGCCGGCTTCGCGCTCCCCGACAACGTCAAGGACGAGGGCCTCGAGCGTCGCGGCTTCGTGACGAAGTGGTTGCCCAAGGGCACCTACGACAACCCGAAGGTCGGCACCGGCGGCTACACGGTCCCCAAGTACGTCACCGCGTCCGGCTACGGTCAGGGCGAGGTCGTGACGAAGTGGCTCCCGCGCGGCACGCAGCCGAACGTGCCGCACTACCTCGATCGCCGCCCGCGCGTGGTCAACCAGCGCTCGATCTCGCCGCGCGGCGTCGATGTCACGTTCGCGCTGTCGGGCACCGAGCTCCCCGCGAGCTACCGGCAGTTCGGCGATCAGGCGGCGATGGTGCTCCTGTCGCGCGCGGCGCAGTACCCGCGCGCGGAGTTCAAGGCACGCCTCAAGGCCACGCTCGACGCGATCGATCCGACGCTCTGGACGCGCGCCGCGCAGGGCGCCGCGAAGTACCAGGCCGCCGGCGAGCGTCCGATGCGCGCGCTGCACCACGGCCTCGCCGATGCGATGTCGACCGGCATCGCACGCGAGATCATCGCGGCCGGCCGTAGCCGTGCGGTGCCCCCAGCTCGCTCGCTCCTGGGGCTGGGGGCGTATGGCCAAGCGGCCGTGGGAGCGTCCGCGATGGGTGCGCTCACCATCGCGTCGAACATGATCGCGTCGCTCGTTCAGCAGGCGTCGCAACCCCAACCGTCGCAGACCGGGACGTGTCCCGCCGGTCAGACGGGATACACGTGGGTCGCGGCAACCTCGACGGTGCCGGCGCACTGGGAGCGTACGCGCGCGGGGCAGCCCGCGCAGTTCTGCGGATCGATGGCACCCTCCGGTCCGCCGGGCGGCGTGGCCGTCTCGGACACGAACGTCATCGTGATCGGTCCGGGCATCGAGCTGCCGGTGAACGCGAACCGACCCTCGCAGGTCGTGTTTCCGTCGCCGTCCACCCTCACGCCCGAGATCGCGGCGTGGCTCAAGCAGATGTGGAGCTCCGGCAAGACCGGCGCGAACCTCCAGAAGCCGCCGTGGTCGGTCGCGCCCGTGGCGGCGTGGCTTCAGGGCGTCGGTATCGCGCCGGGCGAGGTCGTGACGGGCGTGCGAATCACCGGGTACGACAACCCGTTCAAGTTCAAGCACCCGGTCAACGGCGAGGACTGGATCATGCGCGTCGGTCTCACCAACGTGAGCATCGCCGGCATGGTCATGGATCCCGCGCAGCCGGTCCAGCTCCGCATCTGGATCGCGCCTCCGCCCGACCGCGGCATCCTCAGCAAGGCCCTGTCGATCACGTCCAAGGTCGCCAAGCCCGCGGCGATCTACGGCGGCGGCGTCATCTCGGGCGCGCTCGATATCGTCGGCGACCTGGCGTGTCAGCTCGTCTCGAGCCCGAACGCGATCCAGACCGGCGCTGCGGTCGGCGCCGCGGCGGGTGCGGGCCCGGCGGTCGGCGCCGCCGGCGCGGCCATCGCGTCGAACTTCTGCTCGGCGCCGCCACCGCAGGAGATGCCCGTCGCCGAGAGCAGCTCGATCTTGCCACTGGCAATCGCCGGCGGCGTCGTCGCCCTCGCGGCGGTCATGCTCACCAAGAAGAAGAAGGCGTAGCCCATGACTCCCAACGCTCGAGACCTCCTCCGCGCGATCGGCATCGGCCAGTTCAACGCGACGATGATCATCCCGTTCATGTTCATCGCCCCGGCGACCACCGATCCCAAGTCGCCGTCGATCATCCTCGTCGTCAAGCATCTCCAGATGATGATGAATCAGATGGGTGCGCGACTCGCGGTGACCGGCTACCTCGACAACGCGACCGCCGCGGCGATCGACACGATCGCCGGGCCCGGCTGGGAGCAGCGATCGTGGGCCGACACGGTGCAGGCGGTGCTCCTCGCCAAGACCAAGGGCATCACGTGGCGCGACGATCCGCCGCCGCCTCCGAACTACGGCCCGAGCGGGATGCAGCTCGGATCGGTCGGTCCGCTCCCGGATGTTCCGGGCGGCCTCCTCACCTACGGCATTGCCGGGTACATCGCCTGGCGTCTCTGGACGAAGCGCAAGCGCTGAAAGGAAGCTATGAGCGAGTATCTCAGCATGGGCGACACCGGTGGCGAGCCCGGGGTCACCTGGAACAGCACGAAGGTCCCCGGCGCCTGCAAGCCGAGCGACTTCGCGACGCTCGCCAAGTTCAAGGCTCTCCAGGAGCAGATGAATCGCGTCGCCTCCAAGAAGGGCTACCCGACCATCGCAGTCGACGGCGACCTCGGTCCGGGGACCGTCGCGCTGTTCAACAAGATCCTCGGCGGCAACGCGTCGTGCGGCAACATCGCGAGCTACGTGTCGACGTACACGGCGCAGTTCAACGCGCTGGCGAGCTCGCTCGGCGCGGCGGCCAGCGTGCCCGCGCCCAAGCCCGCGACGCCGCCGGCGATCGTGACGGCGGCCGGTGCGACGGTGCCGGCGCCGCCGGGTGCCGGCAACCCGCTGCTCGCGAACGTGTACGACGCGTTCGGCGGCAGCCCGGTGCTCGCGGTCGCCGGCATCGGCATCGCGGGCGGCATCGCCTACCTCCTCTTCAAGAAGAAGAAGCGGAGGAAGTGATGCAGCACTACCACCGCACGCAGCGCCCGGCGCTCATGGGGGATGACGTGGCGTCTCCCGCGGTCGTCGAGGACAAGGGCGATGACACCCCGATCCTCGACGAGCCCATCGTCAAGGCGGCGATCACGGGCGCGGGCGTCTACCACGGCTACAAGCGCACCGGGTCGGTGACCTGGGCGCTGGTCTACGGCCTGCTCGCGCGCCTCGCGCCGGTCACCACCGGCGCGGTTGTGATCGCGCAGGGGTTCGGCAAGCCGAAAGGGAGCTAACGATGCCTCGCTACCTCTATCAACGCACGGGTGGACCGCTCCTCTCGTGGAAGCACGCCGCTCCTCAGCAGACGCGCGCGTCGGACACCAAGGCGCTCGGCGGCTACGAGAGCTACCCCGGCGGCCAGCTCGTCCGCGTCGCGGGCGCCAAGGTCGGGCAGGCCGCGGGCCTCGGGTGCAGCGGCTGCACCGGCCTGCAGGGCTTCGGCTCGCTCTCCGGTTCGTCGCTCGACGGCCCGACGGTGTCGATGCCGTTGCCGCGCGCGGGCGCGCCCGAGCCGCTGCCGACGCTCGGCTCGTACACGCCGGTGTACGAATCGGACGGCGGGTTCCGTCACCCGATGCGCGGTCCGTTCGGGGCGATGCCCGAGGCGTCGCCGCTCAACCTCGCGATCGGCGCGGGCGTCGCCTTCGCGCTCTACAAGCTGCTGAAGAAGCGGTAAGGCGCGGTGGCGGTCTACAGCGTCTATAACTACGGGCGGAAGTCGTACGACTACTACGACGACGGGAAGGCTACGCCCACGCACGCGAGCTCGCCCAAGATGTTCTCGCTCGGGGGCATCGGCGAAGCGCCCGACGCCGCGGCGTGGCGGCTTCCGCTCGGTGCCAAGAAGATCGGCTCCGGTGAGATGCCGCGCGGCCGGATCGCGAGCATGGGCGCGTTCTCGAGCGGCGACGGTGTCAAGCTCGCCGGCCTGGGGCTCGCGGCGTATCTAGCGTGGAGGTATCTGCGATGACGTACCTACTTCGATCTGGCCGCGCTCGCGCGCCGGTGCAGGCACTTGGCGGCGTCTCGGACATCGTCAACTCGATCAAGTTCCAGCTCGGGATCCCGAGCGAGGAGCTCGCGTGCCTCAAGACCGCGAACGCGTCGGCGCGCGTGGTCGAGATCGACGGGCGCATCGAGGACCTGTCCAAGAACTGGAGGCCGACCGGCTTCTACTCGCCGGCGGACCTCACCAAGATCTACAACGAGGTCACCGAGAACATCGCCAAGGCGCACGCCGCCCTGAACACCGCGATGGCGAGCTCGACCCCGGACGGCGTGCGTCAGGTCAACCAGGCGCGCGCCTACCTCGACCGCGCGACCTCGCGCGGCGCGATCTACCCGACGGTGATCGCCGAGGCCAACCAGAAGGGGATCACGGTGATCGACTCGCCCGGTCTCAAGACCTGGGTGCTTCAGTCGCTCGTCAACGTCTCGCAGGCGTACACCACGGTCGAGGTGCTCGCGTGTCACACGAGCTGGCTCGACTACGCTGCGGCGGCGATCAGCAAGGCGTGGGCGGTGATCAAGAAGATCGTCGGCGTCGTCGTGCGCATCGGCGAGACCGTGCTCAAGGTCGCCGACGATCTCCCGCAGATCTGGACCGTGGTGAAGTGGGGCAGCCTCGCCGCGATCGGCATCGCCGTCGCCTTCAAGCTGAAGCAACTGCGCGACCGGAGGTAAACGCCATGACGCCCGCGGAACGAGACGACATGCACCGCCGTGCAAAGCGCAACCCGTCGCCCAAGGCGTACCTCGGGTTCGCGGTGGAGATGGCGCGCTTCGACAATGCGCATATCGATCCCGTGCGCGAGTACATGAGCGAGGGCATGACCAAGGCGCAGGCACTCGCGCAGCTCAAGGAAGATCTCGAGGACAGCCGCGACGACTGGCGCCGGCAGTGGGCCGATGACCTCGCCGACGAGGGCGCGCGCACCAACGCGCAGCTCGACGAGGCACACGACGAGTACGTGCGCTCGTACCTTTCGTTCGCCGACGCGCAGCGTAACCCCGCCTCCGTGATGACCGGTCCGGGATGGAACTCCGCGCGCGAGAAGCTGCGCAGCGCGGCGTCGAAGAAGAACCCGGACGACTCGCCGGACGAGGACGAGCGCGAGCAGGCGGCGACGCTCTACGAGCGGTTCCATCGCTATCCGCCCATCGAGATCGGCGACTTCGATCGCGACTTCATGATCCCGGTGCGCATGCTGCGCCTGGGCCCCGCGCTGTGGACGACGTACCGATCGGCCAAGGTCGATCCCGCGACGCTCAAGAAGCCCAAGAAGCCGGTCAACTACATCCACGAGCACGACGCCGGTGTCGAGGCGTACGTGACGATCGAGGAAGGCGCGGAGAACGGCTGGAGCGGGACGGACTCCCCGTACGACGACGTGACCGATGCGGTCGACGTGCCGCTGGAGTTCCAGCGAGCCAAGGCGCTGGTCAAGCTCGGCGAGAGCCTCGGCTACAAGTTCCGCATCGGCGACGACGAGATCGAGGCCGAGGCGGAGGATCCGCTGCCCGAGCTCTACGCGACGCCGGACGGCAAGTGCCTGCTCGTGATCCAGGACAAGCGCGACGTGCTGGCCATGATCTGGGGCGGCGCACTCGGGGTGTTCCCGCGCGGCATCGACGGATGATCTGATGGAGGAAGTACCGTGCCGACTCAGCAGCCCCCCGACTACCTCACCGGCATCCTGATCGCGACCATCGTCGTGCTCGCCGGCGTGATCGCGTTCCTGTTCCGGCTCTACGTGAACCGCAACAAGGACACCGAGACGCTCCTCCGCGCCAAGGACAAGGAGATGACCGAGGAGCGCGAGCGCCTGCTCAAGGAGCGCCACGACCTCGAACTCGCGCAGAACAAGGAGCGCAGCGAGTGGGAGCTCGAGCTCGAGCAGATCCGCGCCGATCACGAGAAGCACCTGAAGGACAGGGCCGAGAGCTACGCGATGGAGCTCGGCGAGATGTCCGACAAGTTCATGGCGCGCGAGGACGCCATGCGAAAGGACTTCGGAGATCGCATCGAGCGCATCGCCGCCGAGGCGTCGCGCGCCGCGCAGGAACAGTCCAAAGTGCTGGAAAAAATCTACGATCGGTTCGTCGGGCCGCGCCGCCAGGGCTCGCGGTTCTGAGGCGGCCACGGAAAATCCGTCGGCGGCACAGCGACGGGCCTATCGCGCGCCTCACGAAGCGTGGCAAGATCGCTCGGTCAGTGTTAGCTGTCTCACCTCTCTCCGGGTGACCAAGGAGCCTGACCGATGTCGCCGATGTCCGCCGAAGATCGTATGTCCGCCGCCGAAGTCCGAGCCGTCGCTGATTCCCGTCGCGCTCGCATCCTTGCCGAGGAGCTCGTGGACGAGATCGACGAGACCACCGACCCGGGCGTACGCGTGCCGGTCGAGATCCACGAAGAAGACTCCGCGGTGCACGCGATCGAAGGCGCAGCGACAGCGTCGCGCATGGTCGCCAACGGCACCCGTCGTTGATCGCTCGAGCGCTGCTCTTGATCGCTCGAGCGCTGCTCTTGATCGTCGTCGCGCTGCTCGCGGGATGTCACGCGTGCCAGAGCGCGTGGTGTCGACTCGAGGGCGGCACCGTGATCGAACAGTACCAGCCGATCCCGATCGTAGGCGGCATCCGCCCGTACTACTCGTGCGCGGTCAACGCGCGCCGCTCGTGGCGGTTCAAGTAGCTTCGCCGGTCTCGTCGCGCACGAGGGCCTCGATCTCCGAGCGACTGATGTCCTCCGTGCCCGAGCAGCCGATGACGATGGCGCGGATGGAGTCCTTCGCGCTCTGCTTGCGCGTATACGTCTCCGATGTCGCGATCGTCTCGCCGTTGGCGCCGACGATCGTGAACCAGTATTGAGGAGCGATCTCGCCGGCGCGCCCGTTGTCCTCGAGCTTCCGCATGTCCTGCTTGTGGATTTTGAACAGCTTCATCCCGTCATCGTAATGCCGATCCGGGATCGGATCCTTGCCACTGGCAGGCTGTGCGACGCAGAAAGTTCTACGAAGGGGGTTGACGGAAGTTGGGCGGTTCTTTTGAGTGAAGTCTCAATCGTCCCACCATGCCTCTCCGGGTCTTGGGGAACAACGAGGACTAGGAGAGGTACGCGTGCCGATCATGTATTTCAACCCGGGGCGCCGGAAGGGCGCCAAAAAGGTTCGGAAGGTCAAGCGCTCCTCGAAGGGTCGTCGTGGTCGCATGCCGGCAGCGCTCGCGCGCTACTGGGCCGGCAAGCGCAAAGGCTCCAAGGCCCGTAAGCGCAAGGTGCGGAAGAATCCGGCGATGAAGCGCCGGCGTCGCGCGCGGAAGGCCGCGGCGGTAGTTCCACGCAAGAAGAGGAGCAGCAAGATGGCCCGTCGTCGCAAGCGCCGCGCGCGCAAGTCGTCCCCCCGTCGTCGCCGCCGGCGCGCTCGCGCCGCGGCTCCCAAGCGCCGCCGTCGTCGCCGCCGTAAGGCAGCCTCGGCGCCCAAGCGCCGCCGTCGCCGCCGCAAGAGCGGCACGAAGCGCCGTCGCCGTCGTCGCAAGGCGACCTCGACCCCGCGCCGCCGTCGTCGCCGCCGCAAGACGTCCCGTCGTCGCCGCCGCAAGGCGCGCCGCACTACGAAGCGCCGTCGTCGTCGCCGCAAGGCGACCGCGACGCTCGCGTATCGTCGCGGCCCGACGGGCACGATCAAGATGAACCCGTCGCGTCGGCGCCGCCGTCGTCGCCGTCGCGGATCGTCGCGCCGCCGTCGTCGCGTGTCGCGCCGCTACGGTCGTCGCAGCTACCGCAAGAACCCGGGCGGCATGCTGCTCGATCTCGCGAAGAAGGCCGTGCCGGTGATCATCGGCATGGTCGGCGCGAAGCTCGTCGTGAACAAGCTCGGCGGGTACATCCCCGGCGTGGCGAGCCTCGGCGCGGCTGCGCAGCCCGTCCTCATGATCGGAGCCGTCGTCGGTCTCAACTTCGCCACGAAGAAGATCGGCAAGCTCGCGAAGTACCGCAGCGAGCTCATGCTCGGCGCGGGCATCGCGGCCCTCCAGTCGGTCATCTCGGCGTTCGCTCCGGCGAGCGTCAAGGCGATGCTCGGCATGGGCGACATCTACGATCAGGCCATCGGTGACTACGTCGCCGTGGGCGACTACCTCTCGGTGGGCGCGACGCCGATCGACGATGACATCGCCATGAGCGACTACATCGCGGTCGGCTCGGACGGCGTCGAAGAGGAACTCGGCCTGGTCGAGGAGGAGCTCGGCGTCGAAGAGGAGCTCGGCAACGACCTCCTCGGTGGCGTCTCCCAGGGCAGCCTGCTCAAGCAGGTGCCTCAGCGCCAGTTCCTCGAGCCGGTTCCGGCCCGCTCGTTCACCAAGCAGATCCCCGCGGCGAGCTCGGCCTACGACAACGAAGGCCGCCTCTACCAGGGCGTTTTCCGCGGTGGCTTCAGCGGCTGATCGCCGCACCTGATCGTAACCGAGCGAGGGCGAGGGCCTTCGGGCCCTCCTCCTCCCTCACCCCGAGATGTCCCCAGTGAACGTGATGCGGCAGGAGGCACCTGCCTGACGGACCGGAAGTCCCGCAACCCGTCGAACCAAACGTACACGCAAAGGACACGAAGATGCCCCGCCTTCACGGATACCGCGAGCGCCTGCACCAGCCGGTGTGGGACACCCTCATGCGCGTCACGGGTGACCCGACGACGCCCCTCGTGAACAGCTTCAAGCTGTTCGGCAACGCCAACATCGGCAACCTCGCCTACACGAACATGACCGTCGCCGGCCAGCTGGCCTCCGACGCCACGTACGTGATCCTGGCGCTGCGCTGCTGGATGTTCTTCGACGGCACCAACCGTCGCGAGAACTATCTGAACGTCACGTCCCAGCTGTTCTGGACGCTGACGGTCGGCAACAAGCCGATGTTCCAGGCCCCGGCCTGGTACTTCCCGGCGGGCGGCGGTGTGTGGGGCTTCGACGCGACCTCGTCGATCTTCAACCACGGCACCCCCGAGCAGGGCGCGATCCTGAAGCTCGCGCGTCCGATCATCGTCCCGGTTCGTCAGAACTTCTCGGCGACGGCCGACTTCTACAACATCGGGACGACGAACGCACTCGACGGCCTCAACTCGGGCGCGACCGACGATGTGAAGAACATCGCGTTCATGCTCGACGGTCTCCAGACCCGCGACGTGCAGTAGTCGTTTGGAGCGTCCTGTTCCGGCAGGAAAGCCGCTTAGCAGGCGGAAACAGGGCGCTCCAACGCACCGCTCGGCCGCGCTGTTTGACAGTTCGACCGAGCACCGCGCGATCTCTAGATCGCGCCCCGTGAATCCCCCGAGCCCACCGTCGGCATCGCCGACGTGAACCACCACCCCGAGCCTCGGCTCGGGTGCTCGAGCGAAACCTCGAGAACCCCGTCAAGGGAGACACAACATGGGAATCGATCCGCAGGTCGCAGGGCTGCTGCGCCAGTACAAGGCCGCGTTCAAGGAGCTCAACCAGCGCGTGGTGGCTCTGATCCAGGTCGTCAACGATCTCCAGAGCCGGCCCCGCTCGGTCTCCGAAGAGATCGACGCGATCGAAGGCCGCCGCATGGAGGGCACGCTTTCCGGCGAGGTCGAGTTCACGATCAACGACCTCGGCCAGAAGGGCACCCCGATCACCCTCCAGGTCTCCCAGGACGGCCCGTTCGTGCAGACCCACTACCCGATGGCGGTGTGGCGCCCGAGCCTGCCGACCAACGCGACCAACTTCGGCCGCTGGCGTCCGTGCTCGACCTTCCCGTTGCCGGATCAGGTCGTCGACACCGACATCATCGACATCGGCTACGAGATGGTCGACGGCGGCAACCAGCGCCTGCTCCAGAACGCGACGCGCGGCCCGCTCCTGTCGCGTCCCGACAACATCGTGCCGACGCCGCTGCCCACCGTGTGGACGCCGGCGACCGTCGTGCAGTTCGTGCCCTACTACTGGGCGATCACGTTCGACGCGGCGACGCCGCCGACGCAGGGCCTGCTCCACGTCGACATTCCGGGGTATCGCATCGTCAACATGTGATCACGTGACCTACTTCGCGAACACGGGCGTTTCTGTCGCTCGCGCTACGCGAGGGGGCCGCGCCATGGGCGATGCCTCGAGCTCCGATCCGGTCGCCGCGCTGATCGCGCAGGTCAACCGCTTCGGCCCCGGTGCACCGAAGGGCTACCAGTACGTCGACAAGCCGTTCGGGCTTGCCACTGGCACGGTGCCGCCCGCGGTCGCCGTGGCGGCGGCGTTCATCCTGTTTCGGCGCGCGCAGGACGCGGCGCTCCGCTACAACGACGACGCCTCGCGCACGCTGCTCGCGAAGGCCGGCCAGATCAACGCGTCGCCGCTGACCAGCGTTCCCGCGAACATCGGCGCGATCACCTCCGAGTTGCAGGCGTTCGCCGACTCGATCGGCGCGCCTGCGGCCGGCGGCCTGTCGAGCATGCGGATCCTCGGCGTGCCGGTTACCACGGTCGCCATCGCGGTCGGCGGTGTCGCCGCGATCACCTACCTCTTGCGCAGGAAGCGGCGATGACCAAGGCGATCACCAAGACCGATGTCTCCAAGGCGGCCGGCGAGCTCGCGTCGATGCGGCGCGGGCTTCGCTCGTGGCTGTCTGCGCGCGCGTTCAACGACCAGCGCGGGATCGCAGCACCGCAGCGCGCGGCGATCGAGCAAGACCTCGCCGACAAGCTCCACGCGCTCCTGTCCGAGGTGATGCCGGATGCGATGCTGCCCAACGCGGACCTCCGCTCGAACCCCAGCGGCGCCGTGCAGCTCGCGCAGGTCGCGCTCACCGGCCAGGTGCCGGTGATGCAGGGCAACCCCTCCGCGATGGGCACGACGCCGGGCTGGATGTGGCCGGTGCTGATCGTCGGCGGCCTTTTGCTCGCGATCACCACGGCGATCCGGTCGGCGGCGGATGTCGCCAAGGACGCCGAGGAGAAAGCGTGCATCAAGGCGGGCGCGTGCACGGACTACGGCTTCTGGCTCAAGGCCGGCGGCGTGGCGGCGCTCGTGTGGTTCGCGTGGCGCGAGCTCGGCCTCGGCGACACGGTCAAAGGTCTCGTCAAGAAAGGTGGTCGGTAACGTAACAGGTGCCTCGACGTAGCGCGCCGACGCAAGTCGTCGCGAAACGAGCGACTCGGGCTCTTTGCATCATTCTCCCCCGAGCGCTCAATTAAATCCCGGAGAGACGCGCTGACCCAAGTGGGCGCGCTACTTCGGGGCACCGGTTCCGCCGCATCGCCACCAGGTAATCATCGTGAGCTATCACCGCAAACAGATCGTGATGCAACCGTCGCCGCTCGGCGATGCGGTGAGCGTCATCGCGACCGCGGTCGATGTCACGAAGGATCCGTACTTCAGCGAGACCGTGTGTCGCGTGCAGCAGCTCGCGGCGCTCGAGAACAAGCGCGCGGTCCCCGCGTGCTCCACGACCCGCCCCGGGCTCGCCGGCGGCGTGGGTCTGCGCAAGGTCATGCCGGCGTTGCGCGCGTACGTGAAGGCCGAGCAGCAGCCGCTGTACTACGCAGCGGGTGCGGCGGTCGTGATCGGGCTGCCGATGCTTCTCGGTTACGCCCTCGGAAAGGGGCGCTAGATGTCGTACGGCCGAGATCGAGATGCAGCGAGCCGCGGTGCCGGTGCCATCGCGAGCCGCGACATGGCGCACCCCGGCGCGGCGCGGCGGCGCCTGATCGCGAAGGCGCGCGCGACCAACGCGCGGGATCGCCAGCTCGCCGGGCTCACGTACGGCGCGCAGGGCGGCCTCGCCGGCGGCTTCGGCGCGTTCAACGCGGCGACGAACACGCCGACCGGTCTCACCGGCGGCGCGCGGCGCCCGACCATCGTCAAGGGCGGCCCGATCGAAGGTGGCGGCCAGACGGGCATCACGATCGCGGGCAACAACCTCGCATCGATCCCGCCGCGGACGTTCATCCCGCCGCCGAAGACGCCGCCGACACCGGTGATCAGCCGGCCGATCGTCAAGAACTACGCGGTCGAGACGCCCAAGCCCAAGAAGCCGCTGATCGGCACCAAGCTCCCGGGCGCGCGTCCGCCGCCCAAGCCGCTGCCGCTCCCCGAGCCGGAGGGCAGCGTCACCAACACCGGTGGCTCCTCGGCCGGCGCGTCGAGCTCCGGCGGTGGTGGCGGTGGTGGTGGCTCGTCGTCTGGCGGCGGCGGGACGCCGACGCTGGTCCCCGACTACCAGCCGACGGACCTCCCCGATGTCGACGATGTGGCGGCCACGTCGAGCTCGAGCTCGATGTCGACCGGCACCAAGGTCGCGATCGGCGCGGGCATCGCCGCCGCGCTGTACCTGCTGCTCAAAGGAGACGAGTAAGATGGCGTACCTACCCAAGCGCGGATACATGCCGCGCAACCTGTCCGGCCTCGGCGGCGCCGAGAGCTGTGGCGCCGATCAGATCTGGGATCCCAACGCCGAATTCTACGGGATCAAGGGTCAGTGCATGCCGCGCAAGAACTACACCGCGGCGCAGATCGCGGCGCTTCAGCAGCAGGCGGCGAGCTCGAGCGGCAGCACGGCCGGCAACATCCTGGGCGCGCTGATCGGCGGTCTGCTCGCGCCCAAGCCCGTCGCGCCCGTCGTCGCGCCCGCGCCGTCGAGCGGCATCTCCACCGGCACCGCCGTCGCGCTCGGCGTCGGTGCGCTCGCGCTGATCTTCATCGCCACTCGATAACAAGGAGAGCGTCATGTCCTACTCGAAGAAATCCACCAACACGCTGATCAGCCGGAAGGGATACTCCGGCTTCGGCGGGTGGGTCGATACCGTGGGCGACGCGCTCAAGGGCGCGATCACGTTCTACGGCGACAGCCGCGCCGCGCAGGGCGCTGCATCGGTGCAGACGCCGGTCGTGCCGGTCGCGCCGGCGGACACCGGTATCTCCACCACGACGCTCGTCGTCGGCGGCCTCGCGCTCGCCGGTGTCGCGGTCCTGCTCCTCAAAAAGAAGAAGGGCTAGGCGCCGATGTTCGGATCACAGAAGCGCCCCGGCATGCGCGGCACGAACAGCCTGAACATGGGCGCGTACTACGGGTACGGCTCCGATCAGCTGATCGTCTCGCCGAGCGTGATGACGGCGACCAACAACGTCCAGGCCGCCACGACCACCACCTCCCCGCTGTACAAGTGGGGGATGTCGCCGATGCTGTGGGCGCTCGCCGCCGCGGCGGTCGGCGGCGGCTACCTCTACCTGAAGAAGAGGAAGCGGTAGACCGTGGCGCGCACGCTGCTCGACTACCTGAACCCGGGCCTCGACGAGGTGCGTGCGCAGCGCGATCGGCTCCTCGCCGACACGAACGCGTCGCGCGCCGTGAAGGACTCCGCCGTCGAGCAGTACCAGGACATGAAGAACACCGCCGTGATCCGCGCAGGCGCGGGCGCCACGCTGGTCGCGTTCGCGCTCGGGCTGTGGAAGCTCACCAAGCACCGATAACCAGGAGACCCCCAGAGATGACCCTCGAGATCGACCTCAAGAACCCCCGCGTCCGCGAGCTCATGGGCGCGGATGACCCGCGCCTCGTGCAGCCGGGCACCAAGAAGCGCGAGATGGTGCAGCTCGCCGGCGACCAGCTCGACCCGACCGGCCGCACGTCGCTGCGCGGCCTCGGCAGCACGACGCGCCTCGACGGCGGCAAGCACGAGACGCTCGTGCTGTTCCGCGGTCGGAGCGCCGACTTCGTGCTCACGGTGGACGTGTACGCGCTCCCCAATGAGCCCCTCCAGGTCCACTACATCTGTCCGCGCTGCCACAAGCAGGGGCGGATCACGCAGGACGCGAAGGCGATCGACTGGTCGCCGACCGAGAACCGCGTGCTCGAGCTCCCCGACGGCCAGAAGACACGCACCAACGGCGTGCTCTCCGTCGAGCCGTTCCAGTGCACGTGGGAGATCGGCAGCGATCCGCACACGCCGGGCATTCGCGCCGGCGGCCTCACGCTGTGCGGTCAGAAGCTCGTGATCGACGCGAACATCGCACGGGAGGCATAAGTCATGGGCGCTTGGGGAAAGGCACCGTGGGAAAACGACGCGTACGGCGATCTGACCGATCGCAGTCGTTCCGAGATCGGCAAGAAGATCGTCACCGAGACCACGCGTGTGCTCGACAAAGCGGAGCGCAGCTCCGACGAGAATGACTGGTGGGGTGCGATCGGCGCAGTGATTATCGCGTACCAATCCTGGTATCCCGACTTCGATCAGATGTTCGAGCCGGTGAACCGCGCCATCGCACTCTGGGAAAAACTCGGGACAAAGCGCGAATGGCTCGCGAGCTGGCACGGGAACTTTTCCAAGATGTACGACGCGGTCGGGATCGAGCTCAATTCGTACCTCGAAGATGCCGCGGCGCTGAAGTGGAGCCCGCTCATCAGCCAGCTGTTCGCCGAGTTCGAGAGCAAGCGTCGTCGCTAGTCATGTCATGCCGTTCTTTGTCCCCGATATCTACGCCCAAGACCTGGGCGCCGCTCCCAACTTCGGGGCGCTCGCCGCGCGTTCGGACATCCTCGGCGTCATCCTGAAGGCGACGCAGGGTCTCCAGTACGCACCGCAGTGGTTCGTGGACAACTGGCCGCGCGCGAAGGTCGCCGGCATGCGCGGCGTCTACCACTTCGGCATGCCGAACTGGTCGGGACAGGCGCAAGCCGACTTCCTGATGGCGCACGTCGATCGCGCGGGCGGACTCGGCGCCACCGATATGGCGCCGGCGTGGGACCTCGAAGGTGCGGCGTGGAGCTCGGCGCAGCAGATCGTCGACATCTCGAGCGGGTTCGCGGAGCGCATCAAGCAGATCACCGGCCGCACCGCGATCCTCTACACCGGCGCGACGGTGCGCGATCGATCGATCACGAACCGCATGGGCTACCAGAAGATGTGGACCCCGCACCTCGACATGTCTCGAGCGGGGTGGTCGCTCAAGGACTACACGCTCTGGCAGTACGCCGGCGACGGCAAGCTCTACAACCCCGCGTCCGCGGTGTACGGATTCCCGCTCGCGATCCCAGGCTGGGGCGCCACGGACATGAACGTCGTCATGTCGGGCGGCACGTTCGCGACCTCGTCGATCGCGGCGCGCGCCTCGCTCATGGGCGGCTTGCCACTGGCAGCTCTCGCGCTGCTCGGCGGAGGTGCCCTCCTCGCTTACCTCCTCGGTCGCCATCAGGGCGCCTGGTGAGGCTTCGACTGCGCCTACAAACCGAACAGCACTTATAGGGAGCGATCACCATGGGTAACACCTTTCTTGCACTGCCGGCACCGGCCGGTAACGCATCGGGCGCCGCAGTCGACGTATCGGCGATGGGCGCGGTCAAGACCATCGTCGTCGAGGGCAACGGCTCGGGCCTCTACGAGCCGTACGTTCAGATCGAGGTCTCGAACGACAACGCGTTTCAGATCTGGACGCCGATCTACCGGTTCCAGCGCCCGGGATCGATCACGGTCACGGTCGCGTGCCGCTACATGCGCGCGACCGTCCAGAACTACACGCAGGGTGGCGCTCCCACGGTCAACGTCGGCGCCGAGGACACGGGCGCCGAGTTCGCGGAGCTCGTCGCTCCCGCCGGCAACGGCTTCGGCGCTTCGGTCGACGTCAGTGCGCTCCCGCCGCTCAAGACGTTCCAGGTCAGCGGCACGTTCAAGGGCAACTGCGCGATCCAGATCTCCAACGACGGCGGCACCACCTGGTCGCAGGCGGATGGCCTGTCGTTCAACAACAAGGGCGGCCTGGTCACGATCGTGATCGTCGCCGAGTTCATGCGCATCGCGCGATCGGGCATCCAAGCGCGCGAGCCGAACCCCGGTCTGCCGGTCATCGACATCGGCGCGGCGCTCAACGGGTCGGGCGACATCTCGGGCGGTGGCACGCTCAATCGGGTGGCCAAGTTCACCGCGGCCAACCAGGTCGGCGACTCGAGCATCACCGACAACGGCACGGTCGTGTCGCTGACGCTGCCGACGACGGTGCCCGTGATTGCCGCTCCGCCCACGCCGGCGGCCGGCGTGAACATGTTCGCATCGACCATCGCGGGGCGCAGCTTCCTCTCGGAGATCGACACCGACGGTCGCTCGTACCCGGTGCAGCCGTCGCTGGCGAGCCGAGCGGTGGGCTGGTGGATGCCGGCGGCGGCCTCGAGCAACCCGCAGAACATGAACCTGGCGAACATCGCGCTCTCGGGCACCCCGACCGCGCGCACGCCGGCGGCGACGAACCTGTGCACGTCGTCGCGGCGCCTCGGCATGGTGTCCGCTGCCGGCGCGGGCAGCCAGGCGTACCTGGCGCCGGCGACCACGCTCCTCCAGCTGTGGCGCGGCAATGCCGCGGGGCTTGGCGGATTCTACGTGGCGTTCCGGTTCGCGATCTCGGACGCCGTCCTGGTCGCGACCGCGAACATGTTCGTCGGTCTGCGCGCGTCGCTCCCTGGCGACGTGGCGCCGTCGACCCTCGTGAACCAGATCGGCATCGGCGTCGACAACGGCGACACGGAGCTCCAGCTCTACGCCGCGGGCGCCGTCGCGCAGCCGCGCGTGAGCCTGGGGGTCAACTTCCCCGCGAACACGATCTCGACGGACGTGTACGAGCTCGTCCTGGCGTGCCCGCCCAACGCGGCGTACGTCGACTACCAGGTGAGCCGCCTCAACGTGCCCGCGCAGGCGCCGGCCACGGGCCGGATCAGCGTGGCCGCGAATCTGCCCGCCAACACGCAGTTCCTGGCGCCATACCTGCTCCGGTCCAACGGCGGCACGGCGGCAGCCGTCGCGTTCGACTTCATGAAGGTCTACGCCGAAACCAGCGTGTAAGTCGTCCCTCTCGCGGAGGTCACCATGTCGAATCTCTTCATTAATCTCCCTGCGCCCGCCGGTGATGGTGCTGGCACAGCTGTCGACGTGTCCGCGATGGGGCAGAGCAAGACCATCGTCTGCGCCGGATCGTGGACGCTCGAGCCGACGATCAACGTCGAGATCAACAACAACTCGAACCCGTTGCTGGGATCGTGGCAGTCCGTCGCCACCTTCCAGGGCGCCGGCAACACCGTCGTCGCGGTCGCATGCCGCTACATGCGTATCAGCGTCAAGAACTATCGCGGCGGCCAGGCGCCCGTGGTCAACGTCGGCAGCACCGACGCCGGCACGAGCTTCGCCACGCTCGTGGCGACCGCAGGCAACGGCGCGGGCGCATCGGTCGACACGAGCTCGCTGCCGCTGTTCAAGACGATCCAGGTGTCCGGCGTGTTCCGCGGCAACGTGATCATCGAGTTCAGCTGCGATGGTGGCGTCACGTGGGCACAGGCCGCGTCCCTTCAGTCGCCGGGCGTGCAGAGCTCGATCTTCGCCGCCGACTTCATGCGAGTGGTCCGCAACGGCGTGCCGGTGAACGCGCCGGGCCTCCCGACAATCGACATCGGCGCGTGCGACATCGGCGGCGGCAGCTCGAACGCGGCCGATCTGTACTGGGTCAATGTGCTCGACTACGGCGCCGATCCGACCGGCGTCGCCGACTCGCGCACGGCGTTCATGGATGCCGTCGCGGCCGCCATTGCCGATGGCAAAGATGTGTACGTGCCGGAGGGCCGCTACCAGGTGTCGAAGTACGTCGACATCGCGGACGCCGTCGACATCCGCATCTTCGGCAGCGGCAAGTCCACGATCATCTACCCGTCCGACGACATCGCCGTGGTGGCAGACGGCACGGCGCTCACCAACCAGCAGGCGCGCTCCGCGTTCCTGATTCGCTACGGCGTCAATGTCGCGATCGACAGCCTCACGTTCGAGGGTGGCGACGCGCAGCAGATCTCGACGGTCAACATCGGCTGCGCGATCTACGCGACGCACTCGGTGGGCGTCAAGGTCACCAACGTCAGCGGCGTGCAGGGGTACGGCCTGTTCTATCAGGACTCGCAGCCGGACACGTCGGGGCAGGGTGACTCGCTCGCTGTCTCGAGCGGCACGGTGACCCTGACCGACGCCGCGGGATTGTTTCGATCCTCGATGGTGGGCCGGATGATCAACCTCGGCGGCTGCACGAACGCGGTGAACACCGGCGTGTACGAGATCACCGAGTACGTGTCGGCGACGCAGATCCGGTTTGTCAACGCCGATGCCATCGCCGAGACCTCGGCGTTTCGGTGGAGCGTCGATAACCACGATCAGTCGGCGCGCATCGAGAAGTGCACCTCGTATGCGATGCGCGGTTACATCACGCTCGCGCCCGACACGGTGTTCACCTGCAACACGATCCAGCGCCCTGGCCTCCAAGACGCCACCGGCATCGGCAACCAGCTCGCATTCTCCGGTGGCACGGTCACGCTGACGTGCGCCCTGGGCGGCTTTTTGCCGCCGCATGATGGCAAGTACGTGACCATTGCCGGAGCGACCTCACCGGGCAACAACGGCACGTTCAGGCTCACGTACATCTCGGCGACGCAGATCTCGTGGGCCAACGGCGCCGGCGTGTCCGAGGTGTTCTCCGGCACCTGGTGGATCCAGTGCGGTGACACGACGGGCATCGGCGCCGGCGTCGGTGGCCTCGTCATCGCGGCCACGACCGTGACACTGACGGCCGCCGCTGCGTCCTTCGCGCCGACGGACGTGGGCAAGGTGATCGTCGTGCGCGGCGCGACGACGCCCGACAACAACGGGCCGTTCGTGATCTCTGCCTACGTCGGTCCGACGCAGATCCAGTACACCAACGCGCTCGGCGCGACCGAGGCGTACTCGGGCACGTGGGGCATCGACGCGTTCGACAACGGCAGCGACGGAAGCACGTACGGATCGACGCACGGCATCTACCTGCAATCGGGCAACACTGGCCGACGCGGCATCATCATCACCGACAACGTGTTCATCGGGATCCGCACCACATGCATCAAGTGGTCGGGCTCGGCGGCGCGGCTGGGCGCGATCGACGTCAGCAACAACTACGCCGAGGAGTGCGGCGCGCTGTTCCAGGGCGGCGCGGACGATAGCCAGGAGCACGTCGGCGCGCAGATCACCGACAACATCCTCGTCGATGTGGCCACCGGTCGTGAGGGCTGGAACCAGTCGAACGCGATCTCGTTCCTCGGCGCGCGCGGCGTGACTGCGCACAATAACCAGTTCAACTATCGTCGCAACGCGATCGGCTCGGTGTCCGGCGCCGGCGTCGCGGAACTCACCGCTATCGAGGTCGGTCGCGTGCTGGACGGCCAGAGCCAGCCGATCAGTGACGTGACGATCAGCGAGAACAAGTTCACGGCGAAGCCCGCGCAGACTACGCCGCAGGCCATCCTACTGACCGCGATCCGCGTGCGCCAAGCGGGCCAGCTCGCGAAGTGGGGTACCGGCGGTTCGTTCACCAAGGCGGGCAACGTGATGACGCTGACCGCTGGCGCCAACCGCGCGCTGTTCGCGCAGGAGGACGTCGGCAAGCAGATCACGCTGGTCAACAGCGCTGATGCCGGCAACGACGGCACGTTCACCATCGAGACTGTGGTCAGCACATCGGTGGTGACCTACACCAACGCGGCCGGCGTCGGCGGCGGCGCATCGGCGGGCACGTGGCGGATTCCCGAGCGTTCGCGCGTCCGCGGTTCGGGGTGTTCGATCACCAACAATCGCATCATCAACGTTGGCGAGAGCGGCATCACCACGAAGGAATGTGTCGGTCCCGAGATCAAGGACAACACGTTCGCCGGGCTCTTGCAGGATATCTCGATGGACGGCGATGTCGCGCCACGCGTCACCGGCAACCGCGAGGTCGGCATCGGGACCCTCAACGGTCATATCCTCCTCGTGAACCCGGTCTCGTGGCCGTACTTCGACGACAACACGATCACCAACAATGCGATCGGCACCTCGAGCTCGCGCATGATGGACATCGCGACCGCCGCGGCGGCCAACCGCGTCGACTACCCGCTGTGCGGCAAGCGCGGTCGGTGCAAGACCGCCGACGCGCGCAACCAGGTCGTCGTCGCGTATGGCTCCAAGCATGTCGATGGCGACACGATCACCGTTGCGGGGACCACGTACACGTTCAAGACCGTGATCACCGATCCGGCCACGCAGTTCAACTCGTTCGCGACCCTCGTCGCCCTGATCGACGCGCAGGCGAACATGGACTGCTCGGACTACGGCACCGGCTTCCACTTCACCGAGGACGGCGCGAACGGCATCGGCGGCGACATCGTCGATGCAGCGGGGACGACGACGCTCACGGTCACCGGTAGCCCGTTCTCCGCCGGCATGGTCGGGCGGCGGATCACGATCAAGAACGCGACGACCCCGGCGAACGATGGCGTGTTCACGATCGCGTCGTACATCGATCCGAACAACATCACGTACGCCAACGGAGCTGGCGTCACCGAGACCGTTGCCGACTTGCAGTGGTTCGTGGACGGTTCCGTCGACGACATCACGACGCAGCACCTGCTGATCCAGGCCGTGACTCCGACGACGACCGACGCGTCGCTGATCGTCAGCGTGAGCGCGCTCAATCCCACGGCGCTCGTGATGCCGAGGAACGCGACGAGCCCGAACACGACCTGTCGTGGTGTCGGGTTCGGCGCAGCTGGGCCGACCGCCGTCACCTCGGTGGCCTGGTCGCTGTCGATGACGCGCGAGGGCGGCATCACGTTCTGGCCCGACAATGCGGTGGGTCAGAACCTCCTCCAGGCCAACGGATGGCGCCCCCTCAAACCGAGCGACGGCCGCTACTCGGGCGCGTGCGAGGTCATCAACCACGGTGAGTCGATGGGAACCGAGGAGTGGCGCTGGGCCCTGGCGTGATACGCTGAAGCGAGTGCAGCTCGAGGTTCAGCACAAACCCCGCTCCCGCGGCGTCTCTCAACTGATGTACGTGGGCGACGACGAGGCCGTGGAGCACGCCACGTCGCTCCGGCCGGAGCACTTCAAGCTCGCCGGCATCGCGTGCCTGATCGGCGCCGCGCTGTCCAAGAAGCACCGCACGGCGCTCGCCGCGGGCGGCGCGCTGTCGCTGGTGCTCGCGTCCGGGATCTGGACCGCCTAAGGATCTCGCTGACTGTCACCCGGATCGTGTAGGGTGGCCGACATGGCTCTCCGGCCGCTCGTGTCCAAGCTCCGCCTCCTGTTGTTCCCACCCCTCGCCCTGCTCAAGTTCTTGCTCGAGCTCGTGTGCGGTCGAGGCTTCGGCCTCCTCTCGCTGCTGTTCGATCGGCTCAACCTCGGCGCGCAGCGGCATCTGTGGCGACCGCTCACCATCGCGAGGCGCTGGACGCTCTCCCAACCCGTGTGGCAGCCGGAGGACACGCTCCGTAACCCGCTGTTCCAGCCGTTCACCGCGGCGCAGCGCGCGGTCGCCGCGGCAGATCCTCGCCTCCGGCGCGTCGACTGCCCGTGCGGGCGCAAGAACTGCGATTTCCCCCACGGCACGTACGTCCCCAACGTGATCATCCCGGTCGGCCTCCAAGACCTGATCCGCTCCGAGGTCGCCAAGGTCAACCCCGGCGTCGAAGTCCGCATCGAGCGCGACGAGTAGCCGTGGGCGCCTTCATCCGATTGTTCGCCGACACCGACGGCGGAGCGACGAGCTCGTACGCCGTCGACTACTGCCGCGCGCTCGTGCGCATCGCGCCGGTGCGGCTGATCAGCGTGTCGGGCCCGCTGTCCCCGCAGTGGGGCGTGTTCCAGCGGCTGCTCGAGACCAGCATGGACGGCACGATGCTCGCGAACGTCGTGTGCACCGATCCAAGCAAGTGGATCCGCCGCCTGTCGGTCCCGATGCCCAAGGAGAACCCGCTCCACGGCGCGCTCGCGTCCGGCGATATCGCGGAGCTCGCCGAAGACACCGAGGTCGCGAGCCAGGTGATCGAGCTCTACACCGAGGGCGTGCGCAACGTGCTGCTCGCGACCGTGCCGCCGCGCGCCGTGCAGGAGCGCGCCACGCTCGAGCGGTACCAGGCCGTGATCGCGCCATCACAGGCGCTGCGCTCTCAGATCGGCGTGCACACCGGCTTTACGATCAAGACCCCTGTCGTCGATCACGCGGCGTTCAAGAACCTCGTGCTCGGCAAAACCACCTAGGAGAACGACATGCACAACGACCTCGACCGCCGCAACGTGAACTACTACGACGCGATTTTCGCCGGTGACCCCAAGCGAGTCATCGAGCTGATGCCCTACGATCAGAAGCTGTTCGAGAGCGCGAACATCGGCAACCAGGCGTTCACGAACCTTCACGTGCCGCTGAGCGGTCGCTCCACGTCGCTCATGCTGACGAACATCTACGCGCGCACCACGCTACCGGACGCGCCCGGATTCCGGCAGTTCGCGAACTGGACCGTCGTCAACATCAAGGTCGGCGAGTTCAGTCTCGCCACCTGTTCACTGGACTCCCTGTTCATGCGGAGCGAGGGCTACTGCATGGGCAATTTCGAGGGGCGGATCCAAGACCCCAAGGAGAAGGCGGACCGAGACGACCTCGCCATCCGCGGCACGGCATCGAGACTCTATGACGCCGTCGAGAAACCGATGGTGTCGTACACCCTCTACAAAGACGGCTTCGATCCCGTCGTGAGGGATCGCTGGATGAAGATCGCCAAGGTGGCGCTCGACGAGATCCTCCACAAAGGCCGTCCGATCTTTGTGGGACCGCGGCAATCCCTCCGCGTGACGACGACCACCTACAAGCCGGGGCTCGACGCGCTGAAGCGCATGCTCGCCGAGTACCCCGAGACCGGCGACGCCAGCAACTGGCCCGGCTGCTGGGTCCACCTCGAAGGCGTCGAGACGAGCGAGAGCCGATGAAGATCCGCTACTACGGCGCCATCGCGCCCACCGGCTTTGGTCGCGCGACGATCGAGATGTGCATGGCGCTGCACCGGCAGCCCGGCGTGGAGCTCGAGATCGCGCCGATGGTGCAGGCCGGCGCGACCTCGGTGCGCCTCCCCAAGACACACTTGCCACTGGCAAGGCTGTGCAAGAGCAGCGACGACCTCGACCCGAACCCGGACGTGGTGATCGTACACACGCTCCCCTGGGACTGCGTGCGCGCCCTGTCGAAGCTCGGAGCCGCTGGCGTGGCGCCCGGCGCGAAGCGCATCGCGTACACGACATGGGAAGCCCTGTACGCTCCCGAGCGCCTCGCGATCGAGCTCGCGCAGTACGATCGCGTATGGCTGCCGAGCGCTCCCGCAGCGCGTGCCTTTGCTGGCACGATGTCGTACGGCGACCACGTGTTCGACGTGATGCCGCACTGTTTCGACGAGGCGACGTTCGAGGAGCGGTCACGCCGAGTCCAGTCGGAGGGGGCGTTCCGGTTCTACTACCTGGGCGCCTGGAACGTTCGCAAGAACCCGGCCGCGGTCCTGCGCGCGTACGCGCACGCGTTCACCAAGGACGATCCGGTCGAGCTCATCATCCAGTCGTCGGGGGCCAACCCGACATCGATCCGCCTGGCCGGCGCGTCCACCGGCCTCTCCGCCGCGGACTTCCCGGACCTGCGCGTGCGCACCGAGATGATCAGCGACGCGGACGTGCTCGAGTTGCACCGCGGCGCGGATTGCTTCGTGACCGCGTCGCACGGCGAGGCGTGGAACCTCCCCGCGTTCGACGCGATGCTCGCGGGGCGTCACGTGATCGCACCGCACGGCCTGGGGAGCGACGAATTCCTCGCCGAGACTTCGGCGGCCCTCTACGGCGGCGCCGCCGCGCCGGCGCAGCACGACGTGCGCATGATCCCCGGCTCGAGCGATCTCGAGATCGCCGGCGTTCAGGGGATGTCGGCGCGCTGTTTGTGGGTCGAGCCTTCGATGGAGGCGCTGATCGCGTGCATGCGTGACGCGGTGAAACACCGACGTCGCGATCTGACCGCCAACTACGACCCGCGCGAGCGCTTCGGCTACGAGGCCGTGGGCAAGCGCGCGGTCCAACTACTACAGGAGTGACCCGTGAGCATTGCCGACACGCTGACCCAGAACAACCTCCCCCTCTTGCCGATGGCCAAGCAGATCGCCGAGCTGCTCGCCGCTGCCCCCAAGCGCGACGACATCGACCGGCCGGCGCTCGAGTGCCATGTCGTCCTTCGCGGTCAGTTCCAGGGGGTCTATGGCGTGCTTTCGTACACCGACGGCGGCCTGCTGAAGATGATGACGCGGTCGAAGGTGACGCACGAGAATCAGCCCGAGCGCGAGATCATGCTCGAGCAGTTCTTTCACGTGTCCGACGTGACCGCGCTGATGGTCGAACGCGAGATCAAGGTCAACAAGTCGCACATCATCCTGGGGTAGCCAGGCGCCGGCGACGCAGGCGGAGCGAGCACTCGCGGCCATTCCAGCACACCAGCGACCCATCGTAGAGCAGGGCGAGGAAGCCTCCGTAGGCGACCGACCGCGAGATGGCGCCGATGGCTCCGCAACGGATGCACGCACCGACCTCCCCGT
Source organism: uncultured Candidatus Peribacteria bacterium (assembly GCA_964652185.1). GTDB lineage: Bacteria > Patescibacteriota > Gracilibacteria > Peribacterales > Peribacteraceae > DALYDP01. The sequence goes on along the minus strand of CAZZDD010000002.1, from coordinate 43,862 downwards.
GTCGGTCTGTGGCCTCTTCGCGAATGCGACGCACGTACTTCGAGATCACGCCTTTGCTGACGCCAAACTCGGCAGCAGCGGCACGATGCGTCGCCCCGGCGATGACTGCGCGCGCCGCGCGCCACGCGGGCGTGTCTCGGTTGCGCGCCGGGCCCATCAGTTCACAACCTCGTAGCGAAGCTCGACCAGGTCGGAGATCGCGTCGAGGTAGTGCTGTTGCTTGTCCTCGTCGCCGCACCCGAGGCCCTCGTAGACGTACTCCTGTAGCGCGTCCGCGAACTCGTCGCCGACGATCTGCGCGCATGCCTCGAGCTTGTCGCGCGAGCAGCAGAGACTTCGGCGGTGCCGCTCGCGGTGCCAGCGGTTGTAGGCGCGCCGTCCGACCTCGCTGATCAGCGGCTGCTTGCCGAGGTTGCATGCGCCGACCACGGCGCTCGCGATCATCGACCGTTGCTCGTGGGTTAGGGTCAGCACGCGGTACGTGTGACCGTCCTCGACGACGGTCCTCGTTCTAGCGGCGTCCGGTGCGTTGGCGACGATCGTCTTCGTCGTCTTCATCGTCATCATCTCCGTCGTCACCGTCATCTTCGTCATCTCCGTCGTCCTCGTCCTCGTCCTCGCGCGGATCCATCTCCGTGAGCATCTCATCCTCGACCACGGCGGCAGTCTGCTCGATCTGGCCCTGGAGGAAGTGCTGGTACGCGACGTGTGGATCGCAGTCGGGCACGAGCGCGAGCTCGTCCTTGTAGTCGGCGATCCACTCGCGGCGCTCGCGGCCCTCGGCGAGCGGGGCGGCGAGCTTTTCCGCGGCGCGCAGCGCGATCGTGTACGGGCTTTCGTCGCCATCCATCGCGGTTTTCGCGAGCTGCTCGATGTCGAGGCTGTCCTGGTCGAGCTCCTCGCCGCGACCCTCGAAGTAGAAGCCCATGTACTTGCTGATTCGCTGCATGAGATCTGCACTCTACCGATGCGACGTTGACAGATCCAGTGTAGCTGTGTTGTATATGCGAAACGTACGCGAATGAAGGGTGACGACGTAACAGATCTCCGCGAGAGCCTCGAGCTCGACCCGTTCGCGCTCGCGGCGCTGCTCGGGGTGCACGTATCCGCCATCTACCGCTGGCAGCAGGCCGGCCCCTACAAGGCGGCGATCAGCCCGCTTCAGCTGCTCATGCTGGAGGGCCTCGCGCGCGTGCCGGCCAAGCAGCGGGGAGATCTCGGCCGCAAGATCCGCGATGCGTTGGTGTCGGGCGGTACGCTTGCCGCTCTCTACGTCGCGCTCGCGACCATCACCAAGGACAAATAGATGCCGCCTCGTCAACTCCCCGGTCAGAAGCAACAGCAGCAGCAGATGGCCAAGGCCGTCCAGGGTCAGATCCACGAAGTGCCGTGCCCGTGGTGCGGCCACAAAAACGACTTCCGCACGATCCAGAGCGAGCAGCTCCTCGACACCGGCGGCGAGCACTACTGCGACGCGTGCGGCTACTCCATGATGGTCGTCGCCGTGCGCACGGTCGAAGTCGTCGCCGTCCGCAAGAACCCCAAGGGCGGTCGGGCGCCGGCGCACGTCGCACGAGCTCGCCAGCTCGCGGCGCAGCGTCCGCAGCAGAAGCCGGGGCTCCTTGCTCGCGCGGCACGGCTGCTCGGACCGGGGAAGGGGTAGCGCGTGGGTCGGTCGACTCGCAAAGAGCTCGTCGCGCAGACCGCGCGGCAAGAAGCCGACGAGGCGGCCGAGCGATCGGCCGCGCGCGACGCGACCATGGCGCGCCTTGCCGCGGCCCGCGTGTGCGCGCTCGCGGTGCTCGAGGCCATCGACGAGGCCCAAGCGTACTTCGTCGACTCGGACGAAGACGACGACGGCAAGGAGCGCGTCGGGCTGATCGACGACGCGATCGACGTGTGCGGCATGGCCACGCGCGCGCTCGAGGCGGCGGCCGAGGCGGTCAAGAACATCGACCCCGAGGAGTGCGAGCCCTGGGACGAAGACTCGGAGGAGGACTGATGCTGAAGTATCTCGTGACGTTCGACAGCGAGGAGTGCCCGGTGCTGATCGTCGATCGGCAGAACGCGGTCACCGGAGAGCCGTTCTCATCGATTCGACTTCGAGCGGTGGTCGCGGAGTTCGACGGCGACGAGCACCTCCGCTTTCAGTTCGCGCAGCCGCTGACGCAGCTCTACATCACGTCGTACATGCCGCGCGATCCCGAGAAGCGCGCCGCGGAGCACCGCGGGTACATGTTCGTGCACCGTGATCGCGTCGTGTCGATCTCGCCGTTCAGGAACGGGGCCGCGCAATGAAGATCGATTTCGACGAGGTAAAGACCGCATCGAAGATGCGGCTCTCCGCGCTCGGCTGTCAGCTCTGGGACAACAGCGGCCTCATGCTGTTTCCCGCGAGCTGGTTCTCGCTCATCCCGACCGGGTTCATGGTCACGACGATCACCGGCGAGACCAAGCCGTTCGACCCGGCGACGTGCAGCGATGACCGCCGGTTCGGCGCGCTGGCCTTTGGCGTGGTGGCCACGTCGTGAACACCCACGTGATCATTCTCGCGCAGGGCGAGCAAAAGCGCCTGCCGAACCTCGTCGCGCCCAAGCAGATGCTCCCGCTGCCGGCGTGCGGCGACGTGCCGATCCTGTACCGGACGCTCGCGCAGGTTGCGAGACTCTGCCCCGAGCTGACTCCCCTCACGTGGGACAAGGGATGGCAGGTCTCCGTGGTGTGCTGGCTGCCGCTCTCCGAGGAGATCATGCGCGCCTCGCTGCCGCCTCAGATCGTGCGTGATCGCGCGATGTCGATCGAGACGGCCACGCTCCCGCAGCCGGGGAACTCGTCACTGAAGGGCCTCGCGCGTTATCTCACGCAGCGAGCCGCGGCCGGATACGACGAGCCAGGGCGCACCATCGTGCTCCTCGGTGACGTCGTCTACTCGTGGGCGTGTCTGCGCGAGCTGTTTGCGGAGGCGAAGAGTCGGTTCGTCGGCACGAGCGACATCTCCGAGAGCGGCGGCGAGCTCTGGGGTTTCGCGTGGACCCGTGGGACTGCCGCACGTTCGATCCACGAGTGCATCGTGCGCGCGCTGAACCGTCATCCGTCGTTCCAGGCATACCAGCCGGGTCAGCTTCGCCGCGTGCTGTGGGAGACCATGGCGCCGTCGGTCGCCGGGCTGACGGCGACTGACTGGAAGGGCGTCGTGGCCGACATGGCGGAGAACGGCGCCACGGCGCTGCCCTGGTATCGCGCGATCGACGACTACACGCGCGACATCGACCTCCCCAAGCACGTCGAAGAGATCGGCGCGCTCTCTATCGCGGCGCGCGACGACGACGCGCAGAACGGACTCGCATGGTGAACAAGTGGCTTCATTGTCTCGCGATCCTCGGAGTCTCCGTCGTTGGCTTCGGCATTGCGGCGGTGGCGTTTTAATTCATGGCGAGGTCTCACTGGCTGATCCAGGTGCAGGTGGTGTTCTGCTGGGGCGCCGCGTCGGCGATCTGGGCGCTCGCTCTCGATAGGAGACGTGTGCGTATGCGCGGACGCCTCAGAGCACGAGCGATGTTTGAAGGACTCGCTTCGAGTTCCCCCAGCCCGTTACACCACCGGGACGTGCAATGACCATCCTGCCCGACGTCCCCGCGTTCCGCGCCGAGCTCCGCCGCAAACTCGTGACGAAGCGTCGCGGCTTTCTGCTCGTGACAGCGCTCGCCGGCGGCGGCGTCACTGTGGGCGGCCTGTGGGCGCAAATCGTGTGCCTCGTGATCGCGGGCGCGTACCTGATGATGGCGCTCGATCAGACCGCCGAGATACGACTCCTGTCGTCGGGCGATCCCGACTAGTCAGACGATCGACGCTTCGGCGTCACCCCGAGAACGATTATGAACCACGAGACCGCATCCTCCGCTGCCATTCCCAAGATCGACGACGTCGGCGACGTGCCGATCGATGTCGAGACGCTCATCCTGAGCAAGCTCCTCGCGTCCGCGAACTCCGGCGGCGGCAAGTCGCGGCTGCTGCGCCGGATCGCCGAGCAGACCTGGGGGTACGCGCAGCAACTGATCTTCGATGCCGAGGGCGACTTCCACACCCTCCGCGAGAAGTTTCCGTACCTCCTGTTCGGGCCCGGCGGCGACGCCCCGCTGACCGTCGAGATCGCGGCCAAGCTGATCCTGCGTCTGCTCGAGGTCGGCTCGTCGGCGATCCTCGACCTGTCCGAGCTCCCCGTCCTGGACGCCAAGGAGGGCGGCGACCAGCGCGCGGTGTTCATCCAGAAGGCCCTCCACGCCGCGATGCAGGCGCCGCGGGAGCTGTGGCACCCGTCGATCTGGATCATCGACGAGATCCACCTGTGGGCCCCCGAGAACGGCTTCGGGACGGCGGTCAGCACGGCCACCGTGTGCGACTTCTTCACCCGCGGCCGGAAGCGGGGGTGGGGCGGAATCGCCGCCACACAGCGCCTGGCGGCCGTCCACAAGAGCGTCGCGGCCGAGTGCAACAACCGGCTGATCGGCCGCACCGGGCTCGACGTGGATCAGACCCGCGCCGCCAAGAATCTCGGCATGAAGGCGACCGCGGAGACGTTCCGCACGCTCGCCAACCTCGAGCCGGGCGAGTTCTTCGCATTCGGCCCTGCGCTGTCCAAGCAGGTCGTGCGCGTGCGCTCCGGCGCCGTGATCACCACGCACCCGACCGCCGGCCACCGCGCGACCGCGCCGACCCCGGCGCCCGCCAAGGTCAAGCAGATGCTCGCGCAGTTCCGGGATCTCCCCAAGGAGGTCGCGAAAGAGGTCGACGAGCTCGAGGCGCTTCGCGCCCGCGTGCGCACGCTCGAAGCGGACAAGAGCGGCCTCGAATGCGACCTGGAGAACCGGAAGACGAACCAGCAGCACCTCGACGAGCTGCACGCGAAGGACATGCGCATCGCGGAACTCGAGCAGAGCCTGTCGGGCGCTCTCGAGCGGAAGGATCGCGAAATCGCTGCGGTCGAGCGCCAGGTGCAGCTCTACGAGGACGTGTTCGAGGACATGGTCGCCGAGTTCCGTCTGATCTCAGACCGCGCCACGAACGCGAGCAACCTGTTCGTTGATCGTATGCAGGACATCGTCGAGCGCGAGCCGACCGCGAAGCCGGCGCCGACCATCTCCGACGACATGATCCTCGCGGCGCGCGTGCAGGCGCGTGCGGGCGCGTCGGTCGGCACGACCATCGTGGCCACGATGCCGACCAGCGCAGAGCGAGCCTCCGCGCCGACGCAGTATGCGACCGAGAACGCGACCCCGCCGGGTGAACACCCGGACTACCAGACGAAGCTCTTGCGCACGATCTACACGATCTCGGCGCTGAACATCGCCGTGTCGGCGTCGTCGCTCGCCGCGTGGATCGGCACCGATCGCCGCAACAAGACCATGGCGTCGAACCTCGCCGCGTTGCGCGAGGCGGGATACCTCCAGGACTTCGCGCTGACAGACCAGGCGTGGCCCGTGGTGAAGTCGGCTTCCATTACCCTCGATGCCCTCCGCGCAACCCTCGACGAGTACAGCCTGAACCTCGTCGACCTGCTCGCGCGCATGCAGAAGCTCGGCATCGAGCGCACCGCCACCTCGGTCGCGGCGTGGCTCGGCACCGATCGCCGCAACAAGACTCTCGCGTCCACGCTCGAAGATCTGCGCACGCGGGGGCTCGTCGAGGGGTGTTCGCTCACCATCGCCGGCGGCCGGTTCGTGCCGTCGCACCTCGACGTGATGCCGTGGTTTCACGCCAACCTCCCCAGCTTCCATGCGGAGATCCTCGCGCTCGCCAAGAAGACCGGCACGATCGACAGCGCAAGCTCGCTCGCCAGCATGCTCGGCACCGATCGCCGCAACAAGACCATGAACGCGACCGTGGAGAACCTCCGCTACCGCGGCGTGCTGACCCTGAATTATCCGCTCGAGCTCACCGACGCGGGAAAGGCGCTCGCATGATCAAGACCTGCCAAGAGCCGGACCGTGACGTGCCGGCACTCAAGTGTGGCGCGCCGTTGCCGTGCCCATATCACGTCACGCCGAACCACGCGCAGAAGCGCGCGGCGAGTCGCGACGAGCACGGACGCCGGCCGTTTATCAACGAGGAGACCAGCAACATCGGCGTGGGCGCGCTGTCGCTCGACGTCGCCTCCATGCGCGGCGGCGAACGCTGGACGGACGTCGAGATCGAGCAGTGCTGGACGGCGCTCAGCGCGGTGTACAAGGCGTTTTCTCGGCCCATCATGCTGCGCAACGGTCACCAGTACCTCGTCGACAACATCGAACTCCACGATCCGATCTACATCGGCCCCACGAAGGACGGCCCTGCGCTGTCGGCCAAGAGCGTCCGGTCGCTCCGCAAGCAAGGCATGCGCACGATCGAAGAAGTGCTCGCCGGCAAGGTGCGGCTGATGGATCGCGGCTGGGGCCTCGAAGACATCGCGCAGGGGCGCACGGTGGGCAAGTCCGATCGGCGCGCCGGTGAGCGCCGCGCGAAGGCGCGCCGCGTCTCCGATCGATCGCGACTTGCCACTGGCAAGAGGCACAAGCGCTGAACCTTCAACCAGAGAATCCCCCGATGATCACCCGAGCAATCACCCTGATCCAGCCGATGGGCTGGGCCATTGTCCACAAGCACAAGCCCTACGAGAACCGCGGTCGGCACATGATGCCGCTCGACATGCGAAGCACGCGCACGACGATCGCGATCCACAACGGCGCGACGTGGGACGACGACTACGCACGCTTCATCAGCGCGGCAGTGGCCACCCCGCCGCCGTGGTCCGTGTCCAAGACCGTCGCCGGCATCATCGGCGTGGCGACATTCACCGGGCGCGTGTTCACCCTCCTGGATCCTCCGCCGGAAGGCCCGGGACGAGCGTGGTTCTTTGGTCCGTTCGCGTACGAGATCGACACGGCCGAGTCCATCGCGTTCGCTGACGTGATCCCGTGCCGCGGATTCCACGGCTTCTGGAACCTCACTGCCGGTCAGCGACTCGCGATTGCGGAGCGGATCCGCAAAGGTGCCGCATGAAGTGCCATGTGACGTGCTGCAAGGACTGCCCGTTCTTCGGGGCCGTTCCGTTCTTGTCCGGGCTGTCGAAGATCCTCGGCGCGGACACCGCGCTCGAGAAGGCGGGCACCTGCAACTACGACGCGGAGGGCGAGCACCTGGTCAACATCGACCTCGCGGACCTGCGCGGCCCCAAGCGCGACGAGCTCATCGCGCGTGCGCGGTCCCGCATGGGGATCGTCGACAACACCAAGGTGCCGGACAAGTGCCCGCTACGCGGTGGCGACGTCGAGATCACGCTCGCGCCGAGGGAGAACTGATGACGTTCGACGGCAATCCGGTCATGGCGGCACGCGAACAGCGATCGGTCGACGAGTTCAGTCTCGACGGCACGGGATGGGCGCGGTTCTCGCTCGATCGCAAGAAGCGGTTCCGGCTCGCGCGCTCGCTCGTGCCGGGCGCGCGTCTCGGCGTGACCGCCGACCACCGCGTCACCTTCACGATGGAGGAGGCGCAGCGCCACGAGCTGATTCGCGTCGTGTTTCTGATGATCAATCCCAGCACGGCGGACGCGTTCCAGCCGGACCGCACGGTGGCCAAGTGCATCCAGTTCGCGGAGAAGTGGGGCGCGCACATCCTCGAAGTCGTCAACCTGTTCGCGCTGATTTCGCCGTACCCGACAGACCTGGACAGAGCGTACGAGTTCGCGCGAGCGCCGATCGCTGGCCTCGACCCACGCGAAGCGGTCGGCATGGATGTCGACGCGAACAAGGAGATCCTTGCGGCGTGCATCGGCGCGAAGCGCGTGATCGCGGCGTGGGGCAACAACGGGTCTCGCTGGGGGCGAGACATCGAGGTCATGCAGATGATGCAGCGCTGGAACGTACAGCTCGAGTGCCTCGGGCTCACCGGCGAGCTCCATCCTCTGCACCCGCTCGCGCGCGGGAAGTGGTTCATTCCGCTCGATCGTGAGCCGATTCCGTTCCCGGTGGCCGCATGACCGGCACGCTCGATCTGTTCGGATGGGCTAGCCGCGTCCCGGCGATCACGGTCGAGGCGTGCGACGGCAGCGGCGTGGTCGGATGGGATCCCGACGCGTACGAGAACATCGAGTGTCGTGGATGCCCGAAGTGCCAACCAGTTCGCGCGGAGCGCGGGGAGCCAGGTAGAGACAACCCTGGCCACGCTGACGCAGTAGGTGGCGGACACGCCCCGCAGGGCGCGAGCTCGGCCGCGGGCAACGTCGCAGATCCGCAGACCGGCACGGAAGGATCCGCCGCGCCGGTCGCCCACGCTCCGCGCACCTCTCGTACGATCGAGGAGCGGTTCTCCGACTTCCACAAGCTGAACCCGCACGTCGCACAGGAGATGCTGCGCTTGGCTCGTGCGCGCCTCGATCGCGGCGAGACGTTCATCAGCGTCAAGGCGCTCTGGGAGGAGTTGCGCGTGTCGCTCGATCGCGCGGAGGAAGGCGGCGCCGGTCCACTGGGCGCGATCCAGGATCGAACCTGGGATCCGGCGTACAAGCTCAACAACTCGTTCACGGCGCTGTACGCGCGCCTGATCATCAAGCTCGAGCCTCGCCTCGCCAGCGTGATCGAGCTCCGCAAACGAAAGGGCGAGTAGCGTGCCGGTGGAGATGGACCACGAGATCGCTGGATACTACGGCGAGCGCCCGGTGCATTACATCGCGTGGAAGGGCAATCACAACACCGTCATCTACTGCACTGAAGTTGGCGGGGCATGGGGACGCGCGCGTGGGCGTGTGACGTGTCCTGACTGCATCGCGAAACGCAAACAGCGCGGCGACACGATCGCCCAGCCTTGAAAGAGAGCCAGATGTACTACCTAGTCACGTTCGCAGACCCGCAGCCGCTGATTCCGGTGCCAAACGCGCAGCCGCAACCCGCTCTCAGTGTCCTTGGAGTCGGTGAGGTACGCCGCGGCAGCGGCTTGCTGCATCTGACGCCCGCGTACGTGCTGTTGCCCGACGGTTTTTGGTATCGGATGACCGAGACCCTGATCGTCCAATCGCTGGCGTTGCAGAGCTCGATCTGGGCGGGAACCAACGGTCCGCCCGCCGATCTCATCCGCGCGTTCTAACAACCCAAACCCCCGAGAATCCCCCGATGATGAATCTGCAGAAGCGACGAGAGCTCCTCGTCACCGATTTCAAGCTGACCAGCGTCAGCACCGACGCGGTCACCTACCGGTTCAAGCCCGACGGCAAGAACGCCCACCGCGATCCGTGGGGCTGGGTGATCGCCACGATCAACGATGCCACCGGCGAGCTCAACATCCAGAGCGACTGGGGCAACTACGCGTACCGGTGGCACATCGATCACCTCGGCAGCGACGGCGGCGTGCCCGACAAGCTCGACACGTTCGCGCGGCAGCTTCGCGACAAGACGTTTCGACCCGTCAAGCGGAAGCACACGCTGACCGAATTCATCGCCGGCATGCAGTTCGACGACAAGTACGGATGCGACTACCTCGCGAACAAGCTCGACCACGCCGGCGCGCACGCGTTCTCGGGCGAGGCCACCGCACGCGAGCTCTGCCGCATGCTGATCGAGAAGCGGGTGGAGGCGGCGCGCAGCGCGATCGAATACTACAGCGACTGCGAGCCCGACGAGCGCCCGAACGTGCTCGCCGACGACTACGAGCTGACGAAGTTCTACCCGACGTGCACGGTCACCTGCCGGATCACGCACCGCGAGGAGACGTGGTCATACGACAAGGGGATCGTGCGGCGGATCTACGACGATATCGTCTCGCTCGGTCGGTCCGAGTCGACGTGCGACGGTTTCCTCGAAGGGTTCTATCGCATCGAGGGCCACCAGCTCGCCACCGACGAGCCGTATCACTACACGGCGACCGAGCCTACCGGGTGGCATCTCCAGCTCAAGCACGGGATCCTGCCCGCGCTCGTGCGCGCGTGTCGTGATCGCCTCGCCGCCGGGCGCGAGGCCGCCTGATGCCGGTGAATCGCGACACACCGCTGTACAAGGTCTGGGAGGTTCTGAACCAGTCCGAGGACGACGCCAGGCTGTGGGGCGCGATTGACGTGCCCAACGCCGCGCGCTGCCACGCGCGCGCGATGGACAGCGAGGAGCCGTTCGACACGTACCCGCGCGACTTCATGGTGATCGATCCCGACGGCGTCCGGTGGCGCGTCTCCGTCGACAGAGTGATCCAGTACGACTACCGCGCCATCGCCACCAAGGAGAAAGCGTAGATGGGACAACCAGGCAGGTACTTCGACCCCGAACAATCGATGACGCTCGGCGAGTCTCTCGTCGAGGGCCTCGAACGAAACGGTGCATCGACCACTGACGCCGTGAACGCCGCGATCAACATGACGCTCGAGGCCGCCGCCTTCCTGATCCTGCGCACCGCCGCCGATCCGGCGGACGCGGTGAAGGTCACCGAGCAGGCGAGCAAGTACCTGACCGAGTTCGTCGACAAGCTCAAGGAGCACATCAAGTGACGCCGCCGAAGGAGATCATCGAGGCTGCGCGACTCGCCGCGATGCGGAGCCCGTGCGCCAAGAGCAAGCGCGGCGCCGTGCTGTTCGCGAAGAATGCGCGACCGATCGAGGCTCCGCCGACCGAGGGCCTTCATCCCGAACACGCGGCCGAGATCCGCCGCCAGTACGCGGCGTTCCCGAGTGGCGTCATCGAGGTCGGCCACAACAGCCCACCGCAACCGTTTACGTGCGACGGGTCGCCGGCGTGCCGTAGGGACTGCGCGAAGATCTGCGTGCACGCAGAAGCCGCGGCGCTCCTCCGACGGTCGTCACGCGACTGGGCGGCCGACGAGTTCCCCGAGCTCGTTCACTTGAAGGTGATCGGCGAGACCGCCGTTGCCACCGGCAAGCCGTCGTGCGTGCAGTGCTCGACGATGATCCGCGAGATCTGGTTCGTGATGAACGTGTGGCTCTACGAGCGCGCGCGGCCGGAACCGACGTGCGGCATGCCCGAGGGCGGAAACCGACCGGAGTTCGAGTGCGGAGCGGCCGGGGCGAAGCACATCTACAACGGCACACCATGCTGCGACTCGTGCATCCAGGGACGCGTGCACGACCACGCAGCGTGTATCGCGTGGCAGATTCGCGAGGCGAACGACGGCGCGACCTGGAAGTGTTACAGCGCGCTCGAGTTCCACGAGTCGACGCTCGCGAACCTCGGGCTGCACAGCGCGAGGAGCGACAAGTGAGCCAGGCGCATCGTCGGAAGTTCGCGTACCAGTTCTCGCAGATCGAACACGATCTGATCGCAGCCGCCGCGCGCGAGCACGGCTGCCAGCCGCGCGACGTGATCGTGCGCGCGGTCGCGGCGTTCGCGCCCAAGGCGGTCGTCGAGGTCGACCGCGAGACCAAGCTCGAGCTCCGCCAGCTCGCGAACGTGATTACCGCGCCCAAGGTCGGATCGCTGACGCCGCGCGAGTCCGAGGTGCTGGTTCTGCTCGCGCAGGGGCTCTCGAACAAGCTGATCGCGGCGCAGTTGTTCGTCAGCGAGCACACCGCCAAGTTCCACGTCAACCAACTCGCCAAGAAGACGGGCGCGAGCACGCGCACGGCGATCGTGGTCGAGGCGATGCAGCGCGGGTGGCTGATGATCGAGCGGCCGGAACAGGTCCCGACGATCGGCGAGCTCGTGTCGTGACCTGCTCGGTCTGCAAAGAGAATCCGGTCGGTACAACCATGCTTATCCGGTTGACACCCAAGGAGCGCTAGATGGCCAAGGCTAAGAAACCGCGATCTACGATGGCTGATGTTCGACGGGCCAAAGCTGCATTCGACGCTCACCGCGATCGGCGCCATGCCGCTGGAATGGAAGTTGGCCTTGTCGTCGTCGGCTATGCCGATGGACGGGATCCGTTTCGTCTCCTTAGTCGCGTCTCTGCCGATCTGGGCATCGATACGATGCCAGATCCGCCGTTGACGATGGCCGAGATGCAGCCCGTCGCGTTCGCCGCGAAGATGGCGCTCGGCAAAGTGCTCGCCGCACGCGCTAAGGCGAATCGTGGGCGTTAACCGGATAGGCATGGGTACAACCAAGACGTGTCGTGCGCGTCGGTGGTGCGCGGGCTGCTCGCGTCTGATCAAGCGCCGACATGCACGAAACTCTCGCGTAGTGGTTCTTTGCCGACGGTACGGCATCTCCGTCGAGGACTACCGTCGCATCCACGATGCACAGGATGGGTGCTGCGCCATCTGTCGGTCCCCTGAACGTCTACCTCTCGACATCCACGAGAGGGTCACGCCAGCGATGACGCTGCACGTGGACCACGATCACGAAACCGGCACGATTCGAGGGCTGCTCTGTTTGGGCTGCAACACCGGCCTCGGAATGTTCCGCGACGACGTCGAGCTGCTAACTCGCGCGGTCGCGTACGTCGCCGCTAATCGACCGAATTCAGGCACATCGAAGTGTCTGTAAATAGTAATTTACGACCACACCTAGGCAGAAACAACCAGATATCAACTACTTATGAACGTTCTGCTCCTCCACCTCGACGGCGCGATGTCCAACCTCGCGCTGATGCGAATCGCCGCGCACCATCGCGCGCTGGGCGATGTCGTCGAGCTCGAGCACCTGTCCCGCATTCGCAATTACTTCACCGACATCGCTGGGGGATCCGGCGATACGGCCAGCGCCACCGACGCGCGCCGGTATCGGCGTCTGCGCGTGCTCGGCGTGGAGATTCCAAACCTCCAGCCTGCTGCGGATGGCATCGGCCTGAAGTGCTTCCAGAACCTCGACGATGTCGTGGACACGGACATCCGCCGCAACCCAACCCGCGGCGAGGCCGCGAAGGACGGGATCGCGGTCGACTGGAATGAGGAGGCCAAGATCGTCCTCAACAAGGTGATCGCGCTGCACGCACTGGGGCAGGTCTAGCCGATGAAGGACGACTCGAAGCATCTCGACGACGGCGGCGGGTTCGACGGCAGCGCCGGACCTCGCGTCACGATCACCAAGCCGCAGATGACGCCGGAGGTCTCCGACCTCCGAGACGCCGTGATCGCCCTCGCCGACGCGTACTACAGCCGCCGCGATCAAGATCTCGTCGTCGCGGCGTTCCGGCGCGTCGCCAACGACACCAGCAAGCCGTTCAGCGAGGAGGCAGTCACGGCGAGCGCTCGCCGCGACATCGCGCGCCTCGAGAAGTACGACGAGCTCGTCGACAAGCTCGCGCGCAACTACTACGACACCAGCGGATCGATCTCGAGCGTTGATGCCGTCAAAGACACGATCAAGGAGCTGATCGCGCTGCACGCACTGGGGGACGCGTGAAGGATTTCGCGTGCAGCAATTGCGGCGTCGCATTCGAGGAACCGAAGGACGGTGTCACTGGCGACGGTGGAGAATGCGCGGGCGGTCTCTGTCATCGTTGCGGATGCGGTGCGGCCACCATGACCAACGAGGATCAGAATGACGGCTGGTACCAGCACGACCTTGGCGTGTTCAAACCGCCCGGCGAGTGGACGCTCGACGACATTCAGAGCATGGGCACGAGCGCGTTGTTGCAATCGTTCCTTGACCCGACGCAACTCGTGACCGACCTGCTCGACGAGATCAAGAAGAACGCCGCGAGCCCGGTCTCCACACCCGTCGCGAAGATTCACGCCAGACTGGACGAGATCAAGGGCCAGATCACGGAGCGGGGACGGCGACTCCTGCCAATGCTTGCTGACGAGATCAATCGTCGGATCCCAGTCCCACCGCGCCCATCCCAGTACGCGATCCATCCGCGCTGGACCGACCCGCTGGCTACCGCCGCCGAGGTTCGCGACTCGATCATCGGCGCGGTCGGCATGCTCGCCACGGCGCGCACCGTCGAGATGCAGATCGCGTACGAGCGCGCGCTCGCGCGTGAGGGAAAGGTGGACTCCCCCGACGGCCCCGTGTTCCCGCAGGATCACCCGTCGGCCGGCGAGCGCCTCACACCAGAGCAGGCTGTCGCGCTCGCGCGCAACGTCATCAACAAGTACAGCGCGAGCTCTGACAAGCCGTCGGTGCAGCTCGCGCTCCGCGTGATCAACGGCGCGCACGAGCGCGACCAGCTCCGCGACGCGCTTCGCGAAGTCCTTGGCGAATGGAGCACGTGGGTCGAAGAGATCGGCAACGATCCCAAAGCCAAGGAGCGCATTGCCGAGCTGACCAAACTGCTGGAGAGACCATGATGTTCAACAACATCGATCGCGTTGGGATGTTCCCCGGCATCGACAGCGTGTACCTGATCGCCTCGCCAGCGATGCGCGCGATCCTCGTCGGCGGTCTTGCCGCCGGCGGCATGATGATCGTGATGTCGTATCATCGCCAGCTCGTCAGATTCATCACCGGAACCGTCGTTCCGCGATAACTGCCAACAAGGAGACCGAGATGCCATCCCGTGACGAACTAGAACAAGAAGTCGACATCCTGAGCGCGGAGCTCGAGGAAAAGAACCGCGAGCTGCACCAGCTTCGCGCCGAGCTCGCCGCCGCCAAGGGCACGGCGACCGCGCTCGCGATCAAGGCGCGGGATGCCGGCGTCGAGCTCGAGCAGACGCCGGAGGAGGTCGAGCGCCAGGCACTCGATGACACCCGCAAGGCGATCGAGACCGACCTCCAGGCGCTCGACGAGCTCCACAACCCACCGGCGCCCGAGATCGATCGCGAGCGCCCCATGACCTCGCTCGAGGTCGTGCAGCACAACAACAACCTCCGCGCGAGCCTCGAGCGGTCGCTGTCCGGCGCCGGGCAGATCATCAGCCGCATCGCCTCGATCGTGCGCATCGACAAGTGGTCTCCCGACGGCCGCGAGATCATCGACGCCGTACAGCGCTTCGAGCACCTGTCCTGGTACATCAGCCGCAAGCGCACCGAGGTGGAGCGAGAGGTAGCCAAGCTCCCCAAGCACGCCACCGCGGAGCGCGCCGAGCTCGCCGGATGGCGGCGCGCGCTCGACTGGGCCAGCGAGAAGCTCGCGATGCCGCCGGCGCTGGTCACCTCCGCGATCCCGATCTCCGCGCCGGACGGCCTCCGCGCCGAGAACGGCGACGGGACCGACTCGATCCTCCGCAAGCGCGGCGACACCGGCGATCTCGAGGTCGTGATCTGCCGCGGCGACGCCGTCGAACGCCGCGCCCGCGTCACCCCGGAACAGCTCGCCGCCGAGGGCTACGGGTTCAGCCAGTTCATCAAGCCCGACGACGACACGGACCAGCCGTACCGGTGACGCCTGTCGTCGTCAGCTCGCCGCTGTACGGCGACGTCTTCGGGATCGCGCTACGCGTCACTCATCACGGCGTGATGGTCGACATGCCGTACTGCCCACCGCCGGGCACCAAGCTTGCGGTGCGCTTCACGCACATCACCGAGGATGACCTCGTGACCGAGCTCGTGGCCGCCGGCGAGGTCATCGAGATCGTCATCGCCGGCGATCGACGCGTCGTGATCCTGCGCCTGCTCGAGCTCGTGGACGACATGCAGATCGCCGCGCTGCGCGTGATGCACTAGTCGACGACGAACGTTCGCCAGATATTGCCGCGCAGCTCGATGTACAGGCCGAGCGGGAAACAGAGTGCCCAGTTCATGGTGATTCCGGCAGGACTCGAACCTGCAACGTCTCGCTCCGTAGGCGAGTGCTCTATCCATTGAGCCACGGAACCGTGTGCGGATGATTTGGGTGGTCGACCGCGTAACCTAGGGATCCGCCCAGCGACGGAGTCGAACCGTCTTCGGCCTTTTTCTAGAAGGTAACGATCAACCGTCCGACCCGCGCAGGATGGTTGTCGCACAGGTGATCCCCGTCGGCAACTGCCCATCGACAGCTACCCGTGCGTCGCGATACCAACGATCTCCATGCGGTCGCTTTGGGCACGGCTGATCGCGGCGTTCGAGCGCCGAGAGGTCCCGTGCGAATGTCGTAGCTGGGCCGGCGGATTCCGCTGGCTCCTGCGCGCGGCGCGCGACCCGCGAGCTCACCATCCCAACTGCCGGAGCCGTCGGTGAGCCTGGTGCCTGTTCCGCGATGCCTTCACGGGCAGCCGTGGCACTCGTGCTCGGCCTGCGGACCTCAGCGCACCAAGGAGCCCGATGCACGCCCTTGCCGTCCTCGATCCACAGGAAGCTCGTCCGCTGACGAGCCGGGAGATCGCCAAGCTGTTCTGCGGCGTGATCGGGAGCCTGTCGGCGAGCGGCGACCCTCCCTCACGCGATCTGATCTCGGAGGTGCTGCGCGCTACCGTGTCCTCGGCAGCGACTGACCTCGGGCGCCTCCGGCACATCGGGCACGACCTCGCAGGTGGCGAATCGCCGCGCGTGTGCAGCGCATGGGCGGCGGCAATCGGCGCGACCGTGATCAGCCTCCGCGGATGGTGCGATCCCGCCGCCGTCCGAACCGCCGTCACGTGGGTCGTGGAGAACCTGGACGCGATCTGGATGGGAGACGAGCGCGCGAACGTCAGCCCCGCGAACTAGTCTCTACCAGTGAGCGATTCTCTCCGGGATCAGCTCGCCGCGATCGGTATTCGAGGCGGCGAGGAATTCGTGCTTCCACCCCTGCCCATCGGCGATCAGATCGACGAGGCCATCCGCGCGGCGCTGCCGTGGTCGGTGCCGGCGAAGAACTGGCTGCCGCCCGTCGTGAAGGAGGCGCACGACCTCCACGACCAGCTCGAGGCGTGGCAGATCCGGCTCGCGCATTGCCTCCAGGTCCACGGCATCAAGTCGATCACCGAGTTCGAGACGCCGACGGTGCCCGCGAACTACACCGTCGGCGGCATCCAGGGCACCGAGAAGTGCAAGCACGAGCTCGTCAGCGTCAACGAGACCGTCGGCGCGCTCCTGTGTCGCCAGTGCAAGATGCCCGTCAACCCGGTGTGGTGGGTCGCGCGGTTCGCCGACCGGTTCACGAAGGCCGAGCACTGGATGCGCCACATGCGCCAGGAAGCACAGAAGCTCCGCACCGAGATCGATCATCTGAAGGCCGAGCGCACAAAGTTTCGCGCGCAGGAGAAGCGCGCTCGCGAGGCCGCACTCAAGGCCGAGGTTGTCGCCGCGGCACCGGCGCTCAAGAAGCGGCGCACGAGGAAGCCATGACCGCACGATGGGGCCAAACCGTGATCGCGCTCGCCCGAGCGGTCGACAACCACGACAAGCAAGCAAAGGTCGCGAACGTCCTGACCGCCGCGGCTGCGCACGCCGCTCACGCACGACCCCCGTGGTGGCAGTGGTCGGTGTACCTGGCGGTCGCCCTCACCCTGGACCGCACGAAGCAAATTCTTGCCACTGGCAAGGACCCTTGGCACTTGACGGCGCCGATCTAGCTAGGCATCTTGGTGTCAAGAGGTGACGCCATGATGTCCACCGACGAAATGCTCCGCCTGCGGACCGCCGCTCGTGCCGTGACCACGGATGCGCCGATGCCGGCGCGCGTGCTGATCTCGGCGCGCGAGGCGGCGCGCTGCCTCTCGGGCGTGGTCATGCTCATCGCGTCGACCTTCGGGCACGAGACGATGCGGCGCGCGTGCGCGGAGCTCGCGCAGCGTCGCGCCTCGTGGGAGACCCGCACGCCGGGCGACCTCGGCGAGGCCATCTGGCGCATCGCGGTCATCTCGCGTGGCATCCTGCCGCTCTGCGGGCCCGATGCCATGAACGCGGCGCTGGCGTTCTGGGCGAGCGAGACCGACCCCGCGACGATGCAGCAGATTACCGGCGTCGCCGCGTGAAGCCCACGCCACGCAAGCCGTGGCCGAAGTGGCGTGTGCTCGCGTGGTCGATGCAGTTCTCGCTGAAGGCGGGCGCGATCTCCGCCGCGGAGTCGTACTTCGTCGAGCTCACGGCGTACCTGATGTTTGCCGACACCGAGGCGCCGCGCCCCGACGGCGCGTGATAGAACGGCCGGCCCATGGATGCGGCCGACATCGACGCGCTGAACCGCCTCGCCGACGAGCTCGAGCTGCGCGTGGTCGAGTATCAGCTCGCGCGCGCGGTGTCGATCGCGGAGATCGATGACCCTTGCCGACGGGGCGCGCCTCCGCTGCGCACTCCCCGAGACTCTTTGGCGGCCTGGAACACCGGATCGGGTGCGGCCCCTACATCACATCGGACGTAGGTGGCCCGACCTGGCGGTCATGTCCCACGTCTCTACCCTTTTATGGGTTAGACGTTGCTCGTCGAGATCAGTGGAACTCGACCCAGATCTCGAGCGCGCCCGACGCCGCGGCGTCCGGGTTCGAGAGCGTCGCGAGGAAGTCCGTCGGGCCGTTGCCGGTCTTGACGACCGCTACCGCCTCGGTGGTGGACAGACCGGCCTCGGCCTTGATCACGGTCACCTTGATCGAGTCGTCGAGCTCGATGGTCTCGCCACGCGCGTTGACGTAGCGGTCCCACTCGGCGGTCGGGTTGAGCGGGACCTCGGCGGCAACGTTCGCCGCGAGGCCGATGGTGCCAGTGGCCGCCGCGGCGAGCGACAGGCCGGTGATGCGGACCTTGTTGTCCGAGACGTAGGTGACCGCGGGGGTTCCGGTGAATGCCATGGTGCTGAGTCCCTTCCTTGCGAGTTGCCCCGGAAGAACTTGACCATACACCAGGTCGAGGCTCCTAGAACAGGGAGCGTCGATCCGCGTACATCCGGCTCACCGCCGACAGCCCGAGATCTCGCGCCGCCTCATCCGCCGTGACGCGCGCGCCGATGATCTCGTCGGCGTCGGGGTCGAGCTCGTCGATGGGGGCGTCGACCGGACGCAGGCGCGCCGGGCGCCCGCGCTTGTTGGGAGATCGCTTCCGCATCAGACGATGATGTCCCAGGTGTTGGGCGCCGCGCCGTCGCGCTTCACGTTCAGGAGGGTGCGGCCGCTCGCGGTGCCTCGGAGCGGCACGACCGGGTTGCCCTCCGCGTCGAACTCGAGCGCGACCTCGAGCTGGAGGTTCACGAGCCAGCGGTCGAACACGCGCACGACCTGCGCGTACTCGCCGCGGTGGCGACCCGCGAGCGCGTGATCGGCCGGGTAGGTGTCCTCGTGAACGTACGCGACGATGTCCCCGACGCGGACATCGCTTTCATTGAGCGCTCGCCACCGGAACTCGGCGCGCTCCTCCTTCGAGAGCGCGTTCCAGGCCGCGGTCAGCTGCGCCGGCGGCACCTCGCGCTCCTGCTGGAACAGCTTCTTGCCCTTGCCCTCGGCGGCGATGTCGTCGGCCTCCGCCTGGATCTTCGCGCGCTCGGCGTCGTCCTTCTGGGCCTTCGCGCCGGTCGAGGTCACCTCCTCGAGATCCTCGCCACCATCGACGTTCTCGTCCTCGGCGGGTAGCGCGTCGATGTCGTCGAGGCCGACGATGGGGGTCTTGGGGTGGTTCGGGTCGACCGGCGGCTTGGGCGGCGCGTCGGGATCGATGCCCAGGGCGCGCAGCCGATCGCGCTCGGCCTTGATCTTGTCGGCGCGCTGCTGCGCCTCGATCGCCGCCGGGCGCGCCGCGGCGAGCGCCGACTGCCGGAACTGCTCGAGCTGCGGATCCGGGTTCGGCTTGTCCGTGGACTTGAGGATGATCGGCTTGGGCGGCGGCGGTTGCGACGGCTTGATCGCGGGGAGATCCGGGAGGTCGAGCTCGAGGCTGTCGTCGGCCGCGCCGCTCGGGTTGCCCTCGCCCGCGAACGGGCCACGCAGCGCCGCGGACGATGCGAGCGTCGCTCCGACCTTGGCCGTCCTCGGCACCGGCGCCGGCGGCGCGACCTGCGGACGGGGTGCGGGCGGCGGCGCCTCGGCGATCGGCGACTCGGACACCACGCCCGCCTGCCGGAGCTTGAGCTTGGTCACCGCGAAGTCCTTCATGCGGCGCGCGTCGTCGTAGGAGAGGTGCTCCATCGCCTTGCCGGTGGCAGGGTCGATCACCGTCTCACTCGTGCCGTCGGGGTTGGCGCGCTTGCCGTCGTGCACGCGCCAGAGCCCGGAGGCGTCCTTGACGTGCGTGGTGGCGGTCTTGCCGTAGTTGCGGTGGGGCGGCGGTCGCTGGGTCATCTCGTTCTCCTTCTCGTGTGGCCTCCACCCTACGACAGGCCGATCCCGGGCGGAAGTTTTCGCCGTCGCAGGTCTTGGCAGAGATCGCGTCCGGGCGCACCGTGAGGCTCTCTATGGGCAACAACAAGAACGAGTACACCCCGGGACCCTACGACGAGACCACGACCCGCACGTACGAGGTCTCGCCGATCAAGATCACGATCACCGAGACCGTGAAGTCGAGCCACGTGCCGCCCGCCGGCGGATGTGGGTGCGGCGGCGGTCTCGACATCGGCTCCATCATGCAGGCCGCGCAAGCTGCCGCGCAGTACGCCGGGCAGTACGCCGGCGAAGCGCCGGAACCGACCGCGGCGACGCCCCCGACCGAGTCCAAGTAGTTCGCGCTCGTGGTAGTGTGCGCTGTCCGTTGATCGCCCGCGCTCGTCTGTCCACCCCAGACTCGAGCGCCTGTCGCTGAGCCGGACTGCTCACAGCTGTACTTTCCCACGCGAACCGGGTCATCATTTTGACCATGGCGTACAGGCGCAGCATGGGAAACGTTCCGGCGGCAGTCGATCCTCGGCAGACTCCAGGCATGTGCGGAGGTCCGTCTCCGCATGCGTTCTGTCCCGAGGTGGCGCCAGAGACCGCGTTGAAGTACGGCGCCCCCATCGGAGCTGTCGTCGGAGCTCTTGTTGCCCGCCAGGACAAACCGGTGGGGATGATGGCAGGCGCGGCATTCGGCGCACTGCTGACGTGGTACGCGGCGTCTGGCCGGTGGTGGGTCTAACGCGCTAGGGAGTGGGCTTCGGACGGCGCCCGATGCCGAACCGGCGCCACACTGCGGCGCTGACCGGAATCATCACGGTCGCGATCACGCCGAGCCGCTTCCAGAACAGATCGCCCTCGAACCAGCGCTGTTGCGCGGCCTCGGTGCGCTTCTGGCTGTCGACGAGCTGCTGGAGGAGGTCGGCGCTGTCGGCGCCGAGCGTGTCGTCGCCGAGCGAGGTCCCGCGGAGCGACGCGGCGAGACGGGCGCGCGCACGCTTCTTGGGCGGCGGCGACACGGGGATGGTCCCGTACTCGATCGCGGTCGCGCCGAGCGAGGTCGTGTTCGCGCGACGGTAGTCGCGGAGCGGCTTGGGAGGGTGCCCCACGACCGGACGCGGAGTTCGCTGCACGGTGTACGTCGAGGTCTTGCCGGTCACCGGGAGGCGACCGTTCGGGTCGCGCTTGGGGCCGGGCGGGTGCACGGTGACGGTCTGCCGCGGCACGCGCACGAGCGCGGACGGCGCGCCGGCAGTCACGCTGCGAATGTAGGGCGGCATGGCTAGTTGTTCCGTCCCAGGCTGCCGAGGTGAAGGTCGCCGAGCTCGTCGTCCTCCATGTTGAGGTCGTTGATGATCTCGTCCTCGGTGACCTTGGCAGAACCAGCGGCCGGCTTGGCGGCAACGCCGGGATCGAAGGCGTCGTTGTTGCTGTACTCGTTCGGGTCCTCGTCGAGGTACTCCATCCCGTGCACGAGCGGCTGCTGCCCCTGCTCGAGCGCGAGGTCGGCGTCCTCGGCGATCTGCGGTGTCGCATCGGAGACCATCCAGCCCATCGACGGGAGGTAGAGCTGCATGACCGATTGCAGCGCCGCGATGCCCGAGCCGACGACGAGCGGCGTGTGGTACTTCTCGAGCCACTTCACGCGGTGGGCGCCCCACCACAGCGCGAAAAAGCTCGCGAGGCTCGCGAGGACGCCGGCGTGCTTGCCCCACGTCGGCTTTCGCTTCGCGAGCTGGGTCGCGGCGATCCTCGTGAGCAGGCGCGTCGCCGCGAAGCTGGCGAAGCCGGGGCCGATGAACTCGGCGAGGTCTTGGAACAGCGGTGGGTTCGAGCGCGAGCTCGTCTCCGGGTTCCGCCGATATCGCTTTGCCAGCCGCCGCTTGCGCGCCATGTACTTGTCTCCGTCGGGTGCGTGACCGGAGAGACGCGCAGCCCAGAACTGAAGGTAAGCCTGTAGGCGGGATCTGCACAAGCGCGGGATCTTGTCAGGTGCGCGATTCGGCGCTGGTAGACTCGCGCTCGTGCCCAGACTCAATCCGCTGCATCTCTGTGACGATCCTGGCGTGCTGGTAGCGAACGACGACGACTACGCGACCGGCATCGCGTACTCCGAGCGCGTCATCAAGGAGTCGTTGTCCCTGATGAAGCGCCTCGACCTCCCGCTCTCCACCCTCGACGCGGTCTCGACGATCGTGATCGGCCAGGTCGGCGCCTCCGTGGCCGCACGATTCGAGGCGGCGCAACGCGAAAAGCAGAAGCTCGCGAATCGCTACATCGACCTCACCGATGATCTCGCGCCGGTCGCGCCGCGCCAGTTCCTTCAGCCGGTTCCCACGCTCTCCGGGCAGGCACTCGCGACCAAGCCGCCGCGTAGTCCGTGGGACATGACGGTCGACGAGCTCAAGGCGGAGATCGCCAAGCTCGAGGCCAACGCGAAGCAGGGCTAGGCCCGCTTCCGCTTCTTGGCCGGCGGCCTGTTGAAGTCGGCCACGTCGTCCTTGACCGCGTTCGGCACCGGCTCGCCGACGTAGGGCTCCGGCGCGACCGCGATCGGCGCCTTGCGCACCTTCGGCGGATCCCAGCAGCAGGAGCCGAGGAACCACTCCTTGCCGTCGTGGCCCGGCTGCATCGCGACGCCGGCTGCGATCACCTTGTCGCAGCTTCCGCATCGCATGCGGCGATCAGGGGACTTTGAAGTAGCCGTGTTCGGCAAGGACGTTTCCACTGACGTCCGTCATATCAAGGCCGTCTGACTGCTCGACGATGCCGAGCTTCTTGTCCTCGAACACGAGGCTGAACTGTACGCCCTCGGCATCGATGAACACGGCGAGCTGATCGCGGTGGCGGCCAACGCGAGCCGTCGTGAACACCGGCGCCGCGGCATCGCTCGATCGGACCTCGACCGGCGTCGCCTTGTAGACCGACGGGCACACGGGCTTGAGCCGCCACGTGTTCATGGTGAACGGCGGGTCGCCTTTCTTGAGACGCATGCGCTCGACCTCGGTCTCGCTGATCGCTTGCACCAGACACGCGAACGGGATCGCGGAGTTGACATCGACGGTCTGCCGCGCTTTCTCGTCGTCGATCACGCCGAGCACCACGGTCTGCGCCTTGCCACTGGCGAGGTTGATGCGCATCGGCAGCGTGACCGCGTCCGGGTACATCAGCCGGATCTGCGCCGCGCACTCGGCCTCGCTGGTGAACTCGGCGAGCGGCGGCGCAAGCGCGTGGAGCTCGTCGAACGAAGCGAAGCTCGTGGTGCGGGGATCGATCGTGCCTGCCTTCGGTTTCAAGATCACGTATCGCATCTCGGACTCCTGTAAGGTCGAGATCGATCCATGACACGGAGTGGTCACGCGATTCTAGTGCTGGGGATAGTTCACGGAGCGCACACGCCGCTCCCAGCATGCCCGGCACTCTCCGCACTTGTTGTCGCGGGCCTCGACAGCCCGGCACTCGATGGATCCCTTGCCCTCGACGATCTGGACCCCGCTCTTGAGCACCGAGACGCTCGAGACCGTGCTCACCGGGAGGTGGCCGAGCGCATCGCGCAGGTGCTCGGGGATCACGGGCTCTGCGTCGATCATGTGCGCGGAGAGTCGGACGGTGAGGTTCTCCGGCAGGTGCTTGCCCGTCGCGAGGAAGCCGGCCACGAATTCATATTCGCGTGTCGGCAACCAGTGGTGCACCGTCGGGGTGCGCTCGCACACCTCCACGATGTTGGCGAGGTGCCAGATGCCCTGGAGGTCGCCCGAGTCGTGCCACCGGAAGTAGTTGTCCGGCGGCGTACACGAGCTCGAGATCATCCGCACCATCGCGTCCGCCCACTGCGGATGCGTGAGGCCCGCGAACCGACGCGCGTGGCCTTGCAGTAGCGGGCGCCAGCTCCGGTACCAGTCGGTCATCGCATAGCAGCCCGAGCACACGCTGCCGGGCGTGCCGCGGAGCTTGCCGCCGGTCTTGCAGAGCTGCGCGCTGATGCCGTAGCTGTAGCCGGGCATCTTGCTCGGGTGACCGAGCGCGCCGGCGATGTCGACCGCTTCCTTCATCGTCATCTGACCGTCTTTGCGACGGTACGAGCGGGGCGGCGGTTCGTCGGCGACGACAGGGAGGCGAACGACACGCTTCGGGGGATTCTCCACGCGCCGACGGTCGCGTGCCCCTCTGACATCTACGCGAAGCGAGCCTGTCGCCGGCGGCGGATCGCGGCGACCACGTTCATCGTGCTCACGGTATCGCCGTCGATCACGTGATCGCGCAGCACGTCGTCGATCGCCCACCGAAGATCGGCGTGGCCGAGTCCTGCGAGCTCGTGATGGACCTCGACCGCTTCGACTCGATCGCTCACCTTCGTGAACGTCAGAATCGCCTCGACCTGTGCCACCGTCGGCAGCCCGAACTCGACGATCTGATCGAAGCGCCGGAACATCGCCGCATCGATCTTCTTGGCCAGATTCGTGGCGCCAATTAGGATTCCTGGTCCATCGAAATCCTCGATGAACAAGAGCAGTGAATTCAGACTGCGCTGCATCTCACGATCGGCGCCGGACGGATCGCTCACGCCGCGGTTCTCTGCCAACGCGTCGAATTCGTCGAACAAATACACGCCCGGTACCGTGCGCGCAGTCTCAAATACCGTCGTCATGTGCGCGGCGGTCGTGCCCAAGAATTGGCCGATCAGCGTGTGCAACGACACCCTGAACAACGGCAGACCAATCGATCGAGCGAGTGCACCCGCTGCCATGGTCTTGCCGACGCCCGGCGGCCCGAGGAATAGCAGCCGCCGCGACGGACGCAGGTTGTGTGCGAACAGCTCCTCGCCGCGTTGGTTCTGGCGGACGATCTTCTCTAGGTCCGAGCGAACGTGGTGATCGAGCGCCATCTCCGACAGATCGGAGAGGTTGGTGCGGATCTCCAAGAAGCCCTGCGCGCTCATGGGTAGAGGCGTGAGCGTCTGCGGAGTTCGTTCGATCAGTTGCCGCAACCGCTCCGCGGTCTTTGGCGATCGACTCGTCTCGTGCGCCGCGATCTGCAACACGATCGACTTGAATCGCGCGTCGTCGCGCTTGAAGTGGCTATCGACGAGCGCGTGGATTTGCTGTGCGTTGGCCACGGATCAATACTCCGAGCAGAACCACGCGCCGACCTCGCGGTGGGCAAGAGGGAGGCGATACAACGGTGACGCGGGTTCCTGCTCCTCGTCGCGTGTCATCTTCAGCATGGCCTGCTCGAACGTGATCTCGGTCCACGTGCATTTCCACGTCTGGATCTCGTCGTGCTCGTGACCCTTGAGCAGTTCCATGCAGTGGTTCACGTCGCGCGCGACGAACGAGTAGGTGGCACCACCGGTGTCGAGCACGAAGTATCGTCGTGGAGGAGCGACTCCACCATCAACGATCAGATGAACGGTGCCGCGCGGGATGCAGACGTCGGCCTCGACGTAGGACTCTGGATCGAGGCGCAGTCCTTGACTCCGCGGCAACCACGTCTCGCTGTCGCTGTCCTCTCCGATCCAGTCCTCGTCAGCGATCCACACGTGACGCACCTCGCCGCCGCGCTCATCGCCGGACCATATGACCGGCTGCTCGAGCTGCTCCTCCGTCAACGCGTCGAGCGCAGCTTTCAGCTGCCGGTAGGTCATTCGCACATCGGTCATCGTTGCCTCACTTTCTCGGGGGATTGTCGGGGTGCCACCATGCAGATCACGCGACCTGCGGGGCACGAACAGATCGCTCGCGTCTTCTTGTGGACGCCGGTGCCTTCGCACCGGTCGCAGGACTGAATCGGCGGCTCGATCACGGCGCCGGGAACTCGCGGTAGGTGCGGCCGTCGAGCACCGGCAGGTGGACTTTCTTGCCGTCCTTGCCGTGCCACTGCTTGTAGAAGAACGCCGTGCCGGTCTCCGCGCACGCATCGCGCGTGTCCTCGGCCCACTTCTCCTCGGCCGGCCGGCGCTTGCGCCCGCTCTCGTCGCCGAAGATCACTTGATGGACGTCCTTCGAGGCCAGGTGCTCGTGCCAGTTGGAGATCGGCCCGAGCGCCGGCTCGTAGCTCACAAATCGACGATACACCGGCGTCGCGCGCAAGAGCGGTACGCGCCGGTCGGCGTACTCCTGGCTCTCCGCGGTGACACCGAGGATCACGTTTGTCGGTGGCGTGCAATCGAGCACGACCCACGGCAGGATCTTCGAGGCGTTCTCGATCCGCTTCGTGAGGAGCAGGAAGTCGAGCGACTCGCACACCTCGACCAGGTTCCACAGGTGCCGGCGCGCGAGGTCCATCCGCGCATTGATCTCGGCGACCGGATGGATCTCGAGCACGTCACTGGTCGAGTTGACGAACACGCGGTGCCGCTCGCCCAGCTCGCGCGCGTGATCGTTCCACTTGAGCGGCAGATCGTAGTGCGCGGGCTTGAAGAATCTGCGCGGCGCCGTCCGTCCCCAGTTCTCGCCGCCCTGGAGCCAGTTGTTCTTGGCCTCCGCGTAGCAGTTCTCGCAGCCGGGCGAGATCTTCCAGCACCCTTCCCACAGGTTGAAGGTGTAATCGCACCAGCCGATGCCGAGCTTGGTCTGCTTGGACACGTCACTTCTCCCTAACTACACGCGCCGACGGGACTCCGTCCTCGACGGGTTCGACCCAGCGGCGACGATCCGTGAGCTCATCGCGGAGACCTAACGGCAACCACGTTCGGTCGATCGCATGCACCCATACATCATCCACGAGCGCGACCTCAGTGGAACGCCGCCACCACCAATGACCAACTGTTACGATCGCCTTGGTTCGATCGGAATTCAACCACTGGACCTTCACAGCCTTCCCCTCGCGGTCCAGCGTTCGACATGCCGAAACAGCTTGCGGAACCTCGCTTCGCGCGTGCCGTAGTAGATCAGCGACGTATCGAACTGCGCCGTGTGCTTCATCGGCTTGCCGTCGATGCCCTGGAACTTGATCCGCTTCGTGCACATCACGATCGGATTTCTCCGCGGCTTGTTCATCGCCTTGTTCCACCACACCGTGGAGGTCGCGGTCATGCACAGGATCACGAGCTCGCGCACGCGCTTGACCTTGTCCATCTCGTAGATCGCCTTGTCGATCCACGGCTCGTTTGTCGAGTAGGGGTGGTTCTCGTACGTCTTCGTGAACCACGGCCGGTGCAGGCCGCCCCAGGTGTACTTATGCGTCGCCGGCAGCGTCGCGTGCGCGTTCGTGCACGGGTCGCAATCGATCACGCCGTCCCAGAGTTCGAGCAGCGGCTCGTAGATCAACGCGGGCGTGGAGAGCGAGTCCGAGTCGATGCCGGACTCCGATTCGATGAAGCGCTTTCCCACTACTTCCTCCGCGGCCGTCGAGGCGTACGACTGTGCCCCGGATCGCCGGGGCGATGCGTGAACGAGGTCGAGTCGGTGACCGCGTCCGCGAATTCCCACGCGCGTTTCGCGGCCCACAGCGCCACCGTCAACGGGCTCAAGAGTACGTCGCCGCGCGGAACCTGCGTGACCTCGACATACGCGCGGTTGCAGTCCGAGCACACATCGCCATCGACCGCATGCGCCGCCATGTACAGCGACCGTCGGCAGATACCGCACCGTTTCACGTCCGTCATCGCCGATCACCCTGCGCCGACATCACGGACCGCATGTCCACCAGCATGCGCCGGATTTCGTCGGGCGTGCGAGCCTTCGCGAGAGCGTTGGCCATCGTGTATTTGCCACTGGCAAGGAGTAGGGCGTTGTGCCACTCGAGAAGTTTCGTGAGCGGCGCCGCGATCCCTGCTCGCACGGCCTCCATTGCCGGCAGCCTGCCGAGTGCGTCGAGCGCTTCCTTCGGCGGATCCGTGATCAGGTTGAGGCCGTCCTGGAGGTCGCTGATCGCGTGCTCGAGGTCGGTATTGCGCTGCGCGAGCTCGCGGTTGAGCTTGGTGATCGCGTAGTTCTCGTTGCGGAGGTCGCGCATCGCTTGGTTGCGGCGACCGGTCGGGCCGTTCGGATCGTCCTTGGGCATGTCGTCTCCATCTCGGGGGATAATCGGGTGGTTCGTTCTACTTCAATCGATTTCGAGCAATCCAGCGCGAATTGAAAAGTCGTCGAGGAAGTTGGCGTCCTTCGTCGATCCCTCGTTGGGCGTTCCGCGGATGCGCGCGAGCTCCGCCTTGGCTTCCGCGAGCTCACGCTGGGCGTCGTCGCGCTCTCTTGTGAGCGTCGCTTCTCGGGCGCGCCATGCACCTTCTGACTGGGCCGCACGAAGGTTCGAGTTGAGCGCGTTGGTCACTTCTTGGTCGAGCCGCTGCTTTTCGCCGTACACGCGGTTGTAGTCGCGCTCGAGGTCGGAGTAGCACGTGCGCAGGCGCGCCACTTCGGCGGCGTCCGCTGCTGTGCTTGCGAGCTTGGACTTCAGCTCGTTGATCCTCACGCGATACCGCGTCAGCACGCTGCGTCCGATCAGGTGCGCGCACCGCGAGTGAAACACCTCCGTGCCGGACAGCACGAACTTCGAGTCGGTGCCCGACTTGGGAATGGGCTCGAGACACCCGGCGCAGATTGTCTGTGCCATCGTCCTAGTTGACCGGTTCCATCCCGGCAAGCTTGGGCTCGATGCGCTCGCCGTTGGGGCCGCGCAGGACTGCGAGGTGCGTCGCGCCCGGGTGCTTGCGGTCTCGGTCGGCGGCGATCTCGTGCGCGACTGAATTCCCGTCCAGAATGGCGTCGCGGTCGGCTTCCTCGCGAGTCAGCAGCACGAACCGAAGTACCGCCTTGCAGCGCGGGCACGTCATCGTATCGCCGTCCTTGACGCGCGTTGGGTGATACACGCCGATCACCTGGCCAGGAAGATCATCGCCGCACGAGCACAGCGCCACGTCAAAGCCATGCGTCACGAACTCGACCATCACGGACTCGGGGAACGCCGCGATCTCGCCGGTGACCAACTTGATCGTCGACAGATCGATGGGCTTGTTCTTCGGGCGGCGCCCGGTGCGCACGCAGCGGTTGTAGCGACTCACGCCGCTGCCTCCTCCTCCGGCACGATACGCCGCACGCCTTCGATCGTGATCCACCCCTGCTGGATGGCGAAGTGGGCGAGCGCGACGTTGTTGCGGAGCTCGAGCTTCGCGAGCACGTTGGCGCGATGGGTGTCGACGGTCTTGATCGAGATCTCGAGGTCGTCGGCGATCTCGCGGTTGGTCTTGCCGGCGGCGAGCCGGACGGCGACCTGGTATTCGCGAGCGGTGAGCGGGTTCGGCTTCGTGGACATGAGGCGCTGAGATTACCTCTGACATCCGACAGTGACGCCGTCCCGACGCACGATCGGGATCGTCCCGCCGGTGCAGTAGATCCGCGATCGGATCACGCCCGGTCGCGAGCGCGCGGTCGACTTGCCGGTGAGCACGTCGTCATCGCCGCCAATGGGCGGGCGTTCGCAAGCGAACGAGCCGACGGGCTCGCGGCCGAGTGGTTGCGTGCGAATGCCCTCGGAGAGGTAGAAGCCGTCGGGGCAGCGCGCCGAGGTCGGCCTGGCGATCGAGGTAACGATCACCAGGAACATCGACACGAACCAGGCCAGGATGGTCTCGAGCACGGGACTCATCCGAACGAGTCCGCGAGGCCGAGCTCGGTGTCGCACACCATGCAGCAGCTCATGTACTTGGTGACGATCATCCCGCGCTTCTCGCCCTTGGTCTCCACCACGAGCACCGGCTTGGTGTACTTCGCCACGGCTTGCGGATCGCGCTTGTGCATGCACGTCGCATCGCGTCGGCCGTTGTAGCCGGTGCCGTTGGCGTTGGGGCCGTTGAGGTCGCGCACGCCCTGGCGGGTGAGATTCACAGCGCGCACGGGATGCTCCGATCGCCACGTTCGAGGGGCGCCCGGCGGAATCGAGATCGTGATCGTGTCATATTCGAGTACCTGTCGCTGCATGGTCGGTGTCGTTCTCCTATGCGGGTGTGAACTTGCCGCGAACGAGCTCGAGCTCCTCGGCAGTCGCGGGGCTGCCGTCCTCGTAAAGCAACTTCCATTCACCATTCGTGTCGTCGTGGCCGTCGTTCACGTCGCGCACGAACTCCCAGTGCAGACCGAGCAGCCTTGGGTGCACGGAGAACCACGAGCCCGCGATCGTGCATCTCACGCGGCTGAAGTCGAGCGGCACGTCCTCGTCCCCCGGATCGCCGTCGACAGCGGGCGCCGGAGCTGGGCGTGCGGGGACCTGGAAGGTGATCACGTGGTCATCCCGAGTTGCTTCATGGACTCAGCAAGCATCGCAGAGCGATCTGACGCCTTCTGTTCGTGCGCGCGCGCGGCGGCGAGCGCGCGCTGATATGCGCCCTTGACCGCGAGCCACGCGCAGAGCTTCGAGGTCGGGTCGCCGACCTCGCCGTGCACCAGGGTGGGCGCACGCGCGAGCTGCTGGCCCACCAGCGCGAGCTCCACCGGCCCGCGGTCGTGCGCGGGGATGGCGCTGATCGCCGCGCACAGCGCATCCTGCATGCCTTCTCGAATGCGCGACTTGAACGCGCCCCCAGCCTCACGCGCGAGGGCGTCGAGGAAGCTCTGGGCGGCGGTGGTGTCGGCCGGTGGCGGCACGAGGGTGAGCTTGGGGCGCGCCGGTGCGGGCGCCTCCCGATCGCGATCTCCCGGGAGGCCGGTCGCGGGATCCTCTGCCTCCGAAGAAGAAAAAGAAGATCCTGATCTCTGTCTCTCTCCCGATCCTGATCTTGTCCCTTTCGTTACGGTATCCGATACGGTTTCCGGGACCGCAGAATCATTGGACTCTGCGTTTGTGAGACCGAGACCCACTGAACAAGAACTATCCACATCGGGAGAGGCTTGGGAAAGGGTATCGGGAACGGGATCCGGATCCGGCGGCGGCTCGAACAGGTCGGTCTGCACGGCACGACGAACCGTCCGCTTACGTACGGGTACGGACACCTTGCCAAACGTCTCGGCCCACGCGTTCTCGTGATCCGCGGAGAGCTTCTTGTTCTGCTCGCGGCACCAGTCGTCGATCAGCTTGCGAAGGGTTGCGACATGCGCATCCCGCACCGCGCACGCCGGCGAGCTGTTCCAGCCGCGATACCAGGCGCGGATGACCTTGCCGTTGGACGGGCTCTCCCCGGTGTCAGGGAACTCGGTGAGGCGAAGCATCCGCTGCCGCACGTCGTACTCGACGAGGTCGACCTCGAGCAGGTCGTCGAGGCCCTTGCGCACGTCCTCGGGCGTCATGCCGCTGTCCTCGGACATCGTCGCGATGGAGCCCTTATACAGCCCCGGGCACAGCAGCTTGCTCGACGAGCTCGTGTAGAGCGCGATCACGAGCAGCTTTCCCTCGTTGGTGCGGAGCTCGCGGAAGCGCGACCAGTTCCAGAAGTTCACTCCGATGCGCGTGTAGAGCGACATCAGTCCTGACCTCCGGTGCCCGCGCCCTCGAAGTTGCCGCGCTCGACCAGGAACGAGTCGAAGTGCTCGCGCTCCTGACTGCGTCGATCACTCTTCAGATCCGGATCGAACTCGTCGCCGAGCTCGGCCCAAAATGTCATCCACGCCGACCACCATGCCGCGAGGCACCGCGTAAACCACTCGTGACGAAACGAAGTCGTCACGCTGTCTCCACACCCGTGCGAGAGAGCATGTTGCCGATGTACCCGATCGCCGGAGATCGGATCCAGTTTTCCCGAGCGGGAGCGTCACGCCGTCGTGTTTTTACGCGTGGCGCCGCCGCGCCGCTGAAACTCCGGACAGGTGTCGCTAGTGGTCGACGAGAGATCGGTACACCGTCGGTAGTGTTGACCCGAGCGCTACCCCGGAAATCCCAACTCCCGTGTTGACGGCTTCCCGTCCGCGCGCATCCGCACGCGGGCGCTCCCGCGCGTGATCAGAGGCTGGCGTTATCGTGTCTGCATGATCGACATCAGCCTCGTGTTCCAGCCGGTGTGGGCCACCGTCGAGCCCTACCTCCATCTCGTCGAGCACGGCGACCCCGCCGACCCGCAGGTGCGCATCGAGTTTCTCGACGTTCCCGAAAAGCTCGCGCGCGAGCTCGTCATGGTGACGATGCCGTGCGTCGCGTGTCAGCGGCCGATTCATCCGCTTCGCCGGCGCGAGGGCGACTTCTGGGATCGCCTCTACTACGGCCCGACGTGCGAGCTCACGACGCGCATCGCATGCTCGCGCTCGCGCGCGGCGATGCTCGAGTACGAGCGCTTCCTCGGCATGAAGATCACGCCGCGGCCGAGTCCACAGCTGTCGCTCGGCCTGTGAACGTGGGGCACTTCCGACTGTCCGCACGGTGACCGACGGCGCCGCACGCGCTGCACTTGTAGGGACCCCGCAGCTTGCGAGCGCGTGGGATCGCGTGCCCCGGCTCCGCTTGACCCCAGGCGACCTTGACCATGTAGTCGCGGACCATCAGCGCGGAGGGCTCCGTCGCATCGGGATAGAGCCGCGACGCGATGGCCTCGAACGCCTCGAGCAGCTGCCGCGAGGCCCACACCCCGAGGAGCTGGGTCGGCTCCTCGCCCTCGCCGAAGAACGCGCTGGGCGTGGAGGCGGGAATATTTTGGGGCTCGGATCGTTCGACCACGGTCGAAACGTCGCCCGATTCCGGGGCATGCGCCGGAGTTATCGCGGGACGGCCCACGGGAATATTCGGCGCGCGATTGGCGGGAACGCACAACGGATCCCGTACGCGAGCCGCTCGCACGTGGGCCTTCACGCCGCCGACACTGATGCCGAGCTGCCGTGCGATCTGGCGGTAGGACTGCCCGGCCACGAACAGCTCCACGCACTCGCGCTGTCGCTGCGTGATCTCGCCGCGCTCGTGGAGGCTCGGTCGGTTCCGCACGTCGCGCGGTCGAATCATAAGCAGCAGCAGTTCCTCGACCGTCACGCAGTTCTGCGCCGCCGCCTCCTCGACGCGGGCCGCGATCTCGTGATCGAGCACGAGCAGGCACTCGTCGCGCAGCGCGCCGCCTGCGCCCGCGAGGCGCGTGTCGTTGTCGGGATCGTAGTGGTGGTTCTTGGGGCAGAACCGACTGTCGCTCCGGCACCGCGGCCGACCGCACGCCTTGCAGTGGCGCAAGATCGCGTTGGGCGGCAACGGCTCGTGCGCACGCTCCTCGATCCCGATGTCCGCCTCGACCGCCTCGATCTTGACCGGCAGCAGCACCGCGGACGGATGCTTGGGGCAGGTGCGACTGTCGGACCGGTGACCGACCGCGCCGCACGCGCTGCACGCGATGGGCTTGCGGAGACCGCCCGGGTTCAGAATGCCGGCCGCGCGCTCGAGCTCGGGCACGAACGGCACCGGCGGTGCGATCGGCGGCCGGTCGTCGAGCGCTTCCTCGATCTCGTCCTCGTCGGGGTCGTCAGGCTCGTCGTCGTGGCGGTGCTTGCTGCGCATCCCGGGCACCTTGGGCGCGCGACCACTCGGAAACTCGACTACCGGCAGGTGCTCGAGGTCGGACATATCGACGCCAACAAGGCGCGCGTCGATCTGCGCGCGGGCGGCGGCGGTGCGCGCCAAGATCTGGCGCACGCGTCCCATGCGGACCTCGTCGCGCACGATCTTGGCGCCCTTGCGCTTGGGCTTGACCGCGAACTCGGGCGCACCCGCCTTCCGCTTCGCCTTCGACTTCGCCATGCCCTCCCACCCTAGCGACCAGCGGGGCCGGTCCGCTAGTCCTCGATCACCGCGACGTGACCGGGATCGGTGATCACCCATGCCGTGCCGCTCGCGCGCTTGACCAGGCCGAGGTTGCCCTCGTGGATGTCGCCGAAGAAGATGCGTTGCTCGTTCCAGACCCGCTCGATCCCGCGTGCGAGCGGCCGGAGCTCGGCGATGCGCCCCATGCGCTCGACCGCCTCGAGCCAGAGCTGGATCCCGCGCTCGATCACGTCGCGGTCGAAGCCCTCGACGATCGCGGCATAGGTCATCTGCGCCGCGCGATGCTGCTGGCGGATCAGATCCACCGCACGCTCACCGTACGGCTCCTCGAGCGCGGTCTCGATGCGCCCGACCTGGTCCGCTGCCTCGCGCCAGAGCAGATGCACCGGGTTGCCCTTGTGGCGCGCCGACAGCCGCACCACGAGCTCGTACGTCACGCAGATCGGCGCAACCAGCGTCGGCGCGAGCTGCGCCGCGAACTCTGCCTCGGTGTCGTCGGTGGTGACCTTGAGGACCGTGCGCGGATCGTTGGTAGCGATCACGCAGCCGTACGCGCCGCACCCGTACTCGACGAGGTCCGCGACGAGCTTCTTGCGGTCGTTGGTGACGCCGGCGAGCAGCGGCATCCACCGCGGCGGCACCTGGTCGTCGAGGATCTCGTAGTGGTCCGCGAGCGCCGAGGTCACCCACGCGGGGTTTCGCATGAGGTTGCGGAGGCCGTGCGGGTTCGCGTTCGGCAGTTCGCGAATGGCCGTGTGCAGGATCTTCAGCGCGCGATCCCACGCGTGCACCCCCGGGCGCGACGTGCCTTGCTCGCCGCGCAGCTCTTGCTCGGCGGCCTTCTCCGCGCGCTCGAAGAGGTCGCGCCGCCCGAGCTTGCTCGCGTGCCAGGACAGGGTGTTGATGGCCTGGACGTACGCGACCTGGCGGCTGCCGATCTCGTACTTCTCGGTGCTCGTCCACGCGAGCACGTCCGAATCGGTCATCGACTCGTACGGCGGGTAGACCATCTCGCGGACCTCGGTCGCGATCTCGCGCATGGTCTTGCGCGTGGCATGCCCG
The DNA here is from genome assembly GCA_964652185.1 of uncultured Candidatus Peribacteria bacterium. Classification (GTDB taxonomy): domain Bacteria; phylum Patescibacteriota; class Gracilibacteria; order Peribacterales; family Peribacteraceae; genus DALYDP01. Next base: position 9,089 of record CAZZDD010000002.1, on the reverse strand, counting down.
AGCGGTCCATCGTCCTTGAAGAACGTGACGCGCAACGATCCCTGATCGCGGTCTGCCGTCTCGCCGCTCACGATCGCCATGATCGGATACGCGTGCGTGCCACCGGACGTGCCGCGGAGCGCGGGCGACTGCTCGAGCAGGGTCTCGATCGCGTCGATGTCGAGCTCGCGCAGCCGCATCTTCTCGGCGTACCTGCGCTCGAAGTCGTCGAACGGGTTCGCGGTGTCGCCGACGATGAAGTGGTAGGTCGCGCCGCCGGCGTCGATCTCCGACTCGCGCACGGTGTCGTAGGGCATCGCCGCGACGAGATCCGCGCGCGCGAGCACGATGTCGCCGCGGCGGTGGAGCTCGAGCAGGATGTCCTTGAACTCCGCGAGCGTCACGCCGTCGGTGCGACCGTCCGCCTCGAGCTGGTCGTAGACCTCGCTGATGAAGCGCTTGGGAGACCCGGGCGCCCACGGCGCGGTGTCGCGCGTGCCCTGGCGCACGAGGTCGACGCGGATGTCCTCGTGGTTGCGCTTCACGGCAGGCTCTCCAGGTCATTCCACCCGAGGTCGTCGCGGCGACGCTTGAGCTCGTCAATCGCGCGGTCGAGCTCGCGCTGCTCGCCGCGCGACGGCTCCGGCGGCGGATTCCGCTGGAGTCCAGGCCGCGGCTCGTGGGACGGCACGCCGCGCCTTCCGCGGCGGCGCGGATTCTTCTCGATCATGACGCCGCCGGCATCGAACGAGGTACGCGCCCCGATGCGCATGCTCTCGGGCGACGCGCGGCCGATCGCCTTGTTGAGCAGGTCGACGCCGAACCGGTTGCGCAGGAGCAGCGCCGTGATCTCGACCTCGGTCGCCCCCACGTGCCGCGCGCAGTCCGCGAGCCGGCCGACCACCAGCGGGCTTTGATTCGAGACGTTGAGCGCGAGGATCACGTCCTTGTCGTACATCCCATTGTGGTCGTGCGACTTCGCCCACCCGTCGAGCCGACCCTGGAAGGTCTCGCGCACCGCGACGAGCTTGTGCTTCTCGGCCGACGACAACGTGTAATAGTCGGCGGTCATCATCGATCCGCTCGACTCCACGGTGCGCGTGACATCGCCGCGAATGCGGATGTTGCTCGGGTACCACTCGCTGTTGCCGCTGACGGCTTCGGCGATCGAGTCGTAGATGTTCCGGCGCGAGCGCATGCTCATGTAGTCGTCGAGGTCTTCATCCTCCAGCGTCTCCTCCTCGGCATCATCGTCGTCGGCGTACTCCTTCTCGCCGTCCTCCTGTTGAGCGAGCCCGCGCTTGACCGCGGCACGCCACCATTCGCTCGCTTCCTCCGATCGCGAGTCCTCATCGCTACAGATGCCCTTGCCCGATCCCGGGAGCCCCTTGCGGCTATGAAATCCCGTCGCCGAGATCTCGCCGTCGTCGATCGCCGACGCGATCAGCACCAGGCCCGTGTACAGACACGTGCCAAAGCCCATGCCCTTGAACTCGCGGGCGACGCCACTCGGCGTGTGAGAGCGTGGGAACCCGGTGATCTTCACCGCGTTCAGGTACTCGTTGCCCATGTCTCCACCGTCGAGATAGCCGGTGCCAACGATGCGCTGGTAGTCGTATCCGAGGAACACGTCGACAGTGCGGTACGTCTCGCTCTGGCGGCGCACCCAGACGGGCTCCTTTGTCTTGGGCTGCACCACCGCGCCGAGGAGGACGGGGACATCTTCCGACGTGATCATGATGGCTGAGGGTATCAGTCGCCGGTGGTAGGCTGGCAGAGCGCTTCAATGGAGATCACCCCCAAGAACCTGGCCGCGTTCCGGCAGTGGCTCCTGAACCGCGGCCGGTCCGAGGGCACCGCGAGCCTGTACGTCTCGAACCTCCGGCAGTGCGCCAAGGACCCGTCCATCACGCGGCGACTGGTCTCCGGCGAGCTCGCGCCGCTCACCCGGCGCACGAACAAGGCCGCCCTCGTGCAGTGGGCGAAGTTCTCCAAGCAGCCGGACCTCGCCGAGGCCGTGTCCGAGATCAAGCTGCCGCCGGCGCGCCGCGTCGGGATCAAGATGCCGCTCGAGGTTCCCGACTGGCAGAAGATCGTCGCCACGCTTGCCAGTAGCAAGGTCGACCCGCGCGTGCGCGCGACCTGTCTCGTGATCGCCAAGCGCGGCCTCCGCGTGTCCGACGCGATCCGGATCAAGCGCACCGAGGTTGTCGCCGCGATCAAGACCGGCCTGCTCTCCTACGTCGGCAAGGGCGGCAAGCGACACGAGGTCAGCGCGCGCCCGATCGCCGCCGAGCTCGAGACGCTTGCCTCGTACAAGGGGTGGGAGCGCATCTCGGATCTGGTGTCGCCCGGCAAGAACCCGGCGACCGCGCCCAAGCGGGTGCGCCGCGCGTTCAAGTCGATCGCGACGACGCTCGAGCTCGACGACGTGTACCCGCACCGGTTCCGCCGCACGTACGCCACGAACTATCTCGAGGAGCACAAAGGCGACCCGCGCGCGATCATCAAGCTCCAACACCACATGGGGTGGGCGTCGATGCAGACCGCCGCGCTCTACGCGGACGCCGTCGATCGCGACGAGCTCGCGGAGGCCGGCGAGCGCATGACCGATCGCCTGTTTGCGAAGGGGTAGGCATGGGCAGGGACACGACGCAACCGATCGCGCTCCGTGTCCCCCAGCTCGCCGCGGACGAGCCGGTGCAGGCGCTCGTGAGCCTGACCGCGGCGTGGATCGAGCAGATCCTCCAGGGCATGCCGACGCCGAGCCTGATCGTGCACCTCTTGCGCGCGCTCGCGCTGATCGACCGGCCACTCGCCGAGCAGTACGCGAAAGCATACGAGCTCTCACTGTGACGGTGATACGCTGCACTGGATGGCGATCTCCGATCACGTGCTCGACCTGAATAAGGATCTCGCGGATGCGGTCTTCGGAAGGGAGCGCATCCCTGCACCGGACGACAGGGAACACGCGAACGAGGAGGCGCGGGCGCGAGCGTTCGCGCCGTTCATCGTGACGATGGCGGCATGTGCGGTCGCGGGCGGCGTGATCGGGTTTTCACCGAACCAGCGCAAGGCCCTCGGTGGCGTTGCGGCGTTGATGTTTCTCGCGCTCTAGCCCGGCGGCCGAGACCGGGTGAATCGGTGCAGGTACTCGACGAAGTGCTGGTTGCCGAGTGCCTTGTCGGAGCGGCGCGCGCGAATGAGCTCGACGATCTGCGCGGGCGTCATCCGCGTGATCATGCCGAGTGCGAGACCCGCGACAAACGAGCTCCGGTTCAGGCCGAGGTGACAGGTGACGAGCACCCGCTTGCCGCCAGTGAGTTCGTGCGCGATCACCTGGGCGCCCTGGAGCGCGCGCCGGCACTGATAGGTCGTGAGCGCGCTGTCGGGCAGGGGCACGCGCACCACCGTGCGCGAGAACCCGAGCTGCTCGGGCTGGATCTCGGCGGCGCACAGAACCAGTGTATCGAACGGCAGGTCGCGATCGGTCGGGGGTTTGCCGCCGATCCACAGCCGCTTGGCGATGTTGGATGCGTCGAGCGCCATCTCGGGGTTGGCGGCCATCGCGCGCCGGCGCTTCTCGGCGCTGATCCAGCCGCCGCGCTGGCCGGCGGATGCCTGTTCGTGCGCGCGGCAGAACAGCGATCCCGGAGCTCGAGCGTTGCCGCACCGAGGTGCGATGCAGGTCACCGCAGGTGAGCGACCGGCGTGCGCTGCTCGCGCTCGCCTCGGGCTTCACACAGACGTACGTGTCGCGACAGCGACAGGCCGGCGATGATCGCGAACGGCACCGGACCGCATGCGTCGGCGACGTGCACGATCAGCGCGAGCACGAGCCAGAAGCTGATCGCGAACGAGACGATCATCAGGCCGAAGATCAGGGGCAGGCACTTGATCATGCGTGCTCGACGGTGGACCAGTCTTCCGCGAGCATGTCGGTCTGCGATGCGAGCCAGCCGACCACGATCGTCCCATCTGCTGCGCGCATATCGATATGCGCGCCGATGGTGATGGTGTCGCTGGGCTCGTGGACGGACTTCGCCAACGCTGCGCCGCTGCGTGCAGCGCTCGAGGGAATGACCGATGCCGGAGTCAGCGCGAGCCACATGCCTTTGCCGTTCCAGCCCGCGCGCATCACGCGGCGACCCTCTTTCAACGCTTCGATCGCTTGTCCGAAATTCACGTGGTCTCCCTTGTTACGCGAAGATGTGGGGCGCGAGGCGGATCACCCGTCGCACGTGGTACGTGGTCTTGGACGCACCGGGCAGAAGTCCCACGCGGCGAGTCGCCTTGATCACGCCCTGCCGGAGCACGCCCTTTGGCCCGAGGCCGGTGGCGTTGCCCTCCCACGTGTCGAACACGCCGGTGTTCTCGTTGTAGCCGACGGCGAGCACGCCGTGGCGACCGGCGCCCGTGTGCACGCCGCCGACGAGCACGATGTCACCGGCGCGCGGCAGCGAGCCGTCCGCGAACCGGCACTCGTGTGCCTGCGAGGTCTCGTCGAGCTCGATCACCTGGTGGTAGGGCCCCGACGCGGGCTTGGGGTTCGGGATCTCGCCCTGCCACGCGTCGTAGTGCGAGAGTGCCTCGAGCCGGTCGGTGCTCGCGAAGAAGTAGAACCGCCACGGCTTGAGCGGGATCGGCGCGACCTTGTTGATGCAATACGCGATGAACGTCGTGCACCACTCGAACTGACCATCGCCCCGGTACTCTTTGAGCCAGCTCCACCCGACGCCGGCGTCGGTGCGCATGATCGCGTCGATGAACTTGCGGCTCGCTTCGGGGAACGTGCCGGCCTTGCCGTCCTGGATGTCGAGGAGCCAGGTGCGCTCCGCGCGAATCACCGCGGCCTTGCCGATCAGGTTCATCCGCGTCGCCGGCGCGAGCCCGTTCGCCGATGCGATCAGGCGCTCCTCGTGGCCCTCGAGCACCTTGCCGTAGGTCGCGGGACCGCAGATGCCATCGACCGTGAGGCCGAGTTGCTTCTGCGTGTCGGCGACCGCGGTCACGAGGTCCGAGTCCGAGACGGTGGCCGGCAGTCCAAGCACCGCCGGCGTCCAGAACAGCCGCTGACGATACGTCGCGTTCGCCTTGATCGCGGCGGCGACGTTGATCACGGGCGGCCTCGGCGCGGCGCAGGCTCGAAGCCCGCGCGCTTCTGGAGGCTCGCGAGGAGCTCGGGGTCGGACTTGATCGCGTCGATGCGCTCGAACGCGAGCTTTTGCAGCTCGAGGTAGCTCGGGCGGAGTGTCTCGCTGATGAAGCTCGTACGCTCCTTGCCGTCCCGCTGGAACGACTTGAACATCGCGAACGTGATCACGCCGTTCGATCGGCGCTGGCTGATGATCGCGATCAGCCCCTCGGAGTTCTCGAGCGTGTCGAGATCGATGTACATCGGAGGCACAGCCGGGGGCCGCGCCGGGGCATCGTCCGGGGTTCCGTACTGACTCTTGGGGCTTCCCATGATTCCGACATCCTACGTGCGGGAGTGGCCCCAGGTCTAGTGTGTCGATCCCTGCGCGGCGCTACCCCCAGTGTCACACAGTTCGGTCGTCAGACGACCATGATACGAAAGAGGCTACCGGGGCCACGACGGCATGGTTCCACGCGAGACGCGTGGCGGGTGCAAACGAGTGGGGCGATTCTGCTGGCCATTCACCTCATGAAACACCGTCGTCGACCCCGAGGTTTGCTCAAGGGCGGCTAGTTGTCGCCCGTCCGCTCGCCTTGCTCGATCAGCTTGTCCGCGAACGCGCCGACGATCGCGGCGCCCATCAGCGCGCCTGTCACCTTGCGCTTCTTGGCGACCGCGAGGCCCACGACGCCACCCGCAAGCCACGCCAGAACGGATCGTTGATACACGGTCACGGACGCCTCCTAGAAGTTCGCGTTGTACGCCGCCAGGATCGCGGCGCCCTGCGCGCCACTGATCCAGTTCTGCGATACCAGCTGCGAGGCCATCCAGCACTGGCGGTAGACGTAACCGGCAGCGTCCACCATGTCCGTGTACGGCACGACGAGGAACGAGTTACCGGAGGTCATCTCGGCGCCCGCCGCCGCGATCAGCGTGAGCCAGTTCGAGATCGGTCGCGCCTCTTTCTGCTGCTCGAGGAACGACGGCAGGAGCGTCGTGCAGTAGGCGCTGATGTTCGTCTTCAGCGTACCGGCGACCCACTTCGCGAGCAGGTTGTCGAACGCTTGGCCGGCGGCCTCTTCGAGAGTGGTTGCGGTCGCCATGGTGCCTCAGAGGGGAGTGTCGGACGTGGTGATGTTGAGCGGCGTCGGGCCGTCGGGCGTGTCGGCGTGCACGCTGATGTAGAGCGCGTCGAACATGCCATCGACGCTCTCCTTGATGACCTTCAGCGCTTGCGTGCCCGTGGCGAGCGTCGAGACCGCGACGATCTGTGTCTCGACCGCTTGCCCGGTCTCGTTGTCGAAGTAGTTGACGCCGAAGATCGAGTAGTCGACATCGCCGCTGGTCCGGTTGTCGAGGCGAATCGACGCCGACTTGCGCCCGTAGTAGGGCAGCACGATGTACGCGGTGTTCGCGGGGAGCGCGAGCTCCTGGAACTGGTACACGCGATCGGACCGACCGACCGTGACGTTCGCGTTCTGGAAGTATTCGATCACGTCGAGCCGCGGCGTGATCGTGGCGAGCGAGTCGCCGACGCCGTAGACCGACGGCTGGTAGTTCGGGTCGTAGAAGTCGGCCGACCAAACCAGGAGCTTGCCGGGGCGCGCTCCGGGCATGTACAGCGACTCGTTGCGCGCGTCGATGCGGCCCGAGAACGGCCGCTGCGCGGTCAAGAGGATCTTGTTCACGAACGTCGGCGACTTCTGCTCGTCGAAGTACGCGACCTTGACGTTCGCGATGTCGCTGTCGGGTCCGAGCATCAGCGCGCGGGCGCTCTGCGAGCTCTCGTAGATATCGCCGGGACACGACAGCAGCGTGTTCAGGCGAAAGAACTCGTACCCCTTGTTGGACGCCTCGTCGGCGTTGGGCTGGAAGTAGTCGGGCATGGCTCCTCGTTTGCCAGTGGCAAGTTACTTGGCGGCGACGACGCCGAGGATCGCGGTCATCTGCTCGAGCCACGGGATGGGCTCGACCGTGACCTTGACGCGGTTGACGCTCGTGCTCGCGATGTAGATACGCGAGCCCTTGGAGATCACGAAGTCCACCGGTTCGTTGGTGGTGAGGAGCTGGCCCTTGCCGGAGAGCACCGGCACGAGGGACTCGGCGTCGCCCACGGCGACGGGCCCCGCGGTCTCGAGCACGAGCCGCACGCGCGCCCACAGGCGATCACCGGAGTAAAGGATCTCGGTCGGTCCCGCCTTCGTGAAGAACGTGTAGATCTTCGTGCGGTTCTGACCCTCGCCTGCGTTGATCTGCGGCACCGGAGCGGCGGCCCTCGTGCGCTCGCCGAGCTGGTTCATCCCGATCTTGGAGCCGGACGGCTTGGCCGGGTTGTTGATCGACGAACCGCCGACGATCGAGCGCGGCGCCGGCGGGGTCGCACGAGGCGCGGTAAGGGAGCGAGCGACCGTGCGCTTGGTGTTGTTCATCGGTTACTCCACAGGTACACGAGAGCGCCGGTGCCCACGGCAAGGGTGGCGAGCACGATACCCGGAATCGGACGCACGAAGAGGGGGAGCACGTCAGCCGGGATCGCATACGCGCCCGCCGGCGGGGCCGGAATGATCTCGGGCGGTCCGAACGAGCCGAGCGGATCGGCGGCGGCAGCGATGGCGAACTGATCGGGGATGGACGCCACGCGCGCGGCGACCTTCGCGCTCGACTGCGATCCCAGCGCGGGCGCGCCGAGCGCGGCGACCGAGCTCAGGATGCCCGCGTACAGGTTGCCGCCGGGGCTCGCGTAGCGCGTGGCGATGGCGCGATCGGCAAGCGTGTAGCTGCCGCCGCGGCCGACCGCGAAGGCGAGGCGCCCCAGCATGTAGGAGTCGCGGTTGCCGAGGTTCACGTACGCGGGGTAGCGGACCTTGAACTTGGCGGCCTCGAGCTCGTACTCGAGCACGGCGAGCGCGACGTTGGTCTCGGGGTCCATGCGCGCCGAGGCGGGGAGCCCGAACAGCGGCGGCACGTAGGCGGCGATCTGGTAGTACCCGATCTCGCCGAGGCTCGCGTCGCCGGCGGCGGCGAAGTTCCCGCCGCTCTCGTGGAGCATGAACGCGGCGAGCGCGCCCTTGGTCAGGCCGCCCTTGTACTTGGCGAACCACGGATCGAACTTGGCCAGTAGCGCTTTCGCGCTCGCTACCTTGCTCGCATCGGCCGCCACTCCCGTAGCGTAATCGAAACGTTACGGCAGGTCTACACCGGTGCTTTGAGGCCGGCCTCGAGCACGTCCACGGCATCGTTGATCTGCGACATCTTCGCGGCGGCGGCCTTCTGTTTGCCGGGGTCGGTGGCGAAGCGATCGGGGTGGAACTTCTTGGCGAGCTCGCGCTTCTTGGCGCGCAGCACGTCGGACGTGATCGCGTCGGTGGGCGAGAACCCGAGCACCTGGCGAGCCTTTGCTTCGAGCTCGCGGCGCTGCGCGACCTCGGGATCTTCGCGGGGCGTGTCGCGAAACCAGCCAGGCGGCGGCGTGAAGTTCTTGGCGCCGTGAAACTTTGCGCGCGCCGCTCCGCCGGCCTTCTCGGCGGCATCGATGAACAGCTCGCCGAAGTCGACTTGCTCGAGGTCCGGCGAGAACCGCGCGTAGTCGCCGCCGAGCCCCCACACGCCCTGGTTGATGGCCTTGGCGACCTTCTCGCGACTCACGCCGCGACCGGCGATCACGTCCTGGAGGATGTCGGTCGCCGTGTCGACGAGCCCAGACCGCTGCGCCGACGCCTTGGCTGCCACGTCCTTGGCGACGAGGGTGTGCGCACGGCAGAACGGCGAGCCGCTCGACGCGTTGCGCATGCAGCGACGGCCGCTCTCGCGGAACGTGCACTGCTTGGGGCCGTTGGGCGTGGCCTTGGGCACGCGCTACTCGGCGTCGGGCTCGTCCGTCGCGCCGAGCGTGTCGTCGTTGTCCTCCGACATGTCGCGCTGCAACTCCGCTGCCTGCATGAGACTGTCGAGGGAGTGTGGCGCGGTCGCTGCC
>CAZZDD010000001.1:6577-94993 GCA_964652185.1 uncultured Candidatus Peribacteria bacterium | reverse complement strand
GCACGAAAGTTCGATTCGTGCTCGACATAATTGATGAGATAGTCGTGCTGAAATACAACAACCGCCTTGGGTGGCATTTCTATAGCGAGAAGCACGGGCAAGACTTCATCATGCCGACGGAGTATCGACCGGGCAAGGTGAACATGTTTCATCGCTGCGAGGTGGTTGAGTGACCACCCTTCGCACCCTCATCGAACACGGCTGCGCCATCTCGTTGGCTGTGGCTATCTTCTTCGCCGTGGTGCGATTGATTGAGCGGTGGCACGATGGGTGAACAATTGCTGCTATTATTACTGATCGGTACGCTGTTGTTGGCGTGCGAATTTATCGAGTAACTGAATCGCCCACACGCTCCCCACCTTTGCAGACGGGCACACAATGAGGTGAACTATGTCTGCAAACGAATGGCGACGCAAGGCGGATGCACAGCGTGAGAAGCGGGACGAACTCACGCGAAAGCTGTACAAGGCGCATGGCAACGAACGCAGCCGGATCCTGCGTCTGATCGATGGCGTCAACGAGTTGATTGAGTTGTATGAGTATCGTGCGAAGATGGCGGTGAGGCGATGACACCAGCGCAGCGCTACGCCATCTTACTTGCGGCTTATGAACAGTATCGTGCTGAACTGATTGCCGATCTCACCGTGCAGGACGATGCGCAGCGGGTACGGATTGTGGCGGCGATTCGGGCAGTGGATGATGGGGTGGGGATGTGGCGGGATAGGGTGAGGGAGTATGGCGAAAGGTTGAATTGATGTTGGAAATAGGTCCGAATTTGGCTGAGGTTTTAAAGCTGATTCTCATTGTAGGATTGCTGAGCTTTTTAGCGTATGTATTCTTGCGCCTTATGGAGGATTGTTGATGATAAGCGCCGAAGATATCAATAAGTTACGCACCTACCGCGGGCAACCGTGGGTGGCGATATTTCGCGAGATTGATGAGTCGGAGCACATTGAGTCAATGCGTCAAATACTGATCGGAAAGAAGGCGGCAGGCAGCATTACGATTCGGGATCTAGCTATCACTTATGTTGAATACGGCTGCGATGGCATTGCGGGCAAAACTTTCTTTCGATTCATCGAAGGTCCGGTGATCAAACGGGGTACTTATGATAGGTTGTTAGAGCGTGGCTTGAAATGGTCTGAAGTAGTCGCTGAGGCGGCAAGAGAGGCGCAACATGCAGTTAATCTCTGAATCAACGCCCGTTGCACGTAGGCGATAGAAATAGCAGAAGCCGATCCGCTGGGATCGGCTTCTTTGTTTGGATACAGCGCTCAGTCGGTGCAGGGCTGATTGCTTCACCTCAACGCATCCGCCGGCGTGACTTCCTCGCCGGCTGCGACTCGATTCCACCAGCGCTCGGCAGCGTCGGCCAGCGTTGCATTTTCCGCGAACGTAAGTGCCTTGAGTTTTTCTACTAGCGCGTCACCATCTACACCCCATTTTGCATCAATCGATTCGTAGGTGATGGCATCCTCAACATTGGCATAAATCAGCCGTACGCCGAACGTCTCCCCCATCAATGTCCCGTTGAGGTTATCGAGGATCAGCCCGATCTCCTCGTCGCTGAACTTTTTCACAAGTTGCCGGCGGGTGTCCTTGAGTGCCTCATAGTACCGATCCAGGTCTCGGCCTATGACCGTTGATCGCTGCTCGCCGCGGGCGGTGACCTGCTCAAAGACGTGATCCGGCATGGAGATGTTGAATTTTTGCATGGGCATGATTATTCCTCTTTTCCGTGTTGCTCCGCGAACTGCCTCACCTCATCCAGAGTGTACGCCGCCATGCGCTCGATTGGTGTTACAATTTCGGAGCGCTTGAATATTAATCCTATCGGCGTTGGTATCGCCATCACCTCACCATCCTCGATTAGTTGAGCCAATGACCGACCACCCGTGTACCAAAGCTGCGTGCCCTTGTGCATTCCCATGTCAATCATAATATCCTGCGCGTTGGCCAGTCGCGCCCCTGGGTTTGACTACAGAATTTTGACTAAATCGTATTTGCCGAGATAGTCACTAATGACAATCGCCTCACACTGCTCGAATGGCTCGTCATAGTCGTAGGGGTCGCGCTCGACCTTGGTGTCGTTTGGCGCTGATTTCAGCCAAACGACTTGCGCCGTACCTAATCCCAGAGCCGTGGCAGCATCGGCAGCGTTGAGCGCTGCCAGGCTTGGGCAACTGCGATCTCCCCAGCTGGCATCATTCTCGATATCGACAACGAAGCCAGGGGCCTCATGAGCGGCACGCTCACGCACGTATTTGCGGGTGCAATCGTAGCCGCCGGCGTGGGCGCGCTTTAGGTGGTCGCTGCCATGCGCTTCGATAAAGGCGTCTTTTGCCTCTGCTGCTTCGCGCTTGACTCGCTCGTCGCGCAGGGTCTGCCACCGTGCGCTTTTTTGCTTGAAGAGTGAACGGCTTGGCATGGCGCGAAGTGTATCCAATTCATTCTCGACGCTGCGGACTTCTTCCGGCAATGGCTTATTTGCCTCTTCCTCTGTCATCGCGTCGATGATCGGTGACCACTTCTCGACCAAAGCTCGATGCGTGGCCTGTAGCTCTTCGATTCGTGCCGCCTTGGCATCCGCTGCGGCCTTTTGCTCAGCCAACAAAGCGTCCAGCCGTGGCTGGAACTCGTCTTCTGATGCCAGCGCTTGCGTTGCAAGCCGCAACCACCGATCGACGGACGGGATAGCGTCTACTTCCTGTTGCTCGCGGCGCTTGAATCGCGGCGCATCGTAGCCATTATCAAGCACATCAGCGACCACTCCCGGCAGGGAGACGCGACCGGCATGGTCGATACCGCAGCGCACAATAATGCGACGCTCATCCGGCGTCAAGGTCTCCATATCGACAGTGAGAAAGCGATCCTGTAACTTTTTGCCCGTATCGATCAGGTGATCTTCTAGCAGTTGCTTGGACGGCTTAAATTGTAGTTGCACTTGCATGTTTACCAGCTTTCTACCGCATTTGCGGCTTTTGGTAATCTGACGGACTCGTCAGGCTGGACACTTATCCAGCGACCGGCGATTTGTATCGCCGGTTTCGTCCTTAGCTCAGCACTGCCTTGACGGCTTTATGGTTCGCCGTGCGTCGGGTCCAGTTGCCTTTGTCATTGACAAAGTAGAAATTGCCACCGACTGGGCTAACCGTGTGCTTGTGCCAGCCAACCACCTCGACCTTGACCACATCGTCGCTCAGCGATTGAACTGTGCTGCGCACCGACGGGGCACCCCAGGAGCGGCTAGTACCGCGCCCGTTGTACAGGTTTAGTGTTTCGCCGTCAAAAAATGGTGTTACGTCGCTTGTGCGGAAATAGGTATCGTTGGGGACTGGTAGGGTGTTGATTGAGATGCTCATGAGTAGTTGCCTTTCTTGCGCACTTGCGCTTGTTCGGTTCGTTCTGCCACCACTTGGTGGTAAATACATGATACCACAGTGCTACCGTGGTGTCAACCCCCAATATCAGCCAATCCCCCCCAAAATAGTCCAAAATCCGCCTCTCACCTTACGACGCCCGCAAACCGTCAACTTTTCGCGCGCCGATTGCGTGCGCTGCAATGTTTTGTGCGGGTTGTGGTGGAGGGTGGAATATTCGTGGATCTTGGGGGATTGACAGGGTGGCGGCGGCGTGCTATCATTTCATACATACAAGCGTATGTACATGATATCTAAGCGGCGTGGTTGATGAATAAAAAGTTGGTGTCTTTCCGATTTTCAGATATGGCTTTAAGGCAACTTGATAAAATTGTTGCAGAGGAGGGTGCCGACAATAGAACTGAAATGCTTGAGTTGATGATTGGTCTGTGGTCAGAGCTTAGGCAGTCGAGGGTAAAGATTGAGGACTTGGAGCAGAGAGTAAGAGATCTGGAGTCTAAATAACTAATAATCGAATCGCCATCAGCATCGTCTGGTCCACGACACTGATGGCTAAACCAAACGAGTTGCGCCGTCGGTCTGCCGGAATTGTAATCGGTAGAGGATAATTGCGCAAACCCGTTCAGAAAGAGCGGGCTTTTTTATGTCTTACGATGAGTTCTACCTAATCGAATACGAGATCCTAGCGCTGTTGCTGACCGACAGCGTAGTTGTTGAGCGTGATGTTCCTTTGGGTAACACAGGCGACACAGTGAAGTTGTTTCTGTTCTCGGCAGCGGATGACGATGAGCCGGCACCATTTGAGGCTGTGATTACCGATTGTGTTTGCAGGCTATCGCTGCAACCGTTTCCGGTGTGGTTGCACACGCTGCGGGCGGTGCGATCTTAGTGGTAATAGTGCGTAGTAGAATGCCGTAGATAGGTAACGGATGAAAGATGTGCTTGGATTTTTGAAATTAATAGTGATTCTGGTAATAGCAGGAGCGCTGTTATTTTTTGGGTACACTTTCTATCGCGCCTACGACGAACATCGATTGTTCGTCCCGAAGCCACCGCCCACGGTGCAGGAATTACAGATCGCGGCAGCAAACGCGTGGGTGTGGTTTGGCGTCAAGGTGGCGTTGATGATTGCCTTGGTATTGGGTATCTTCCTGGCGGTCCTACGGTTCTTGTATGTGCCGGCTGTTAACTCACGTGAACGCATTCCATACGATCCAGAAACAGGCATGTTGCCGTTGGTGCGTAAGAACGTCGCTCCGATGTGGAAGCGTATCACCGGTCATAACGAGTATGATGAGCTTGACGGGAACCTTGCGGCAACACCGCATCGCAAAGTATGGAGCAATGGCGTACTCAACGTTGCAGCTAATACGCATGGACTGACGCCAGAAACGCAAGCTGAATACGCTCGTGGCTCGTGGGGTGTGCAAGGTTCAATCGCACGTAAGGGGCGTGGTATGACGGTCGGGGAAGGCAGATTCTTGTCGGGCGAGTTCCATGAGCGTGCACAACTGCAACGAGAAAAAGCGTTGACGATGAAGGATCGGCGTGAGCGCAGCAATGACAATACAACGCCGATGCTCGAACTATCAGCTTCAGTTATGCCACCGATCTCATTGCTGGAAGCGATTGAGCAGTCAACCGAGCGTGGTTGGATTATTGGACAAGCCACCGATTTGCAGCCGGTTCAGGGATTCAAAGAGGTTGGCAAGCTGCTGACATTCGATCCACGTACTAGCCATATTGCGATCATCGGTGGCACAGGTAGCGGTAAGACGGCAAGCACCGGCTTATTGATGGCACTGTACGCACGTCGTTTCGGTGTGCATCCGATAATCCTAGACGGCAAAGAGGGTATTGATTGGGGGCCGCTTGACGGCGTGGTCGAATGGCATTCGATGTCGGCTGAAACGATTGAATGGCAGCTAGATGCCGTGACGCGAATCTTTGAAAAACGTTGGGAATACCTCAAGGAGTCGGGACTACCCAACATTTACAAGATGCCTGCCAATAAGCGCCCGGTGCCAATCTTCTTAATGATGGAAGAGTTTGGCGACGTGTGGGCCGAACTGCGGAACCAAGACAAAACACTGTACAAGAATTTGGGGCAGAAGGTTGATCGCCTGTTCCGCCTTTCTCGCGCTACCGGCATCACACTGTGCTTGATTGATCAATCACCTGAGAAGTGGTCACAGCAAATGCGGGGCAATGCAAAATTCGTTACGTGCTATAAATTGAAGGGCGGTGTTGCCAACGCATTCAACGAATACCATGTTGACAAGCTGCCAAACGTCGGCATGTTCAGCCAAGACAATGTTTTTTACAAGCCGTGGTTTACCGAAGAGCAAGCCGACTTGACACGGATGTTTGCGCCGTTGGAGCGCAGATTGCTGCGGGAACGGAAACGAACGGAGCATGTAAGCGTTTCGGTAGCCGAAACGCATCGAAACGCACTGCCACCAGTGGTAGAAACGTCCGAAACGCCTGAAACGGCACAATACAAAGAGGGGGGTAAGAAGGAAAAACCAACACCGATCCCCCCCTCTTTAGAAAAATCGTTTCAGCGTTTCCGTCGCTGGGATGAATTTTGCGAAGGCTACTTCAGGTTCTATCCAGACACGACACAAGCGCAATTGCGACGTGTTATGTCACATCTTGATGGGCGGGAACAAGAAACATTTAAGACCGAGGCGTTCCGATACTACCACCGATTCAGCCCGAACGGTGACCCACAGAAAGCAGAACGAACTTGACATTGTAGTAACTATGTGATATCATGGGGTAACTATGAAGAAGCAGTTAATATCATTCACTGATCGACAAGCGGCATTTATCGAATCTGAATCAAGCCGGCTGGAAACATCACAGGCGGATATGGTAAGGCGTGCGCTTGATTGGTACATGGACACGTATCCAGGGGAATTGAAAATTGAACAAGCAACAGATAATTCAGAAGCTATCATACATCGCGACAAACCTTGACGATGCAGACGTTATCCGATCAAACATCTTTCGGTTCATTTCCGAGATAACTCAAGAAGGGGTTACGGAAAATCAAACGTACAATGCCCGATCTTTTCCGGTTGATGTACGGCAAGAGATCGTCCTGAGAGATCATTTTACGTGCGTCTACTGTAATCGTGTTGGCTCCATTGATGGCGATCCAGATGGTAGTTCGTGGACTGTTGATCATGTCGTACCTTGGAGCAAGGGTGGGCTGACGTGCATCGACAACGGTGTCCTGTCCTGCCGTCGATGCAATAGTGAAAAGCGCGCAATGACTCCTGCTGAATACATGAAGTGGTTACGATTCTCCGACTCTCCTCCTGTTGTTGATAATGTAGATGGTTACGGAAAGCGCATGGTTGATGCTGTTGCCGAGATGCTGCAAGATGTGGATACAGATGGTGATGCCGATACAGATCGATGTCAAATTGAATTGACAGATGAACTAGTGAATTTATACAACGGTTCTAACTGGCACGAATTTTGCCAATCGCTAATGTCTTTGTATCCAGATGTTAGTCAATCCGAATTGAGAGGAGTGATGTCGAAAGTGGCAGACAGGGCAGCAAACAGATTTAAAGGGGTGGCATTTGAAATGTTTCACCGTTACAGTCCTAATGGAGATAGAAGCAAGTTTGCATGAAAACTCAACTCAACTCCGACGGCACATTCAAGTCGCTGCCAATAGATGCACAGTTTCATAATGTAATGCTAGCCTTGGCAACACCCTGGACGAACCCGCTGTTGCTTTCAGCGTGCATTCAATGGACGTACAACACCTGGCGAGCCAGCAAAGCTAAGCGCTTCCAAATGCCTGTGCCAATGGAAGTCTTTGTCTATCTCACCGGCGAAAGCTGCGCTCATGTACGGGACAAATTACGGCAATATGGTATTCCGTCGCAGGTGACATCGATTTTCTTTGAGTTGTGGCCAGACAAGAAAGGCGTGGGGCTGGTTTTTAGCTTTATCGTGCCGGCTGCACAGGCTGCAATGGCTGACGACATCCTACGCCAGCATGATGGCACGACGTACAGCGTGAATAGTCGGAGGCTTGGCAAATGTTATAGTTATGGACAGCCGTGGGGCGTGATGGCAAAGGCGCGGTCATGGGATGAATCTATTACCAACTTCTTATTTGCCGCAATCTACGGTCGGTCTTCGCTACCAATCGATACCGGCAAGGGCAAACCGAAAAAACAAAAAAGAGACAATGTGGCAACGGAACGTAAAATTACAGTGAGACCTAAGACAAAGAAAGGGAACCGCTGATGTTAGACATCTTTGACAACATTCTCGGCAACCTTAACCTCATCGATCTTCTGTTCGGCGGTATCAATCGTGCTAAACACCGTAGTAAAGGCGGTCGATTCGGGCCGACAGTGCAAATCAAGATGAAGCGCATTGACAAGGGTGGCGATCATGTCCTGCGAACGGTTACAGATCACTTAAATCAATACGGCGTGCCGACGTTTGATCATGGCTACGACGCTCAGTATAGATACTTCAAGGTGCGCAAGACGCAAGTGAACTTTGCGCTGTGGCTATACAACGATGGTAAGTTGCGCACACCTAAGCGTGCGTGGAAGGACGGCAAGTGATCTACAATCCAATCTCAATTCTACTGTCCGCCACCATCGGCGCAACTGCCATCCTGCTAGCGCATGGCATTATCACGCCAATGACTTGGCGTCTTACCGACAGCGCAACGGGTCGCCTGTGGCTATCCTTTGGCGTGGTGCTCGTGGCAACGTTGCCGGCACGTATGGACACGTTGCCGGTGTGGCTGTGTATTGTGACCGTGTTAGCTTGCACGGCGGCTTTCTACGTAGCGTTGGACAGGCTGATACTGCTGCCGACTCCGCACGTCGTGCGGCAAGTGTCGGCGGCGAGCGGCGGCAAGACATGGGTAGACAATCGCAAGCCGCTTGGTTATCGGTGGTTAAATTTGCGAGTGCCGGCGCTTGGCTAGTGGCAAGGTTCACGCCCGCTCAACCAGCGCGGTGATCTTCGTGTCTGTGGTTGTCATCGTCGCTACGTTCGCACCACCACATGTTGCCGCATTCGTGGCAGGGCTGATCGTTGGACACTACGCAACGCCGGATGTAAGAGATCAGCACCAAGTGAGGGCTCACACGGAACACTTGGTAGATAGACAATTTGGTAGGATAGTCGGTAGACTGTGGACGATGATCTGGTGGCTACCGGCACGACTGATACCACACCGGCACTGGGCAAGCCACTTGCCGGGACCAGCTACACTTATCGCTGCCGTGTGGTTGTGGTGGTTGCCGATGACGCTACTGTGGGTGTATAGTCCACAATGGTTCGATGTGGCGTGGGGGCTGAAATGGTGGCATATAGCGGGCTGGGCATTGCAGGATGCGGTGCATCTGAGTCAAGATAATTGGAGGGTGCGATGGTGACTCAACCAGAGTTCTTAGAGTACCTGAAGAATCGGATTGAATGGTACAACGTCATAATTATTAGCCTCGTTGACAACTCAGAAAAGAGCGATAAGCTGCATTACTATCGGGGCATGCGGGATGTATTAGCGGATGTGCTATGGCGTTTGAGTGGGGTGTATATTGAGGAGAAGAAGTGATATAGATGGAGGGTGAAATGGTAGATCGGGCATGGGTAGTTCAATGGCTAAGAGATGAGCACGCTATGTCGGGCATCCTAATCAGGGGGTATCGCGACGATGACACGCTTGACGGGCTTATCGATCATCACCTTGGGCGGCGCTCACTTGCAATTGATTTGCTGATGGCGATGGTGGTGGCGATGGCGATGGCGAACGGTGTCAGATATGGCAATGATGACGACTGGTCGGATTGGGTGATATGACCAGAAAGGCGGGGACTATGACAACAGAATCAGCAAGACAGAAGAATGTAGACCTGGGTCTGACAACAGGCATCGGTGAAGAAGTGACTGAATGGATTGAGTACAATGTTCAGATATTGTCGTTAGGTGCATGGCACGATTTAAAGGTCACGCTCGAACTGGCACAGGCGCAAGTCATGAAAGCTGATTTCGATGCTAATCAATTGGGGTACGTTTACCGAATAGTTGAGAAGCGATGCAAAGCGATATGACAACCGCCTTAATCGAATCACTCAAAGGCGCAGTTTGGCACGAACTTTACACGCTAAAATGCTGCACCAACGATATTCTTGTCGCTGCCATAGAGAGCGACGTGGGCGGCCCTGTCAACTGGGGCGATCTTCGGTGCGTATCGGCAGAATTGTACATTGACGACGATGGTGATTGTGGTTATCGGGTGTACATCGAAGAGGCATCACCCGATGCAATGGAGTTACGGGATTGGGTGACGAAGCGATTGGTGGAGTCGGGGTATAGCGGGGTTGGGGTGGTAGGGTGACAAGTGACAAGATGAAAGGATACAGGATGGAAAACAAGTGGAATGAGTTATGGTACAGAGTAAAGAATTGGTTGCCGCAACGCATTATTGATTGGCTTGACGGTAAAAGCACAGAGGAAAAACCGTCGCACTTATTCACATACGTTACGACTGCTGTGATTATAGCGTTGACATTTTCTTCTATACTTAATATGAATGAGACGACAGGACGCATCTTGGCTGTCTGCGTACCGTTGTCTGTATTTGTTGGCGCGCATCGATGGGGAGCGCTGAACAATGCACAACGATTTATTGCTTGGATGATTGCATTTGCATCCGTGGTGTGGTCGGCGTTCTTGCAATATGGTGCCTATGTCGATGGCGTCTACTCACTAACCACTATGTTTTCGATTGGTGGCGACTTGAGCGCATTGACGAAGGCTTTGGCTTTGCCATTGTCAGAATGCTCAATGGCGGTTCTTGCTGCTATGGTAGCATCTAGCGCAGAACGTGAGTATGTACAGCGCAAGCATAGAAAAGACCACGAGGATCGATCTACTAAAATCCGCAATGCAGACGAAGAGGATCGGGAAGCCGAGCGGAGACGCATCCAAGAGTTGCGCTCCCAACAAGATGCGCTAAAGCTCGAACAGCAACGATTGCAGATGGAATCCGAACACGCTGCACGCATGGCAGAAATTGAAGCGAATAGCAAAGTGACATTGATTGATGCTGAGGCAAAAGCACAAGCGAAAATCGCCAGGGCAAATGGAAGCGCAAATGGTACTGATAATGGAAAGCGATTGGAAACCAAGAGCGCGCAGCGATCGGAAAGCGAACATGATCTAATGAGGCGAATGATCGCTATTTACCAGAGTAATCCATCTGCATCCAATCGTTCTGTTGCCGATGAAATTGGCGTATCTCATACAACGGTTTCCGATCTACTTTCCAATTTAGTTTCCAAAGAAGTTGTGCATGTGGAAAAGCAGGGTCGTGGTAAAATGGTAACGGTCAACGGGAAATTGTCGGCATTTATGAATGGCGAATTGGACTAACGTAACGGTTGAGGTGCGATAGATGCTAAAACTATTTTTACTTGAGGATAGCGAACGCCATTGGATAGCGGCAGAGTCAGCAGAGGAAGCGGAGAAGCTTGCTTGCGCCGAACATTACGTCGAAATCGATGATACTGTAATAACTGAAGTGCCGATGGATGAGCGGTTGGTTGTTTATTTCTACGAAGATGAACCATCAAGGGGTAGCGTGCCTGCCGATATTTTTATGGACGAAGAAGGCGGACGGTATTGTGCTGCGACCGTAGCTGAATGGTTGGCATTAGCGAAGAGTGGGGACATGATATGTACGACGGCATGGTAACGGCGCATACCGTGAGCGCAACTAGAAAGGATCTCTCATGAAAAACGAAACCATTGACACAGTCTTAGCCACCGGCGGATGGTGGTGGTTCGACGGACGCATCGCGATTGACGAAGATATCACCATCGAAGGTGTAGAAGCGCTGTGTGTTCCACGTCCTGAGGACAATATGCGCGAGCATCCGATCATTTCATTTTGGGGCGAGTGGCTAGACGCTGAATCGTTTGACGGCGAATGGATCGGGCCGGTCGATTGCCCGTTTGAGCAGAAAGGACGAGATAATGACAGTTGATGAGCGCATAGAATTAGCGAAGCGGATCCCGCCCGACGCTACAATCATCTCAATAATTGCAGCATCAGCCGGCGTGCGTTCATGCTACGCTACGGACATTGATCTAAAATCACAAGCGCTATCGCTGATTTGGGCGGCTGAACGTCACGACGCGGTTGATGATTTATTGAAGGTTCTTGATTGGATGGAGTGTGATTGATGACCGAAATCGAGTCAACTAACTAGAAGGGATAATACCGTGGCACCAAAACGAATTCAGCGCAAACGCACTCGTGGATGGAAGATGCCTGATAACGCGGTGTATGTCGGGCGTCCGACAAAGTTCGGTAATCCGTTCCCGCTGTCGGATTATGACGGATTCGACAATGGGCGTGATTTGTGTCTTGAGGACTTCATTGTGGGTTTACAGAATCCGCAGGAACATCCTTGGGCTGATTGGATACTAAAACATGCTGGCGAGTTGAAGGGCAAGGATCTGGCCTGCTGGTGTTCAATCGATCAAGCGTGCCATGCAGACGTACTGTTGGCATTGGCGAATCATGGGGAAGCGTAAACCAATGACAGTCCAACAACTAATCGACCGACTCAACGGCATCGAAGATAAAACTCGCATCGTCATCTTGCAGAAGGATGCCGAGGGCAACGGCTTCAGTCCACTTGCTGACATGGATGACAATTGCACCTACGCCGCTAAATCAACATGGCATGGCGACGTTGGTATTGAGCGGTTGACTGATGAATTGCGTAGGCGTGGCTTCGATGATGAGGATGTAAAAGGTGGCGTGCTGTGCTTGGTGCTGGCACCGGTCAACTGAACTGAGGAGTGATTAACAATGATTGATAGCGTGAAGCGGGTAACAGTGGCAAGAGTGATGTTCAATGCTTACCGAAATGAACGTCATGCGATAGCTTATGATGAATCGAAGATCCCACCGTGGGAAGAATTGCGTGATGATATCCGTGACGGGTGGGAAGCGGCTGCAATTGCCGTTATTAAAATGCTGGACGGGAATAAGTGGATGCAATGAAATACAATGTTGAAATGGATGTGGCAGATTGGCTTCTGCCAGGTAAGAAGGTTGAATGGCTTACACCTAAACTTGGGCGAATTTTGCCGTACAAAGTCCCAGTGGTTGTTGAGCGTATCGAATCAAAAGCATTTATTGACTCTACTGGATTCAGGATAAAACCTGGAATTGTAGTGATTCAGATGGAAAGCGGACAAACGACCCACATACCATACGAAGGTGCATTAAACGGAACATTGACCCCAAGTGATAAGGATAACAAATGAATAATGCCTTGTTGGTTGTGTCAAATTGCGATGACGGGTTAGTGACTCATCCGAAGTTGGAACATTTTACTGATGAAGTAAGCGCCGATAACTGGAGTCATATTGGTGTACCGCGCATGAGCGATGATGATTTCGAGTCGATAGTAAGTCAGATCCAATTGCTCATTCAACGTTATTGCGATGATAAGAGGAAATCGAATTTTATGGACGAGCATGGGTTGGGGGTTGACGACATGATTGATGATCGTGTGTCACCGGTGGGGTGGTAATCAATGTCGAGAATCTACTTTCACACCCCAACGGGTGACGCGGAAGTCAGCGGTTCTGAACGGGCAAGCTTTGGTGTATTTTGCGAAAGCCTAGCGTGGACATTTCTTGATTACTACGGCGATTACAGCAAGCCGATACTGAGTCTGTTTCCACCGCACCATTACATTCATGGTGACAAGACATCAAAGAATTCTATTCGGGTAGCATTCCAGCAGGCGAGAGACGAACTTTACCTGAACGGCAAACCCATCAACCCATTCGCCCTATCGCTCAACACGGCGTACGCAATAGGTAACGATGCCGTCAGGCTCGCTGCACGCATTCACGGGCAATGCGAGATTCACTGTTGGGCAAAGGGTGAGAACCGCAGATGGCTGGCCGGCATTGTGCAGCAGGGGCTAGCGTGTGGATTGTATCGTGCTGGCATGGGGTGGGATGACGTGATTGCGTTACTATTGAAGGACGATAAATCGCCGGTAGTGCTGAGCTATAGCGTCTGCCAGCAATTCCCGAATCAGGATATAGCCGGATTCTTTTATGAAGCACCGCTTGATGAGGATGGTGAGCCCGATTATGATGCGTGGTATGATCTTCCCGACAAAGAACAGTGGAGCCTAGCAATGATGGCGCTAGAGATAAATCACCCTAATCTTGAGTTGAAGCCTGACAGCTGGAACGAATACTTTTTTGAAGACGGGTACACGGCAATGGATTTGGCGAGGGATATATCAGCAGTAGCGAAAGGAACCACCAAGTGATCATCTCCTTCACCGGTCACCGTGACCGGCTAGCCAATCACGCAGCGTTACTTACCATCGAAGCAGAGTATCCCGGCGCAACATGGGTGCATGGCGGCGCTATCGGATTCGATACGCAGGTGCATGGCAAGGCTATCTTCCTTGGCAAGAGCGAAGCTGCCGGCACGCTGATTGTGATTAAACCCGATTACGAAAAGTATTCAGCGAAGGTGGCACCGATCATGCGTAACTTCAAGATAGTTGACCGTGGCGATATCCTGTACGCTTTATGGGACGGACGTAAAGTCGGCGGAACATACAGGACGGTTCAGTATGCCAAAGAGAAGTGCAAGCCGGTTGTGTTGATGGCAATAGATAGCGAAAGGATCTAGCGAATGAGCACGCACCCCAACGTAATACTGATGGCGGTCTTCACGCCCGATGGCACCACGCGGAAGACAGCCCGTGAGATATGGACGGATTGTGGCGCTGATAAGGACGGCGAGTTCAAGATCGGCAACCATAGCTTCTCAACAACGATTATGGAATCCGACTACGACGAAAGCCGTCAGATCTCGGCAAACGAAGGTGATATTGTTTTCCACGATTATCTGACGTATGGCTACGGTGAAACCATAGAGTGGGGCGAAGTGGAGCGCAGGGTTGGCGAGTTGCGCGCATGGGCTGAACCATTGGCGCAAGCGCACAATTGTTCGGTGGTAATTAAGTTGACGGCGAATTATTGGTGATGGAGGACACAAGCAAATGACTGAAGCAGAAAAACAAAAAGCACTACTGTGACTTCACGGTCGCATTGCAATTTTGCTGGAGGGGATCGAGGACGAGATTCATGATAGCGGATTGACAGGCATCACCAATCTAACGGTGATAGCGCGAGATCCCGACAATGACAACATGTGCATTGTTGTCACCAGCGAGGATCTAGGCGGGTTGCGCAAAGCTACAGAAGTTGCGCTGACGAAAACAACCGTGGCGGTGGCTAATGACTGAACTCGCAACCACTCAACCCGAATCGCTCACGGCGAAACGACGGGCGCTAGGCAAACAAATAGCAGCGTTGATTGAAGTGTTTGAGGCAGAGAACCCGGAGCTCGTTGTGGATAGCGTGGATGTTTCTCGCGTTGGATACTATGTTAATCTGCATGAGCCGGCGCGGGTGGACGTGGAATTGAAGGTGAGATAATGGGTGTTTCAACTGACGCGCAAATCTGCTATGGTCTTTCGTTTGAGGAAGGGTACGAATTCCCTTGGCTTGACGAGAATGGTAGCGGCGAAATTGAAAGGTGGTGGGCATACGATGTGCTAGGTTTCAAGCACTCATTCGATGCTTATGACGCAGATGGGGAACGGCTACCAGGTATCAGCGACGGCGATGTGTCACGGTACTTTCAAGAAGAATTTGACTTCCTCCGGGCTCACCCATTGCCGGTCGATCTTGTTGGTCACTGTAGCGATGAATACACAATGTATATTCTCGCCGTTTCCGGTACAGCAAATAGTGCCCGCCGGGGTTATCCCGAAGCACTCGATCCGGCGCAAATGGTTGTGACGGATGAACAGCGGCAAATCCTGCTTGATTTTTGCACAACGCATGGGATTGAGCACGATGGAAATTTGCAATGGTGGCTTTCCTCGTGGTGGGGGTGAACTAATGGCATTTGAATATAGTGATCTGTTTTCCGATATTTGCATTGTCGGCGGCGATCAGTGGTCGTTGACCACTTACACGCCAAAGCCATTACGTCAGTACATGTGGAAGCCACAGGTGGACATTACAACGTACGAGTTGGCGTTGTGCTTGCCGATATTTTCAATACAAACGTGTATTGTATCGGCGGCTATCGAAGAATTGCCGGCTGAGGCACGGCGACATTTTGAGGAGATGCGATGATGCCGCAAGCAAATATAACCTACTTCGGCAATGCTGTCATCGTTGCCTGCGACGGCAACTGCGCAAAGGCGTGGGGTGTCAGTCAACGTCCTGAGATCAAGCTGTCGGGCGATGACGACGATGTTGTGCACTTGGCTGATGGCGAACTTGGTATTGCACCGACAGATCCGGGCACCTACGAAGGTAGCGACGGCAAGCCCGGCAGTGTGGCAGAGTTTCCGAATAAATGGTGCGTGCGTGAATGTGAGCGGTGTGCAATGGCGGACAAAGGCAAGCCGATTACTCTGCCTGATTGGTCAGTGCGTATGTTTAATTTACCTTGGAGGATTGCTGATGGCATACTTTGAATTATCATGCAGCGATGACGGCGATATTGCGATTCGGCAAGTAGACATTCAGCGCTATTTGGCTGAATTAGCTGAGAGAAGCGCGCCAGTCGAATTTGTGGACGGGCTTGACGGATATGTCAAGCCCGTCTATTGGGGTGCCAACATGGTGATGCTAATCAAGGGCGAGATCGTGGTACCCAAGCCGGTGAAAGTTACAACGAAATATGAGGTGGATTGATGTCATTTGAATATAGTACCCTATTCTCCGACATCTCAATTGGCAACGGCGATGAATGGCGCATAACGCTACCACGACTTGCCCTGGTCGTTACCAAGCGCCCACACGACTACCATTGCGCATTAGCCGGCAACAGTGCAGTGTGGGACTGTGGCAAGACTGTACAAGAGGCGGTAGGCGCGTGGGCATTGGCGCATGGGAGTGATTATGGGATTGGAGTTGAGGTGCACGAAGCGAGGTTAAACAATGGCAATGTCAGACTATCCAGAAGCTAAAACCTGCTTGGAGAGTATGGGCTTCAAGAGGGATCTTAGTTCAACATGGAGTCGAGGCGATCTGATCGCCTTTACAGTCAATGTGGGCAATGTTGATTACATGTCAATTGCCAATCTAGCATACTATGATTCCGCCGACAATTCGCATCGTCGATACGAGGCAAGCGGCGAGGGTATCACGGCTGAGTTTGTGCGTGAGGCGGTGTTGAGTTTAAGCGAGGATAACCAATGACAATCACAACCGGATCCACCGTCAATTACATCGGATGGCAACCTGCCGACAACGCATGGTGCAGCGGCGTGGTTGTACTCGTGTCGGGCCAGTCTGCGTTGGTAGACGTGGGCGGCGTTCGGCACTGGGTGGACGTGCGAAATTTGGATGTGGCGAACAATGACTGAATCAATAGTGATGCCATTCGGCATATCTACCGATGAAGCACAGAAATTATTAGAGCGGGTCAATGCTATCATGTCGGCGTTGCTTGCCAACGGTACGTTCACTGTTGATGCCCGCAAATGTGAACTCGTTGTGCGCTTAGAGCTAAACGGGCTAGGATCTGGGGGTTTTGGCGTGCCGTGGGATTATCTACGAGCAGTGAGTGATATGCCGGCCCTTATCCAACACCAACTGGAATCCGTTGTGATAAAGATTTGTCTCGAAAAGTATATCAAAAGGGACGGCAATGGATACCAACCAACAGCGAATTGAAGAGGCGTATAAAGTGGTGGAGGCATTCGGGAATCTTCGGCTGTCGATGCATCATGCCGGCAAGGTGATAGCGTCGGGCATAGCGCTTGGCATGGCATCGAGCATAGCGCTCGGTATTCGTCCCGCGTGGGTGCGACGAAGAGATCAAGTGTTGGCGAAGATGGAGAAAGCGCGGGGGAGGAGCGATGATAGCACACGAACGTTGAATTAGCGTTGATCAAAGAAGCCGACACAATCACGTGTCGGCTTCTTTCTTTTTGCGTATGTGACATGGGTTTTAAAACGGGAACCAGAATTGATTCCCGTTGTTGTCGATCATCAATTCGTGGATACCCACGAATTGGTCTATCTCTTCTTGTGATACTACAATGCTGTTCTCTCTGTCCAGAACAGCATTGATTAACGGCGCTGTTGGTGTTGGGCCTAGATCGCGTGCCGTCTTCTGGCGACGTATCTTATTTTCCGGGCACTGGTGGTACAGCGCCATTCCTTTCGCTTGCGTCTCAGGAGTTAGGGACTCCAAGATTTTTGATGGTAATTCCTTGTCTCTGAAATCGTTTTTTGTTAGCATGATCGTTTTATACCTTTCGTGAAATGTTTTAATCGTCGCTCCCCTCCCCCATTTCTCATCCGGTACTTGGGACATCCGGTATTAGTTGGGTTAGAGCGCCAGGGCTGCCGGCTGCGATGATTGTTTCAGTGTACTTCATACTCATTGATGGTCAGCGCTACGCCGATGAATTTTGTCACCGGCACTGCTTCGATTCGTGTCACCATCTTTTTCATTTGACGCTGCTTGGCGGTGTACTCTCTCTCGGACACCGGCTTGCCATTGAGGTGTATTCTTCGCTGATACGATTCGCTGTAAGTGATACGATTTGCATTTCGTGCTCCTTGTGAATAAATGTATGATTGCCTCACTCTGCATTCTGCCTGCGGGGTTGTGACCGCTATCACCTGCATTAGGGCGGGAGGGCTACTCCCTTCGATGACTCAGCGTCGGCTCTCTTTGTTTGGCTTAGATTTCAATGTGTGCGTGGAAGTAGTAGTTCTCATGGTTGCGGTTCGTCTGCCAGCACCAAGTGCGGAAGCTAGCTTCGGCTTGGTCTTGATGACCGTTGAAGCTACCGACGAAGTACCCGTCGAGCATAAAGACATCGAATTTCATATTGCGCTCCTATTATTTGATTGTTAATGGTTGTTTCTGCCTGTACACCTATTATACTACACGTTTGCAAACGTGTCAATACCCAATATTGACGAATTTTGTAGCAATTTTGTTCTATTTCGCTTCTGACCTTACGATCATCTTGGCTTTTGCGGCACGGCAATATCGCCATTGATAATCGCCGTCAATAGTTCGCTCTTGTTGCTCCATCCGGCGGCTTGCAAGATATCCTTCAGTGCCTGCTCGCGGGCACGGGTACGATCATTGCGTGTACTGTCTTTCCATTCCTTGTTGTGGCGTCGTTGCGACTTGCTGTCGGTATTTGTCATGCTGTTTCTCCTCGGCTAATGATTAAGTGCTCAATATCCTATTGTACGCCATGCTTGCAAACGTGTCAATAGGATATTTTATTCTAGCCGCCACGCAACTACTAATTTCCGAATAATTAGTAGCAAGTTAGTAGTTTGCCGCCAACACTTAGAATCAGTCCAAAGTAGTTGACAAACCTGACGACATGACGTATAATTCATTAAGGCAATCAACGACCACATTACGCCGCGCCTGATATAATTTTGTCGGCGTGGCTTATTTTGTTTGATGGTGGTGAATGACAGAGGCGACAGAGGCAAAAGCAAGAATAATTATTGAGCGGATTACTGATCAGCTTAATGACAACTTAGCTGCGTTACTCATGATCGCCAAACGAGAGGGATGCACTGTGGTGATCAGCATTCTACCGAATCAAGACACCGCAATTGTAGACTTCCAGCCACCGAAACGAAAAATAAAACTGAACTGATTCATCGTTCAGTAAAATAGCAACAGCGTAACTGTACTGTCAACGGGCGCAGAGATTAGCACATTCGTGTTAGTTTCTGCGCCCGTTTTTTTTATTGGTGATGTGGCGGCGTGGCGAGATGACACGCTGTGATAGTCCCTCTAGTAGAGTAATCGGTGAGACGCCATCTGCGCAGCAGAGTCCGAACCCGTGAGGGCAGGGCCGATCTATAGCCGGGGCGGGACCGGCTCATATCACGGAATTAGAAATTCATGCAAATTCACAATCACGATGGCATCAACTATATCCGAATCAGCGAGACAGACGAGTCTCTTCAGGCTGCGCTATCTGAGTGGATGATCGGGCAGATATGTCCGCTTGTGCCGGGACTAAATCCACAAGATGCGGTTTATTCTTGGGACTGGGATCGCTTTCTTTCGTTGCAACGTGGCGGGGCGATCATATGGGACTAGAACCAATCACCATCGGCGTAAATGTCAGCACGCCATTAATCGTAAATATTCGCAGTGGTCCAGGTCGCAGCTACGGCAAGATTGGCGAACTGTCCTACACCGGCGATCCGCTGCGTGTGGTTGATGGTCCTGTTGACGCGGACGGCTTGCGATGGTGGGGTGTGCAGAGTGGCGACAAAGTTGGCTGGTGCGCTGAGGCCGTAAGCGGGCGTCCATTACTGATTGTCCTTGGTGAGACACCGCCATTGATTGATCGACTGTCGGCGGCTTACGGCGTAGATGTGGCGAAAGTCAAGGCTGTGATTCAGGTTGAATCGGGCGGGCGTGGCTTTGAGGATGGACGGCTTGTGATTCGCTTTGAGCCACACGTGTTTCGAGTTCGTGCCACAAGCGACGGCTTCGACAGATTGTTCGCTGTTGGCTCACCAGTGTGGGACGGCAACCAACACAGACTGCGTACTTCACCGCGAGCCGATTGGGTAGGCTATCACGGCAAGCAAAATGGTGAGTGGCAAGCGCTTAGTCTAGCCACAATGATCGATGCCGAATCTGCTTGGCAGAGTTGCAGTATGGGTGCGCCTCA
The DNA here is from genome assembly GCA_964652185.1 of uncultured Candidatus Peribacteria bacterium. GTDB lineage: Bacteria > Patescibacteriota > Gracilibacteria > Peribacterales > Peribacteraceae > DALYDP01. The sequence continues at coordinate 74,805 of CAZZDD010000001.1, read as the reverse complement.
ACTAATGGGATTCCATCATAAAATGCTTGGCTACGTGTCAGCGCCGGCAATGGCGTTGGCGTTCAGTGAGGGCGAAGACGTGCAGATTGAAGCTATGTTCCGGTGGATGGATAGCAGTGGGGCATTGGCAGCATTGAAGATTGGCGATTATCTAGGCTTTGCGAAGACCTACAATGGCAGCGCAAATGCTAGTCATTATGCTCAGTTGATTCGGCAATTGGTGGGGGCGTGATGCCAAGCGACGGATTCTACACGGTTAGATTTGGTGGCGAAGAACATGGCAGTGTTGTCTACGTGCGGTTTCGATATGCCAATCAAGATTTTAATCCAACGTGGGGATGGGACGAGGAAGACGATCCCGAACTACTGAGCAATGATGATCTGATTGTGGTTGATGGCGTGACTAAGGCAGCGTGTGATTGGGTGGAACTGTAATGCCGAATGATGGATGGGAAATGATGGATGCCTTGATGGGAGCGGTCAAAGATGATCTCTCTCGAAAGTGGGGATGGGCTAAACAGGATCCGCCGCCAAGGGAACCTGACTTGTTGCCGTGTCCCTGCTGCGGTGGTATAGCCCTGTTTGGTCAATGGCTAGACACACTAGATCCTAATGCGACATGGATTGAATGCACTACATGTGAATTAATGACCGATAGTGTGCACCATGAAGATCCGATTGAAGCCATGCGACTAGCGGCGGCTATATGGAACAAACGTGTGCCTAATAATGCAGATGTGGTTGACTTTTACAATCGTGTCTGTGCAATGGCGGAAGAAAAAATCATGATGACACACAAGCTCGAAGGTGCGCACTATGCGTCAATGCGGCAACTGATTGAGGAGTACCGTTGAAGACCGGCACACAATGGACCTTCGCTGCCATTGACGAATTACAGTCAGCCGACGTACCGCCATCCGCTTACGCCGTAGCCACAGCCAAGCGGCTGATCAACGAAGCTGGCGAAACGAAGATGATCGGTAAAGCGCACACGAGCGGCGGTGGCGAGGTGCGGATTGAATGGCGGCACGGGCAGCGGGCGATCCGGTTGGTGGTGCCAAGCAGCGATGAATATGCGGCGTATATCTACTATGAGATTGACGAGTCGGACGATTGCGGGACTGACGATATTACGAATGATGCGTTATGGAAATGGTTGGGGTGGGTGAGCGGATGACAGTGAATCAAGCTGAAGCGTACGACGTAAGACTAGCTACGGTTAAGACGCCTTTTGCCTGGCATGTGGAAGAAATACGTCACTTGTCGCCAAGCGAAAATCGTGGTGGTCATGCTATTTACGTTGATGCAGTTGACGATCATGGCAACCGTGTACGCGACGATGATTTGCGCATGGCATTTCGGCGCAGCCCGCAGAGTGCCGAAGAATTGCGGAAGTTGGATAAAAACGATGGCCCGATGGAAAAGGGCGACGGCGTTGTAGATTTATATGCCAATGATACTGTGTCGATCTACATGGTTGGATCTGGGTTGGATAGCGATGTCGTTACAGGCATTCACACGCGGCACGCTGATGAGCATGGACCAAATCGTGAGAACTGGAACAGTTTCGGTCACCATTCTTTCTACATTAGGTTCAAGCGGCATATGTCGCCAGTCACACCGCCACCGACGGATCCCGATCCAGTCCTTCCGCCAACCAACGAACTAACGCAAGAGGTTGCGGATCTTCGCAATCGAGTGCAAAAGCTTGAGCGGTGGGCGATGGCGTTTGAAGGTGAGCTATGAGTTCATACGATCAATACACGGTGGGCACGGAATCTACACGGGGCGTAAGTTTTGTTAATAGCCACACGACCGTTGGAGGTTGGCAGATTTTGCCATACGTATGGATTGGCGCAACGGTGCGTCCGAACTGGTTTCACCGCTGGATGCACCGATTGTTGCTTGGCTGGAAATGGGTTGATGCTGAATTATGAAGCAACGAAAACCTTACTTGCTGAATCACCCATACACATGTCCGTTACTCATGCTCATGCAGAGCTGGCTATTGTGGCAATCATGGCATTTCGACAACTATGATGGGTGGCGGCTAATGAAGTCGCCAAGAGTGGTAGCATTGTGCATGTTCCCTCACTGGCTTATCAAGCTTGAGTGTCGATTTTGGGGTACACGAGTTGGGATCTACACAATGGTATTGGTGCGTGATAGGAGCTTTTCTATGATTCGGGCACATCTTGGCGGCGAACTATGACCACAATACAAATCATCTCGTGCGTTGTCGTGCTGGTCTTGGCTGGCTTCTTCGCACTGATGACTAAGGCACTGGGGGGTTGGTGAGAATCTTCATTTCGTCACCATATAGCAACGGCGACACCATCGCCGATCCCGCTGTGCTGATCGCCAATGTGAATCGCAGCATTGATGCAGCGGAGGAACTATCACGCCGCGGGCACACGCCATTCTTGCCGCTACTGTCGCATTACTGGCAAGAGCTTCACCAACACGATCATGCATTTTGGATGGAGTACTGCATGGAGTGGCTCAATATGTGCGATGCGATGTTGAGGCTAGACGGCGACAGCACAGGCGCAAGCGAGGAAGAGCGCGAAGCCAATCGCATGGGTATGACTGTCTACAATTCGGTAGACGATATACCCGAACGCTGCAATAAACCGGCGTGGCGCTCAATCTCCGTCGAGAAAATTGACTTATTGTTCAACATGCTAATTGATATAGAGACCCCGATAGTGCGATACAGTGAAGATGCACTGATAATGGCGAACCGTGTGGTAAGGAATAACGCTGTAATAGCACGGCAAGTGCGCCTTATCCTTGAAGGTATGGACGAATGGCCCGATGTGGATGAGATTGTTTAGCAGGTCATCCCGTGCGGTCATCTTGTGCGCTGAACTGTGGACGTACGCCACGCAATACAGCGAAATGTACAACCATATGTCCGTGGCAGACATGCAATCGAAGGTCTGTGGATTATTAGCGGAACTCTTTACGCAAGAAGAGATCGAAGCGGCTAGCAACCTGATACGCAATCTTCCCGACGGCGGGAACGAGCAGTAACTTTGAGAACCGGTCAGCCGGTGAGCGGTGCAACTCCGTTGTCGCCCCACCATTTTGGAGGTAAATTTTTTGACAGAAGCGGCGCAAATCCCGACCGACGCCGCAGAGCCAACCGACAACATTGACGCCAACACTAACACGGCACTGCGAGATGAAGCATTACGAAAGATTGTTGAACTGGCACCGCTATACACTTCCGTTGCGGCTGCTGGCATGGGCACGAATCAAGCATTAGGACTCGACTATACACCGGGTGCATGGCGTGGATTGATGGTTCGCAATCCTGAAGTTAGGGAGGCGGTAAGAGCCCGACTTGGTTCAATTCCGAACGATGGCATAGTTGAGATTCAAGGCGTGACAGCCGGCGAACAATTGCCAGACGCAAGGGCGGTACTAGAGCGATCCATTGCACGGTTTAACGCATTGCGTAACTCAATGGACCGACGGCGCAATCAGTTCATACGCTTTCCGAATCGTCCGATTGGCATTGCATTCGCAGCGGACAATCACATCGGGGGCGAAGGCGTGGATTACGAACGAATGTTTGCTGAGGCTTCACTGATTGCTGACACCGACAATCTTTACGCTATCAACGTCGGTGACTTGGTTGATAATTTTATCGTTAGCAAATTATTATCGCTACGGCTGTTCACGAGCACAACGATCCCAGAGGAATGGGCGCTTGCCAAGATGTACCTAGAGATCATTGGACCGAAGTTGCTGGCGGTTGTCAGTGGAAATCACGATCAATGGACAGCGGCAATGAGCGGAGTCGATCAGTTGCGCAATGCGTTGTCTAGCGTTCGACCGGATGTGCTCTACCACACTGATGAGCTGCTAGTAAATATCGAAGTTGGATCACTTGTTGTGCCGGCACGCATTCGACACAAATGGCAATACCACAGTGTGCTGAATCCGACACATGGTATTGAGCGAGCATTTGAGCGAGATCAGGCGAAGCCGTTTCGGTTGGGCGTTGGAGCCCATACGCACGTAAGCGGACTATCGAGACAGTTCAACGCAGGCGGTGAAACGGGGCTAGCCGTGATTTGTGGAGCGTACAAGGTTTACGATCAATTCGCCACTAAGATTGGCTTTGCAGAGGCAAACAAAAGCACTGCCGTTACTGTGATTTTTCATCCTGAGCATGGCATGACCGGATATGACAGCCTAGAGTTGGCCGTGGAAAAGCTAGAACAATACAACGCTGATTATAGAGCAAAGTAGGCAAAGATTTTTTGAGATTTGACGCACACATTGCAGGGATGCTGATGGATATTGAAGATCTTGCTAGGCTTATCCGACTTCTGGATTATCTCGTTATTATGCTAGTGTCGATTTTTCGAGCAGCGCACAATTGGACAAGATCTTCGGTACTTGTGTCTATGCTGCATCTCTGCGTTGCATTAATCATGTTATCGTTTTTTCAAAGTGTTATTTTTCGACAGGAATGGATTTTACTCTACGTAACCACACCGCTGCTAACCATTCTAGCGATTATAGCTATCGTCTATGTGATTAGACAGGTCTGGAACCGAAGATGAGTGGGTGGTTTTTTGTATTGTCGTTGATGTTTTCATTGCTGCTATTTGTCGTTTTTGTAATTAGTATACGGCGTGGTTGGATTCCAAACACAGCCAGTACAGCAATGGAAATCCAGGAATTGAAAAAGCAAGTTGCATGGCTGCGAGATGAGCGGAATACGTTGCTGATTGAAGTGAATCAAGCAAAGCGGGAAATAGAGGAACTGCGACAGGATAGAGCGAGATTAGAGCAAGAGATCAACACGCTGCGCAAACAGGTGAATCATGTGTCGGAGGTAACGATACTTGGCATTTGGAGTGGCGATAATCTTGACACGATGGCAGAGCGAGACGCCATCTATGATGCCGGATTCGAGTATAGAACGCTAATCGGTGATGCAGCTACGAAAGCTAATATTTTGCGAGAGTTGCGTCAGGGCAATATCACTGTAATAGAGATCGGTGCACATGGTGATGCTGATGCCATATTTATCGATCAGCATGAGCTGACGGCGGGGTGGTGGCAAAGAGCATTAAAGAATCGAGGCATCCGCGTAGCTGTCATACTAGCGTGTTTCAGTGACGAGAGTGTAGCAGATGCAATGAAGCGTGCAGGCGTTCAGCACGTGGTGGCGGTGAGCGGCGAAATCGAAGACGATGCAGCTATCGAATTTGCACAAGAGTTTTATAAGTTGTTCGCCGCGGGGCTGCCGGTACAGCAGGCGGTGGACGAGGCAAAGTTGGCACTAGACTACAAGCAAGCGGAAAAGTTAGTATTGAGATAGTTTTGATACAAGGAGAATAAGATGAGTGAAATCAAAGTTCCAGGGATCGTGTACAGCTTGGTATTAGCCATCGCGACTTGGGCAACTACATATTTTGCCACAGGTAACCCCGGCGGTGAATACGTGTGGGCACCGATTCTGTTGGCGACAATTCCAACATTGCTAAAGTTCATCGTTGTCGCTGCAAGCACCGATGAGCCATCCGCCCAATCTCGCGGTATGGGTGATGCGCCTACGCAACGCAGCAAGATCAGCAAACTATTGCTAGGCTAACATGCTAGCCATCAGGCTCGTGGCCGCCATCATCGCTGCGATCCTGTTCGTGGCGTGGCTGTGGGTGAAAGGCGAGAATGAATGACGGCATTATTGTGGATTGGCGTTGGCGTGGTAGTGACATTGGTTGTGGTGGCTATCATGGCAAGAAAAGCGCTGTACGCACTGATCGATGAGTTCATGAATGGGGCTGGGTTTAATTGATGATGATTATTCGACCGGGGCGACCTGTCGTGCTGCCTGGGATGGGAGTGCAGATCGGCAGCGGACGGGGTAGCGCAGCAGCGTCAAACTGGTGGGACGTGGCGGGGCAGACGTGCGTGGCAGCTTATCAGCCGAAGGGGTCTGCTGACCTTGCAAGCAGTTATATCAATCTTGCCAATCCTGGCACATACAACGCCGCGCCGGGGGTTGCGCCGACACACGGCAGCGTGGACGGGTGGACGTTCAACGGCACGAGCCAGTATCTGACTACTGGGATAAACAATGCCAACATCCCCAATTGGTCACTGATCGCTCGATACTCCAATGCAACTGTCGGCGCGTCATCTACAATTGTTGGCACATACGATACCGGTAAAACATTTTTGATCCAGCTCAACACCAGCAACGTTATCACATTCAACGGCGCTGGAGTGGCATGTACAAACACGCCGCAATTATTCGGTGGCATATATGCGATTGCTGGTAAAAATCCATATCGCAATGGCACAGCAGAGAGCAATGCCATTGCGGCCGGCGGTTCCGCCTCAGCGCTATCGATATTTATTGGTGCGCTGAATTTGTTTGGCGCACCAGCCCAATACACTAATTGCAAAGTCCAAGCTCTCGCCATCTACTCAACCACACTAAGCGGCGCGGACGTAGCGGCACTCACAACAGCGATGAACCTACTCTAGATTTCATAGGAGACAATCATGGCAACAACACAGCAGCAAACAGACTTAATCGACGCACTTGCCGATGCTCAAATCGCATCTGGCGCAAGTGTAACTGAATTTGCGGCGTACCTTGGTGCGTTGGTTGGCGCTGCGGTTCAGGCAGAGCTAGATGCGTCTGACGTTGGCGCAATCGTCAGCGTTGGCGGCATCACGACCAAGATCAGCGCGGTCAATGCGCAGATTGAGTCGGCGCAGGACGCGTTTGATGTGCACCGCACCGAACACACAAACACCGTGGCAGCGCTGAACACGGCGAAAGCTGCACTGCAAGCGCAACTTAAAGAGGTTGTAGGGAGCTAATCAATGGCAGCGAGTGATTCCCGTCCGATTCCAAGAAAAAACACAGCGTTTCGAGTAACGTTCCCCATCTTCGACGCGGACGGCAATCTGAAGACCGGCGCGGCGGGGCTTGACAGCGAAGTATCGATTGATGGCGGCACTTTCTCAGACTGCACGAACGAAGCGACCGAGATTGCCACGGCCAGCGGCGTCTACTACTTAGACCTGAGCAGCGGCGAAATGAACGGCGACACGATTGCGGTAATCGTCAAGTCGGATGCAAAAACTGCCGTGATTACCATCTATCCCGAAGAGCTTGGTGATGTCCGTGTGGATGTTGGGCAGATCAGCGGCGATGCAACCGCAGCCGATAACGCTGAAGCTTTCTTCGATGGCACGGGTTACGCTGGCACCAATAACGTGATCCCATCTGTGACTGCTGCGGGTCTTGTCGATGGTGCTATCACTGCGGCAAAGATCGCCAGCGACGCCATCACTGCCGCCAAGGTGGCATCGGATGCCATAGCCGAAATTCAGAGCGGATTAGCTACGCCAACCAATATCACGGCGGGCACAATCACCACCGTCACAAATCTAACCAATGCGCCGACGAACGGTGATCTTACTGCAACCATGAAAGCCTCTGTCACCACGGCAGCGACAGCAGCGACGCCAATAGCAGCGTCGGTGACGGGCAACGTTGGCGGCAATGTCGTTGGCAGTGTGGCGAGTGTCACAAACGGTGTGACTATTGCCACCGGCGCGATTACGGCTGCAACCATTGCTACCGATGCCATTGACGCTGATGCGCTGGCTGCCGATGCTGTAGCGGAAATTAACGCCACGGTTGACGCGGCAATCAGTGATGCAGCGCTTGCCACGGCATCATCGATATCCACACTCAGCAGCAAGGTTCTAAAATACTTCCAATTGTTGTTCCGCAAGGATTCAGCTATTGCTACCGACAACGCTACTGAGTTGACGGCCATCAATGCTAATGGCGGATCGGGCACAGGTGCTTACGCCAACACGACGGACAGCGTGGAGGCGTTGAGGGATCGTGGTGATGCAGCGTGGGTGACGGCAAGTGGTTTCAGCACACATAGCGCCGCTGACGTGTGGGCAAATGGCACACGTACATTGACGGCTAACACGAATCTCAACGATCCGACAGCGGCAGCGATTGCTGATGCTGTTCTGGACGAAGCGATGAGCGGACATGCGACAGCAGGCACGCTTGGCAAGGCAATTGCCGATGTGCTTGCTGATACCGGCACCGATGGTGTGGTAGTGGCAAGTGGCAGCAAGGCGGGCTACAGTCTAGCGGCTGATCAAAGTGGCGTCACGGTCGGCACGGTCAATGCCCTAGGCACACAGGCAAAAGCGGATGTCAACGCTCAGGTAGTGGACACGCTCAATGTAGACACCTACGCCGAACCGACAAGCACGCCAAGCGCGACCGCTTCATTGGCGGCAAAAATTGGATGGCTGATGAAGCTCGCACGTAACAAGCTGACGCAATCATCCACCACGCAAACGCTGTACGCCGACGACGGCGTGACGGCACAGAACACGGCAACCGTGACTGACGACGGTGACACCTTTACCAAAGGCGAGTGGTCGTAATGGCGATTGATACCGCAACCAAGCGACGCGCTGCGCTAGGCGTTTCCGTGTGGATGTTGCCAAGCGCAGATGGCACGGTGGATGGCACAGATCGGGCGATCTTGCTACGTGCGTACATTCCATTCGCTGTGTCCGATGTCATCACACCATTGATCAGAATCTTCGCTGTGTTGCGTGAGTCACGAGTGTTTGCGGCACTGCGAGAATTGAGAGTGTACTACTCATGAGCGATAGATTTACACACGATCCCGACGCAACGCTTGATTACCGGTGGGACTGGAAGTCGTTGACAAATGGCTATGGCTATTCTGATTGGCTAGGCTCCGAGGAGATAATCACTAGCCACACAATCACGGCTGACGATGGCATTACAGTAGACAGCAGCGCATTGGCTAGCACGTCCACGGCTGTCGTCGCATGGATTAGCGGTGGCACTGCCGGCACGAACTATAACGTGACTTGCCATATCGTTACGAACCAAGGGCGCGAGGATGATCGCACAATCCGACTGATGGTGAGGCAGCGATGACATTATTGGGTAGTGGATTGCTGGGTAGCAGGTTGGGAGTAAGTGGCACACCGCGATTTATCGATCTTTTTGATCGCGATGATGGTAGCCTCGGTAATGGCTGGCTCAATGCTAGTACATGGCAAATCGTCAACGGCGCAGCGACTAACACGCCATCGGTTGGCAGTGAGTTGCTTACTGATGGTGCGTTTGAGAATTGGTCTAGCGCAACCAATCTGACGAGTTGGACAGAAACTATCGCCGGATCGTCCACGGTCAACCAAGAGAGTACGATTGTTGATTCCGGCACTTACAGTGCCCGTTTTGACATTGACGGTTCAAGCAGTGGTTGCAGCATACGGCAAACGGTGGCTGTAGCCGTTGGTGATTTCGAGCGTGTTGCGGTGCGTGTACGTGCGTCAGACGACACAGCGATCATACGTATTCAGAGCGGTGCGTCAACAACGGTGGGTGGGACGATTACCCCCGGTACAAGTTGGACGGACGCACTAGTGACACTTGCGCCATCTGTCACTAACCAGCAGCTTTTTTTATCGCGTGGCATTGCGCCAAACGCTAGTCTCTACTTTGACAACGTATCAGCAAAGATTATGGTTCCCGCGTCGCTGATGACCTTCCGTGACCAAGTTGTGACGGGACCGGTTATTGTACGGGCAGGCTGGAATATACCTGATGGACAGCACGCTGGTGTTGTAGTCTGTGCCAATAGCACCAGCGATCCCACATCTTACGTGCGGGCACGCTTCGACCGCATTACCGAGACTGTGAAAATGTCCAAAGTTGTCAGTGGCACAATAACAGAACTCATTAGCAGCAGTGCCACATACTTCGCCGGGGCGCACGTTGAGGTAAGGCGTACAGCGTCAACCACTTTCCAGCTTTGGTATGGCGATGTTCAGGTTGGTAGCGACCAAACGATCAGTGACGCAGAGATCGTTGACAATGGCTATCACGGACTATGGTGTACCGGTGGCGGTTGTGAAGCGCAGGGGTTTTTCATGACCAAGCCTGGTCCAGACATTGATGTGGTTTGGTTGGGCGGCAGTATCACCGGCGGCGCAAGCAGTACGGAAAATGAGGGAACAAGCTGGCGGGCTCTAACACGTAAGTGGCTCAACGAAAACAAGCTGAACTACACCATTACATCGATTGAATCGGCAGAAGGTGGCACGCCATCATGGTACGGACTGGTGCGCCTTCAAACCGATGTGTTGGACTATTCGCCCGCTGTTGTGTTCGTTGACTTTGCGGTCAACGATGGCTACGACGAAATTGGAGATCGCAGCGACGGCTTTGCGCCAACTGCCGAAGCATTGATACGGAGATTGTGGACAGAACTCCCCTCCGCCATGTTGGTCGTTGGTATTTTTACCAGACCAGAGGATTACAGCTATGTCACGCAAACAATGAAGGATGTACGTGATAAATGGCTTGCTCTTTGTTCGCTCTACGGTCTGACGCCCGCTCGATTCGATGACGCGATTGTTGCAGTGGTGGGGGAGCCTTACGATGACAGTGATATAGAGCCATATATAGCATCTCCTGGCAACGTTCACCCATCCGATGCGGGGCACGCTCTAATTGCAGGTGCTATGTACCCACGGCTTGCGACAATTGCACCGAACAAACCAAGCGTCTTACCGTCCCGCTATTACGCTGAATCGGCAGATTATGAGAGAGAAAGCCAAATCCGTACGGGTGTTGACAACGATGGTGAGACGGGCACATGGTCAACGGTGAGCACTACCGCACGCACATCGTCCACGGTCAACAGCACAATCAGTTGGACGGGTACGTTCTGCTCGTTTGGGTTTGACAGCAACAACAGCGTGGGCGCGGGCGTTTATGCCTGGACCGTGGATGGCAGCGAAGAGCAACAAGTTGACCTAAGCGAACAAGGGACCGCGTACCTGAGTGTATGGAATATGGATTACGATGAGCATACCGTTGTTGTGCGAGTCGTTAGCGGCACCGTGCGTATTAATCGATTTTTGGCGATATAACTCCATAGGACTAGGGGTCTTCACTTTAGATATGACAAATCCAATCGCAGGGCAAACCTACAGTGTCTCACTCACAGTTGAAGATGCCGCCAGCGCAGGCGTTGCTAAAACGGATCCAACTATTGACGCTGCCAACGATTTTCTGATCAGTATCAATGGCGGTGGATGGGACACGCTCGACAACGATCCGGTCGTGTCACCATCGGGTAGCGAGTTCATTGACATCACGTTGTCGGCAGCCGAAACGACAGCGGCGGGCGCAGGCGGCTACATTAAACTGCGTTGGGCTGACGCTACCGGCACTGAATGGATCGGCGGCGCGGACAGGTTAAACGTGGTTGCAGCGGCAACCTCCACGCTGACGGCGGCGCAGGTTAATGCCGAGGTTGACACGGCGATTACCGATGCCGCCCTGGCAACAGCCGCGAGTCTGGCAACAGTCGCAAGTTACATCGATACAGAGGTTGCTGCAATCAAGGCGAAGACAGACAATTTGCCAGTAGCACCTGCTAGTACGGGCGACATTGCTGCCGCGCTGGCTACATACGACGCGGCAACCAGCGCCGAACTTACTGCTACGCAAGTCGCCATTCAAGCTGACATTGAAGCACTGAATGTCATTCCGGCAGCAGCGTCGTCTAGCGGTAACGTTAGTGGTGTTTTGCAGATCATTCGTGCGTCCACGTTCAGTGCGACACTGACAGGCATCGTCGCGCCGGCGGACTGGGTTGCTGCTAGATTTACCGTAAAAGAGTCGGGCACGATCACGCAGGTGGACACAGCGTCGGTGATTCAGATTCTTGTCACTAATCCAGGCGACGCAGAGGCGGACGGATTAATTGTTCTGAGTGGTGCTGCGGGCGACTTGGTTGGTGGAAGCATATCCATCAATACCGATGATGATGAGGTGGACATTGCGCTGGATGATGACACCACGGCGCAATTGACGACCGGTACATACTCGTACGATGTTAAATTTTACTATGGTACTAGTGAGAGCGGGCCGCCATACACTGGTACGTTGACAGTATCCGCCACACCGACACAAACAATTATACCGAGAGCATAGTATGGATAAGTTTCTGCGCAGTCTCAACTTTGAGCGAGTAGACAAGACCACATGGATACGCAAGAGCGACAGCATTGATCTACGTGTCGTGATTCAACAGATTGGCGATGCTCGTTTTGTGAACGTGGTTCATGGCTACACGGATGAGATTCGATACTTTCGCACAGCGCTTCTTGGACTATCGTTTGAGTCGCTACGTGACGCAATCGCGGATGCAATCGCACAGCAGAAGATTCGACCGAATGGGTGAGGCAGCGATGAAAACCACAGGCTACATTCAGCCACAGCCGCACACGCAAGCCATGTGGGACGAGCTAGCGCAGGCTAAGGCGCAACGGGATTACGTCAAGGTTGGTAAGTTGTCGGCGGATATTCGGACGGCGACGATTAGAGGGATGGAAGATGGCGATGGCAACAAATGACGAACTAGTCATCAACCACGATGAGGCAATGCAACTCGCCACTATGAAGTACAGCGAATCGAATCTGGCTAGATGCTATCTAGACTTGGTTAGCAAAGGCGCGCCGAAGACAGCATACACTTACGATTCAGCCACGGGCGCACCCCTTACATTATCGGAGCTACCTATTCCGTTGCGCATGTGCGTTGAGATGCTCAACTTCACTACTTGGCATTGCGCCAAAACGCAAGAAAAGCGCTTCAGCGAAATCAAGGTGTTGCTTGCCGAATTTTTCGATGATACCGATATCGACAATGCCGTGCTGATACTGACGGGTAAAGGGTATAAGTCAAGAGGGGTGGAGGGTGGACTGAATGGTAAGTGAACTAATCATTCATGTAGATGAATTCTATAACTTTGAACCCGATGTCACTACTACTCAGCTACTTAAATGGGCAGGGCAAGGGGCTCGTTTTTTTATGACTGTTCACAATGACGGCACGTATACGTATAAGGTTCGTTTCAAAGCGAATGATGGCAGTAGCGATAATTCTATTTACGAATCAAATGGCTACCAAACATTTACAGCATCATATTCACAGTCCAAACAGGAGCAACCAACCATGTCACTAACGCTTTACGAAGTCTACATCATCAATCTATCCACGCACGACACGCTGTCCGAGCTAGTCGTTACCGACAGCGAAGCCAAGGCGCATATTAAAGCGTTTGCGCAGGCTGGGCTAGGCGGGACCAGTGTGGATGGCTACCACTTTATTTGCAAGCGTGTCGGCGATGTGCCGAGTGATGAATAGCAAAGGATTAATCATGAATCGCAGAGACTTCTTTAAGAAAATTGCAGGCATTGCAAGCGCCGCTGTCGTTGGCACCGTGGCGAGTAAGGCGGCTGTGCCGGCGGTGAGTGACGAATGGTTCACCGTTGAGATCAGCAACATGCTACCGCCTAGCGGGGGGCTATACAATCTTGGCAGTGGCTACATTGAGCTAACATACGATCAGCCGCTGCAACTGTCCAATGCGTTGCTATCTACCGATGTGCCAGCACTTGCGAGACTTGTCGATCCCAAATACACAATCGATTGGGATGCAGTCGAGTTGGATTCGGTTATCGAAGTGCATGACGAGTGGGTTATCTAATGACATCACAAGACATTGCCAGACGTTGGCACCGGCGCAACTTTGAGCAAAGCGGCGATACTATCCTGTATCGCAACGGGCTGCACAGTGGCGACGCGTGTGAGTATGATCAACCATTGACGCTTGCTGATTTAGAAGAATTGATGAACGTTGAAGTGCTGGTCGAGTTGGCGAAACTTAGAGGAGCTAAGTGGACTGTATTGAAGGTGGATGAATAAATGGTTGAACTACTGATTGGTATCCTGATCGCATTATCCACAGCGGAAGCGCCACAAGCGCCAGCGGCGGCTGTGACTGACACATGCGTATGGAGTGACGCCGCAAGGTTTGTATACAGCGATCTGAATCGTGGCTACTATGATTCAGGACTGTATGATTGGCACAAGTCGTACGATAGCGGCGACATCGCAGATCCTATCCTGAACGCTGAATATGTTGACATCATCACCGCCTACAATGGCTACGCCGAATCATTCATTGTTGAGTGGGAAGCGCTCGGTAGCAACAGTGACGTTGAAGCCATTTGGCTCAATGGACTCGATGGTGGTGAATCGCTATCAAAAGGCTTGGAGTTGATGCGTCAAGGCGCGATTGATTTGGACGCAACCACATTCGGCAACGGGATTGATTACCACAATGCAGGCATCGAACTCTTGTCAAGCGTGAATAGCGAACTCGATGATCTGTGGGACGAGTGCCACGGCGATAGCGTGGATGCGGGCAGTGAAACATGAGCCACCAATACAAAACCGGCGACCACATACCGACCGAAGTACTAGCGGCACGCCTTAACGAACTATCCGATGCCGTCACAAAAGGCGAAGCGGGTTTGCATGAATTTTACATGCGCATACCGGCAGAGCGAGATCGAGACGCTGATTTAGTGTTGCATGAGGCGGCGAATCGGTTGCGGGAGTTGGAAGCGGTTGCAGCACAGTGCAAGGTGACGACGCAAAATAATGGCGATGGCAGCTTTACTCATGTCTTGCGTTTTCCGGTAGGTGGGGAGTAGATGACAAAGCGACTTGAGCCATTGGCAGGTGAGCGTAAGGATAATGAGACAGATCGGGCCGTGCAAGCGTGTAACGATTATTTGCGTATGGGTCCGTCGCGGTCACTGCCGAAACTGCATGGCAAGTACACTAAAAGCCACAAAAAAACACAGCCTACGGAATCCCTAGACACCTTAAAAGGTTGGTCTACTGACTTTGACTGGCAACTACGTGCCTCTGCCTACGATGCCGAACTTGAAACTACAAAAAATGAAAAGCGCAAACAGGTTATTGAACAGGGTTTAGCGCTTGACTATGAGCGGGTGACTAAGCTTAAGCAGCTTGCCCGATTCTTGGAAAAGCAGATCTACGACGAGGCGTCGGAACCAGAATCGCTGTCCACTGAGGATCTAATTGCTGCAACCTTATCCGGCAATGCACCACGTGTCACACAAGCAGGCTTTGAGCAGCACAAGGTGTGGTTGCCTGACGTCAAACAGATTGGCAGTGGTGAGAATGCAACACGTGTTGACATTGTGAAATTTAATGCCGCATTGATTAGCGAGTACAGATCCACACTTGCGGATTTGGCATCGGAGACGGGTGGCCGGAGACAAAAGCAGGAAATAGAACATACAGGTAAGAATGGTGGGCCTATCGAAATCAAACACGATCTCAGTAAATTGTCTGTGGATGAATTAAAAGCCATGCGCGATATGGTGGCAAAGATGGAAAATGCAAATACCCACGCTTGACGAAATCAATATAGCGCTGGCACGCAAAAGTCTAGCTGAGTTCATCCGGCAAGCATGGCACATTGTAGAGCCGGCAAATAAATATATTCATGGCTGGCACATTGATGCAATTGCTGAGCATTTAGAAGCTGCGACACGGGGTGAGATTCGCAATTTAATCATTAATATCCCGCCACGTCACGCCAAATCATTATTGTGTTGCGTTTTTTGGCAAACGTGGGTATGGACAACGAAACCAGAGTCACGATGGCTGTACAGTAGTTATGGCGAAAATTTAGCAATTCGTGATTCGCTCAAGTGTCGTCGCATTATTCAATCTACATGGTATCAGCGTAATTTTGGTAATGCATTTAGCTTAACAGGCGATCAAAATCAGAAGACAAGATTTGATAATGATAAGACCGGTTATCGAATTGCGACAAGTATTGGCGGAATGGGCACAGGCGAGGGTGGTGATTTTATTGTTGTTGACGATCCGCTAAAACAAGCAGATGCGCATAGCGTGGCAGCACGGGAAGCCGTGACGGACTGGTGGGATAACACCATGTCAACTCGTGGTAACAACCCTGATAAAGTTGTTAAGGTTGTTATCATGCAGCGATTGCATGAGCAGGATTTAACAGGACACTTGTTGGAGAAGATGAAGTCCGACGGTCAGCAATATGAGCACTTATGCTTACCTGCACGCTATGAAGAAACAAGCCGCATTACATCGATAGGGTGGAGCGATCCGCGTGTAGAAGTGGGGCAATTACTTTGGCCAGAGCGATTTACACCAACGGCATTGGCCGGACTCGAAAGTAGCATGGATCGATACGCTGTGGCAGGGCAGTTGCAACAACGACCGTCGCCTGATTCCGGTGGCATTTTCTCTAAGTCTGATTGGCGATACTGGAAGCCCAAGGATGTCACGATGCCACCGATTACAATCAGGCTTGACGATAATGAGTACATCGAAATCGATGCCGTTGACTTGCCGGATGAATTCGACCAGATGTTGCAAAGTTGGGATCTCGCATTCAAGGATACCAAAAGTAGTGATTTTGTGGCCGGCCAAGTTTGGGGATGTGTCGGCGCAAGTAAGTACATGATTGATTATTACAAAGAGCGTGCCGATATCAACAAATCTATTCGGGCAATAGCAACTTTTACAGACAGGTGGCCGCAAGCCTATGCCAAGCTTATTGAGGACAAGGCAAACGGGCCGGCAGTGATTCAACTATTGCAAGGCAAGATTGATGGCATGATTGCTGTTAATCCAGAGGGTGGCAAAATTGCAAGAGCACATGCAGCATCACCATCGGTTGAATCGCACAACGTCTATCTGCCACACCCAGCGCTATATTCATGGGTGAATGGTTTTATTGATAATTGTGCGGCTTTCCCGAACGCCGCACACGATGATGATGTGGACGCTTTTACGCAGGCAATGATTCGATGGTCAAGAGGCTTGGCGACAGCCGATCAATTGGTAGATTTCGCATAAGGAACTAACATACATGGCGACAATTTTAGATAGCGTAGCATCTTGGCTTGGATACCGCAAAGCTGATCAGGTACAGGCAGATTGGCTGCGAATGACAGCAGAAGATCAGATGTATCGCACGCCTGATCACACGATGCCCACAGCGCAACTTGAGTTGTATCAGCGGCTATCATGGGTACAGATTGCCGTGTCGTCTGTGGCGAGCATGGCGGCGACTGTGCCGTTCGGTGTTTCAGAGCTCAAGGGTGAAAAAACCAACGCCATCGACAATCATCCATTTGAGTTGCGCTTACGCCGTCCGAATCCACTGATGTCTCGTTTTGAACTAATTGAGGCGACACTGAGCTATCGGGCACTAACCGGCAATGCGTATTGGTGGTTAAACCGCAAGGATGAAAAATCGGAACCCGATGAAATTTGGGTGATTCCGTCCAACAAACTTGCGCCTGTACCTGATGGACGGATGTTCATTCGTGGCTACAACTATGAAACGGATGCGGGTGAGGATCTATTTATTCCACGTTATGAGATTGTTCACTTTAAACGCTACCATCCATTGTCACAGTTTGTTGGCTTGTCTCCCATCGAATCGCTAGCCACTATCGCAACCGGCGATCTTGCCATGCAGCGATGGAACACAAACTACTTTGACAAGAACAACGCCAAGGCACCTGGCGCACTGGCTTTTAGCGACATGATTGACGATGTGCGGTGGTCGAAAATTAAAGCTGACATTACGTCGCAACATGGGGGCACGAATCGTCAATTGATGATGCTGCGCAACGTTGGGCAGGGCGGTGTTTCGTGGATTAATATGGCGATGTCGCAGAAGGACATGGAGTTTTTAGCCGGACGTACCTTTAACAAAGAGGAGATTTACGGTATCTATGCGCCTGGGCTAGCGTCCATGACGGCAGTCAATGCAACCGAAGCAAATAGCAAAGCGGGTAAGGCGACATTCATTGAGCTAGGTGTGTGGCCGCACTTAGTTGCGATGGCAGAGAAGATCACGAATGATTTGCTGCCGGCGTATGGCGACAACCTGATTGGCGAATTCGATGATATTCGCATCGTCGACCGTGGCATGGAGATTGCCGAACAGAACGCAGCTGCGCAGGTGATGACGATTGATGAGTTGCGCCAAGAGTACTATGCATTAGAGCCGTTGGCCGATGCTCGTGGTATTCGATTGCTAAATGAGCCGGTCAAGCAAGAGCCTACGGCGGCAGAGCCTACAGACCCGGCTGCGCAATTGACACAGGTATTTGCATACCAGGTCAACAGCGGCATTGTTACCCGCGCCGAGGCGCGTACATCACTAGGTTTGCCACCATTCGATAAAGAACCACCGGCGGAACTCAAGGCAAAGTTTGAGGCAATTGCAGCGGGTGTGGCCGTGGGTGTGCCGGTGGAGCGACTATTTGCCATCGTCGGTCTTGACACATCGTTGCTGCCGTCCATTGATTCTTCTGTGGTTGTGGCGCAACCGCGGCAATTGATGGCGCCCACAGCTACAGAAGAAGCGACACGGGGTGACGTTGGCGAAAACGTTAGCGACGATGGAGATGAAACCGAGCAGCAAGTGGCAGAGATGAAGGCGTTTCGCAAGTGGTTGAAAAAGCGACCGGGCGGCGATCCTGATGATTTCATTGTTGAGCACATGACACCAACACAAAAGGCTTCCATCGTTGCCGACGTGCGCGAATCGGAGGATGCCGCCGGCACTGATGCCTTTTTTCAATCTGAGTGGCAAAGCTACCCGTAGACCGATGCCGGGTGCGGATGGCGCAGACAGTGAACGCAGCGAGCTAGAGAACAAGCATACTGAGCTAATCCACAAGGCGCTACGGCAAATCATGCGCAAAGTGGCACCGGCGGGTACAACACCCGACAACATCACGCCAGACATTGCTGTACAGCGCTATCGGGACAATCAGTCAATCTTGCGTGATGCGCTTGTGGCTATGCTTACCGATGGTGCACTGCTAGGTGCTGACATCGGGCGACAACAAACCGAATGGGCGATGGGTGTCGGCAAAGCTGCATTCATTAATGGTGTTGATTGGGATCTGATTAATAGCGATGTTCTGGCGTGGATCCTAGGTAATGGCACAGAGTTCGGAACAGGGTTTGGCGATGGTTATGCCAACACTGTTCTTCAATCGATGGCAACCACTAGTGAGCGACAACTACGGACCTTGCTTGCTGAGTGGGTGCAAAACGACCGAACGTACAATGATTTGATTGCTGATCTCGAACGGACATTGTTTAGTAGGCGGCGTGCTGAGATCGTGAGCGTGACTGAAACCACCCGCTCATTCGCTGAAGGAATGCGAATCAGTCTGATTTCTGGCGGGGTAATCACTCAAATGCGTTGGTACACGGCATCTGATGAAAAAGTATGTCAAATTTGCCAGCCATTAAATGGGACGACTACTGATGTTCGTGGCAATTTTGCGGGTGGGTTATTCCCGCCGGCACACGTCTCATGTCGTTGCTTTATTCAACCCTATGTGGACTAATAAACTATGATCAGCATCACACTAGACGGCGACACTGCCCTATTCGCCAAGCTAAACGCACTGCAACAAAATCGGGTTTTGCGCCCGCCGATGACGCGCAGTATGGGACGGTTGCAAAGTGCGATGGCGATCTATCCGGCACCACCATCAGGCAGCACCTATCAACGCACAGGCAACTACGGCCGTGAATGGACCTCGGAAATCAATGAGAACGGCGACGGTATTACGGGCGTGCTCGGCAACGCTGTTCGGGATAAGCGTGGACGCAGCTATGGACCGTATGTTGGCAGCAAAGAGCAACAGAGCGCGACCCACGTGGGACGTTGGACAAATGATGAGGAAGCTATTTTAAGCAACATGGATGCAATTGAAAGTGATTTTGCGCAAGCGATTGAGGGAGCGATTTAGTTGAGCGAGGAACAGCCGGTATACAACGAACTAATCAGGCAGCATCGTGTTGGGCGATTCAATATAAGCCGAGACGCCCTTGGGTATTCAACTGGCACACAATTATGTAGTCTCTTTGGCAATTTCATTATTGTACGTGCTGAGCACATGTTTGTATTGAATCATATTGAGTATGAGGCTTTCTCAGCGCTATTTGAGCCTTGCGACTATGGCAGTGTTCCGCCTGAATATGCCCTGACGATTACACAAGAACCCGACGACACCTGGCTTGTGGAGGCAAAGAAGATCGAACAATGAGCGATAGTTTGAAACCATTGCCGGACAATGCTATAATCCAACTATCATCGCAGCAATACAACGATCTCATTATGCGCGTTCTGCGCCTGGAAAACTATATCACTATTCGTGAGCGCGAAGAACGCATCCGTGGATTGACTGCACTTGAAAATGCGTTCGGATTGCCAACAACGAAAGAGAAGCGGGTGCGATGAAAATTCCATTGTCCGAACAGAGCCTTGACGATTTAATGGCTTCTTACAAAGTCGCATGGCGCATTCCCATTGATCGAATGACGCTGATCGAGATTGAAGGCGAAATGACTAGACGTGGCTATGATGCAAGAAGGGCACTGAGGGGAGAGCAATCGATCCAAGGTCCACAGAAACGAACAATCAATATAGATAATTTGCGTGAGTTTCTGGAAAAGCTTGAAAGTGGTGCTGTGATAAAAAGCACGCAAAGTAGTATCCACGCCAATCCTGACGCTGATACAATTGTATACAAGATAAAATTTACAAATGGCGACCTATTGTTTATCGAGTTGCCACGGACGAAGGAGAAGCGAGTAAGATGAAGATCAGTATTCCAATCAGTGAAGAATTGTGCCAACGGTTGTAAGAAGTTGACAACGAAACGCTCCAGCGCATGGTTGCTTATTCTATGGAAACAGCAGCAAAAAAAATTGCCGACGAATTCGCAGAACGGTTGATCAAAGGTGAATCCACAGAATCAACGCCACCAAGAGGATTTCTGCGAGAATCCGACCGCTCTCATGGTGAACAGCGTGGATATGTCATGCCGCCTGATACTGTGACGTACAGAACAAAGCCGGCGAGATGGAACAGCCCAAAATGGATCGATGAAAAGATTGCCAACTTGATTGCCGAGACAGTGATCATTGACGCCCCAATTCGACGCCTGAATAATTCGGAGACAAAGCCATGAACCGACTATTTAAATGGCTAGCCATCATCATTAACATTGCCGCATTTCTGATCATCCTAGCGAGTGGTGCCGCGCCAAGAGATCAGGCACAGACTGTGATTCTTGCCATGATCGGGTTGTCATTGGCATCGTACCATTTGGCGAGGTTGACGGCGTGATTGATTTTATTGCACTACTAATCGAATCGTATACACGGGGGAACAGACGCGATCCTGACTGCATTGTCTGTAACTACTCGATGGCAAAGATGATAACACTGAGCATAAAGTACGAATCGCAGTCATCGAGATATTTGCCGTACACACCATGTGAATATAACGAAGAAGAAACCTACATTAGGATTTTAGGATTAAGATTTTTGCCCAAGGACGATATGATTCCAGGTGCCATTATCGTTTGCCGCATGGATGAGCAGAATAATTACCCAAAGCGACCGGTGATGCATGTGGAAACAAGTTATTTCTTGGAGACAGTGTGACTGAACCATTGCACGTACGCTATCTTTACCGTCCTGCAATCCGTCTAGCCACACGCTGCGTGGTGACGTTTTCTAGGGTGTTGACGTGGACAACTGCGAAAACGAAAAGACTCACTAAAGTGCTTGACGATTCGGTAAGCTAGTGATATAATTAGAATCGTTCTAAATGGTGATGGTGAAAGAACGTTGCACCCAATGCCACTAGGAATGTGAATGCGTCAAGGCATGTTAAGTGCTCGGTTTATGTGGGGCGCTACATAGAGAAACGCAAACGAACTTTTGCGACTGACTCAAGGCTTTACTTGGGATTGACGCACAACTAAATATTTGCTGTTGCGATTACGCGAGGGCGAGACGATGACCGAAAGGTTGTCTGTCTCGCCCTTTTTTTATTCCAATTTTTCGGGGCTGACATGCCAGGTGCACGCAATAATCGAAATGACCGGCAACGACTGAACGACATCCGTAGTGCTGCAACGAGCATTGTGGCCACGGTGAATGATATGGAGCCGGAAGCAATGACGACCACGATTCAAACTAAGGCAGTGCAGATCGATCCGATGGCGAACCAAGGCGCAATGATTGCGCTCATGCTGACGCCCGAACAGATTGGCACCGTGCGTGGTCTTGTCGGCGAAATGGCAACCGGCGAATGTGACCACGTGACGTTGCTTTACTTGGCTGATGACGTGGCGACTATTGCAGGTAGCAAGAACGACATCGTTGCCGCCATTACCGAGTGCGCCAAGTGCTACAGCCCACTGCAAGGCACGATCAACGGCTACGGACGATTCAGTGAAAGCGAAGGGCAATACCCGCTGTTCCTGAACTACGACAGCCCACAGTTGGCGGACCTTCGTGCGGAGTTATGCGAAGAAGTTGACGAATATATCGAAGAATCCGACCACGGGTTTACGCCACATATCACTGTGGCTTACCTACCGGCGGCAATGCCGATGCCCGATCTGATGATTCCGGCAACGCCGATGCGAGTTGAAAAAGTCAGCTTGATTTGGGCCGGTGAACGGCTTGACTTCCCGCTGATGGGCATGGGTGAGGAAGAAGATTGCGAAGAGGATAACGGCAAGGTTGAGATCGAGATCAACGTCAAGAGCGCAGAGAAATCCACAGCCGAAGCGCAGCCGGTGATTTACGGGCTTGTGCGTGCTATCAAATCAGATGGCGATGTGTGGGCACTTGATGTGCTGGGCGTCCCATTCGGTGGGCACAATGCCGGACGTGATTCTGACGGTGAGTATTTCAGCGAGCAGACGAAAACGTACACCGAACAATTCAAGGCTGTGCCGGCAATTTACTTCCACGGCTACGACGAAAATAACCGTCCGTCCAGTGAGCCGGCATACATTGGCACAGCAAGTTATAGCCACGTTGATAACAAAGGACATTGGTATCGTGTGGTACTGGATAAGGCAAGCGCCTACGCCAAGCGCGTGTGGGAAGCTGCCAAGCAGGGTGTGGCACGTGCGTCAAGTGGCTCAATTACGCACCTAGTTCGCAAGGGCAAAGACGGGCACATCACGCATTGGCCCGTCGCGGAACTGAGTATCTTTGATGCAGTAGGCAACCGGCAACCGGCGAATCAATACGCCGTGGCATTGCCGGTGATGAAAGCAGTATGGACACAGGCGGGGCTTACTCTGCCTGATGACATAGAACCGGACTCTGAGCAAGCGCCAGAGGATGCAGCTATAGGTGATGGCAGTACACCATTGCGAGGGCGGGCATCGGCAAAAGCAAGCGAGACGGACAACCAACAACGATCTGAAGTAATGGAGAATAAGACAATGGACGAAGTGAACGTCAAGGATCTTGTTGCTCAGTCTGTGGCGGAAGTTTTCGCGCAACGCGATGCCGCTGTCAAGGCTGAACAGGATCGACAGAATGAAGTAAAAAACGCTGCCAAGAGTTCCGCTGAAGCCGTGCGTGTCGAACTCGAAAAGCAATTCGAGGAAGAGCGTACCGCCGCCAAGGCTGCAATCGAAGCCGCAAAAGCCGAAGCTGCCGAAGCGCGACGCTTGCCGGGTGGTGGAGAAGCGCCGTACCAAGCCAAGTTCGGCAACCTGTGGAAGTATGACACGCTTGGTATTGACGACCTTGCTTTTGCCGCCGGTGTATTGAACAGCGCAAAGGGCGTTAGTGTCGGTGGTCGCATGAGCACCGGGCCAAGCGAAGATCTGATCAAAGCGATGGCTGTGCGCATTGCCGAAACCACAGGCGACGAAGAGCGCGAATACATTGCATCTAAGGCTGCAATGAAGGGCGCAGGCATGTCGATGAAGGCGAACGAGTTAAACCAGTCCACGCTTGCCAGCTATGGTGACGAGTGGGTTGGCGTTACCTACAGCACCCAGCTGTGGGATAAGGTTCGTTTGGCCGCTCCTATTGCTGCGCAGATTCCAACCGTGGAAATTCCCCAAGGCAGCGAATCGATTATCATCCCCGTCATTGGCACAAGCCCAACCTTCTACAAGGTTGCTCAGGCGAGTGCGCAGGATAGCAATCCTGGCCGCGTCACCCCGACGCAAACCACAAGCCGCCTGAACACTGCCAAGCAAACCCTGTCGGTGTCTAAGCTTGGTGCAGCCATCAACTACAGTGGCGAACTTGAGGAAGATTCGTTCATCCCGTGGGTGTCCGAGTTGCGCCGTGACATTGTGGCGGAAGCTGCCGAAGTGATGGAGCACGTCATCCTTGACGGCGACACCGCAGCGGGTGCCACCACGAACATCAACGACATCGGCGGCACACCTGCCGGCACTGAAGCGTTCATGCTGTTTGATGGGTTTCGCAAGTTGGCGTTGGTGACGAATACAGCCAATGCTCGTAGCGCCGGCACGTTGACGCTTGAGGATTATCTGGAAACTCTTAAGCTCATGGGCTTGGGTGGGCGCAATGCTGCTGATAAATCCAAAGTTGCATTCATTACCGATATGCACACTCACTGGAAGTCGCTTGAACTTGCCGAGATTAAAACTCGTGACGTGTTCATTCGACCGACCATTGAAGAGGGTATGCTGACCAGCATCTACGGCGCACGCGTGTTCGCCTCGGCAAACATGCACCGTGCAAATCAAGATGCCACATATGGTCTGAAGGCGAACACTGCCGGCAAGGTCGATCTTGATACCGCCAGCAATAACACCACGGGCTCTATTCTTGGTGTGCGTTTCGATCAATGGCGTCTTGGCTACAAGCGGCGCTGGATGTTTGAAGTGCAACGCGATGCTATCAGTGATAGCACTGTGATTGTTGGCACCATGCGTGTCGGTATGGTCTACCGGGATACGGAAGCCAGTGCGGTTTCGTACAACATTACTCTCTAGGAGGTGCGCAAATGGCAGGACTTTATAACCTAAAGCGCGACGTAGCGACGGGTGATGAACTGGCGTCAATTGCTGCGACTGATGTTTCTAATCAGATCGCAGTGGCTAGCGCCAATGGTGCCATCTCAATTCCGGCAAGCGGGCGAGTCAAGGTGTTCATCACTAAAGGCACTGCGGCAGCGCTGACGTTGGCGGCACCGACAGCAACCACACACGATGGCGTGGAGATTGTGTTCGTATCTACCACTGCGGCAGCGCATACCGTGACGGCAACTACCATCGGATTCAACGCCGGCGACGCGTCTAGCGACATTGGCACGTTCGGTGGTGCAATCGGCGATGGGCTTGCCGTAGTTGCCTACCAAGGCGAATGGTACGTCACGAACAACATCAACGTGACACTAGCGTAAGGTTTTCTAATGACTGAGATCAGATTTACCAGAGACTACCGCGGCAAACTGACTCAGGAGCAATACTATGTGGCCGGCACTGTTGTTTCCCTAGATGACAGTGCCGCCACGCAGATTGTTGCTGAAGATGCAGCCGAGTTGGTAGTTACAGAGGAACCGAAGCCGGAACCCAAGAAGAGCAAGAAGGCTAACTGATGACGGTTGTCGCTTACTGCACGCCATCCGACGTGCGTTCCTATGGTCGATTGAATATTACGAGCGGTGATGATGATGATGTACTTACCAACGTCATTGACGCCGTTTCACTGCGCATTGATCAGATGCACAATCTACCGGAGGGTGGCTACGCAGTAAGCGCCGACTCTACTCGCTACTATCAATATAGCGACATCCATCATGGCCGACTTCTTTTGGATATGTCGTGCCTGTCCGTCACCAGCCTGACGAATGGTGACGAATCAGCCATACCACCGGCAGGCTACCGACTACATCCACGCAATCAGGGCCGCAAGTTCTTTATTGAATTGCTGAGTGGCTACGGGTGGGGGTTTGTCACAGATGGCGAGATCGTGGTTGTCGGCAAGTTTGGCTACAGCCTGACGCCACCGCCGAACGTGGTTGAAGCAACGGCCATGTGGTCGGCGTCGATCCTAAAGCGCTATCAGGCCGCACTGCAAGACGCCACGGTCAATATTGAATTAGGGCAGTTGATTTACAGCGCACCGATACCATCACAGGTGATTGCGTTGCTGCAACCGGCGGGGCCGATGCTATGAGCCTAGACGCTACCATTGACACGTTGCGCACGATTGTGGATACGATTCCAGGTCTGTACGTGTATGCCGATCCGCCTGAATCAGTTAATCAATTTCCGAGTGCCATTGTCTACTCACGCAACGGCGTTATGCAGTTTGGCAGCAGTGGACTAACACGCAATTATCATACGCTGGCTGTGGATATCTATCACGCACGGCAGCTGCTGCCACAGGCGATTGATAGCGCAAAGGTGTGGCCCGATCTAATGTATACGGCAATCAATGCAGCAATGCAGTCCGGCACGATTGACGTGGTAAGCGAGAATGGGCGCGCTGAGATTAGCTATATTACGGGGCCGATGAAGTACAACGCTATTGAGCACTTTGGTATGCGTTTCACGGTGCGCATGAAAGAGGTCGCGAACTGAATGTCCTAATCTGCACGCCGCATGGACCATTACCACATCGCATTCATCCACTGACGCAACAATCTATCGACGCACTTGGCTGCGCATCTATCGGCATTGAGACAGAGCCAGGGGGCACGCTTTCAAGACTTGCCGATCTTTGCAACAAGCACAATCGGGCAAGGCGACTAGTGCTAAACGGTGGCTATGATGCGCTACTGCATATCGATGCAGACATGATTGTGCCGGCTGACACGGTTGATCGGTTGATGGCAATTGAAGCAGATGTGGCATACGGGTTGTATGTATCGAGGCGAGATCCAAGCAGGTGGCTGTGCTTTATTGATAGAGCAATGTCAATGCCACTGAGCGCAGTGCCAACACTGAATCGTGAATTTACCGATATTCACATTGGCAGCTTTGGTGCCGGCATGGGCTGTACGTTGATTCGTCGCCACGTGTTGGAAGAAATCGCATTTCGCACCGATGGAACCGTGGCTAGTGATTGGTGCTTTGCTGTGGATTGCGCCAATTACGGATTTATCCAAAGGCACGATCTAGGCTGCATCTGTGGACATATTGACGGCGACAAAGCGCACTATCCTGACATTACACAGCCTAACTTGTATAGAACTGAGCGACTATGAACACTGATATTGCTTACAAATACCTGCCTGAACGAAGCTACAATTCGCCATTCGTGTCGGGCTTGCCGGCTCGTGACATTGCCGAGTGGGAGGTCAAAGCCGATCCCGATATGGAAGCGTTGATTTTAGCTAACATGGAAACACCAGGGGCTATCTACGCCAAGGTTGAGCCGGCGAAGGTGAGCAAGACGAGCAAGGCGAAGTCTGAGGATGTGCCGGTTGTGGAGGCGAGCAGCGATACATGACCGATGTCTATAAGCCAAAATCCAAGCCAATTAGAGAACCATACGAGTATGCCGTTGTCAGAGGATTTGAAGTCGTTGAGCTTGTTGCGGCTGTAAACAATATGGCGGAAACCGGTTGGTGTGCGGTTGGTGGAATAAGTTTTCGTTCTGATGGTTGTTGTTATCAGGCAATGTACCGAGAGAATCAAATCAGCGATTAGCGATGTAGTAATAAGCAGTACAGGCGCAACACACAAGTAAATATCGGCTGTTGCGATTACGCGAGGGCATCCACTGACACTAGAAAGTGTTGGTTGGATGCCCTTTTTTTGTTCACAGAAAGAGGTAACCGAATTGGCATACTCACCATTTAGTATGACCTATACGCAGTTAGGACGTGAATCGACCAAGGGAACGGCGGTTCCAGCCACCACTTTATGGCGTGGAGAATTCTCCATGCTCGAAGACACGCGCGAACGTGCCATAGTTTCGGAAAATATTGGAACTTTCATGCAGCCAGAGAGAAGCTATGACGGCAAGATTCAAGCTGCATGGGCGCAACCATCAACGCCACTCACCTACGAGCAAGTGGCACATATTTTCGAGGCTGGCATTAAGACTGCTACGCCATCGGGAACGGGTCCGTACGTGCGCACTTACAACTACCCATACGGTGGCACAACGGTCAACACGATTAAGACTTACACCATTGAGACTGGCTCATCCGTCGTGGCTGAAGATCAATATGAGGGCGAATTCGGATTTGTCGAATCGTTTGAATTGTCGGGTTCTTTCGGCGAATCATGGATGGTTTCTAGTAATTGGATATGTCGGCAGATGCAACAAACTGCCAAGACAACCTCGTTGTCGGCACCGAGTGTAAACGAGGCACTATTCCCTCACACCAAGCTTTATATCGATGCGTCGGGCGGCACTATCGGTACGACACAGATGACCGGTGTATTGATGTCGGCAAAAATCAACGTAACAACTGGCCTAAAGGTTGTACCCGTTGGCGATGGGCAGCTCTACTATGTTGACTACAAGTGGACGCAGCCAGAGATCACTTACTCCGTCACGCTAGAACTTGAAGACAGTTCGGTCGTTGCTGATCAGCGTGACAACTATCGTGCCAACAGTACATTACTCTTCCGCCTAGCCATCACAGATTCCACACGCATTCTCAATCTCGATTGGGCCGGCAAGTACGACACGGTTGGCGACTACACCAACAGTGACGGCAACACCACGGTTACGCTCGACGGTCACGCGGTTGCGAGTTCCACGGATAGTTTATCGTTTACGGCAGCACTCACGAATGGCGTTGCCACCTATGGCAGCGGGGGTCATTAATGTCTAAGTTTTTCACCACATCCGATCACGTCACCAAGGCGCTTGATGACGAACACAAGATCACGTTCCGCAAGCTAAGTTACGGCAAGCGCCAAAAGCTGATCAGTAAGTGCAGCAAGGTCGATCCGTTCACGCAGGAAGCATCGATTGACTTTGCCGAATTGTCATTGGAGATCTTCAAGGCGCGCATGGTGAGCTGGGAGGGTCCAGAGTTTGAGGGCTTTGCCTGCACGCCTGAAAACATTGAAGCGCTAGATCAGGACGCTGCACAGGCAATGCTTGCGCTCATGGGCGAATCCAATGAGGAGTTGGACGCCGACGAAAAAAAAGAATAGAGCAGGCATTCGAGCGCGCTATCATGCATGGCGTCTCGATGCCTATGCCGAGTCGGTATCCCGTGGAGGTCACGTTGGCAGAAGAGCACGGATGGACGCACGAACAAGTTCACGCTCAACCTGCCGACTACATTGACGAGCTAGCCACACGAATATACGCACGGCGCAAATGGGAGCATGAGCGCAACAAGCGCGACCAGGCAAAAGCGGCAAACGCGGCAAGAGCGAAAGCGAAGAAGTGATGGCGACTGCTGAACTAGGCATCAACATAGTTGCACGCAATCAGGCTAAGGGTGTACTGAAGGGCCTGCAAGGTGACATCAAAGGCATTCAGTCGTCGCTTGGTGGCGTAATGAAGATCGCTGCCGGCAATTTTATTTCGGCAGCGGCGATTGGCAGTGTGCGTGCGCTGAACAATGCTGTGCGTGGCGTTGTCGGCGGGCTCGCTGACGCATCGATGGCGGCAGCGGATTTCAACGCGCAGATCAGCAGCATTGGTGCCGTGGTAGGTGCGACGACTAGTGAACTTGGTGATCTGAAGAAGCTGGCGCTCGACTTGGGCGTCGATCCTAATCTCAAGGTTTCAGCCGTAGAAGCGGCCCAGGCGATTGAGATGTTGGCGCGTAACGGGTTGAAAGTCCCTCAGATCATGGAGGGCGCAGCCAAGGCAACTGTGCTTTTGGCGAACGCTACCGGCGCAGATTTTTCAACCGCTGCTGACATCGGTACTGATGCAATGGCGATCTTTGGCATCCAAGCAAAAGACATGGCCGGCGCTGTGGATGGCATTACGTCGGTTGTCAACAATAGCAAGTTTAGCATTGACGATTACGGATTGGCGCTCGCTCAAGGCGGCGGTGTAGCCGCGTCCTCCGGTGTCAGTTTTAAGGATTACAACACCTATCTCGCTGGAACGGCGCAATACTTTAAAAGCGGCTCGGACTCTGGCACGGCATTCAAGACAATGATGACGCGCTTGAATCCGACGACCAAAGAAGCCGCTGTCCTGATGGAAGAATTAGGGCTAATCACAGCGGATGGACAGAACGCATTTTACGATTCAACCGGTGCGCTGCGTGATCTTAACGAAATTGCCGGCGTCATGGATCAAACATTTACAGGCATGACAGAACAACAGCGCACCAATGCGTTGGTCACTTTATTTGGCACGGATGCCTACCGTGCAGCGTACGGCATGATGAAGCTCGGCAAAGATGGATACGAAGATCTTCAAGAGACGATGGGGAACACTAGTGCCATTGATAGCGCTGCAAAGCGCATGGACAATCTCGCCGGGGATATGGAGATATTCCGTGGAGTAGTCGAGTCTGTCAAAATTCAAATTGGCGACGAATTTCAACCGGCACTACGTACGGTTTTTCAGTCTGCAACCTCAATGCTAAGCGATTTCACGCCAGCTATCATTGCGTTTGCGGGGAATGTGGCGGACGCGCTAGATCGAACCGTGAGCCGGATTGTAAATGTAAAAACACAGTTCGATTTCCTGGCAAGCGGCGGCAATATCGTTGGCGGGATCTTGGCGGGACTCGGTACGGCAACCGGCGCAATCGTGGATGTGCCGATTGGGGCACAGGTTGTCAGTGTCGATTGGGGCGGTATCCAAGCATCATTTGATAATGCCACGAAGGATCTAAGTATTACCCTTGGAGACATCGTAGCCGGCACATTTAACCTTGCCGACTACACAACCACGTCGCAAATTGGCGACTTTTTCACGGGCACCATTTCACCCAAGGATCTTGGGTTGAGTATGGCAATTGGTGACTTTTTCACCGGTGAGTTAAGCCTAAAGGACAAGATTGCCAAGGTACAGATTGGTGACTTCTTTGCCGGTGTCGAAGTTGGCACCGGTGGCAAGATTGCATTCACTTTCAATGACACAACGCTAGACATCGACTTCGGCGCACTTGAGCAGAGGATCGCAGGGTACATCAAGGCGATACCAACGGGGATTTATGCGGCGGTTGGCACAATGCAATCGTTCGACTTCACAGCCATTGCGGAGACAGTGAGTACTAGCATTAAGAGCCTGCCCACGGCTATCTACACAGCCATTGGTGGCATAGGGGGTATTGATCTAACTGCATTGGCAGAACGCATTGCCGGCACTGTGAAAACGCTTCCTACTGCTATTTTCTCCAAACTGGGCGCTGATGGTGCAGGTATTGATTTCACCACTGTTGCAACGCAAATAGGCACCGGAATCAAAACGGGTGTCAATCTGTTATTTGGCGAAACTGGCGTGCTAACCGAAGTCAATAATCTGGTCAATGGCACATTGGTAGACATTGGCACAAAGCTAGAAAGCGTTGACGCCGCGGCGATATCGGAAGGGTTCAACCTGGCAGTCAGTGGGATCCTTGGCGTTGTTACCAACGTTGCGTCCACATCGTTTGAGGGCAAGAGCGAACAGATATTGGCGCTGACGACGCTCTCGACGTCTGTGATTGATTTTCTGAACAACTTTGCCGCCAGCGTAGACACAACCGTGATAGCAGATGGTGCTGCGGGGATCGTCAAGAGTTTTGGGTCAGAACTGGAAAAAACGTTATCCGATCCGGCGATCGTTGATCTTGGGACATCAGTGGGGAGCTTTGTATCAACCATTGTTGCGCAGATCGGCAACACATTAGGCGATCCGAACTTTGGCGAGGACCTGGGGCAAGGCATGGGTGACGCCTTGACGGGGATTGCCGTTGGTGCTTCTAACCTTGCCACGGGTTTGCTAAACGAGTTCAATTCTATTGACTGGAATAAGTTCAACGATCAGGTGTCGGGGTTCCTGAATAACTTCATTACTGGTCTAGCTGCATCAATGGCCGGTCAGGACTTTTCACCCGTTGCGCAGGCAATGCTTAAAGCGCTGGGCAATACTGCGGGGGTACTGGTGACAGGTGGGACAAAGGAAACGGGTCTACGCAATGAGAGGATCGCTATTCAGGAAGCTGTGTCTGGAACTACGGTAGAACCAACACCGCCAGATTGGGCAGCTGACCTGATGAACTGGAAACCAGCACCGCCCGATTGGTTGACTGAATTAACAATTGACATTGGCGCAACTACACTAGACATCGTTTCCGATCTCGTCATCAAACCGCCAGCCGCCACAGAAATGGCACCATTGTTGACGATGAATGCACCTGTGCTGACTACGAATTTTTGGCCGGCATACTCGCCTTGGGAGTGGCCCACAATCAAGACGGGGCTATTTGAGGGTTGGCCCAGTATCCCAACATCGCTGTTTGGTGGATGGCCCATGATCGATCCTCCAACATGGGGATGGCCGCCGGTGCCTTACCCCTGGTGGCTGGACTCGCTCGTCAACATTTTCAACACTGGTGTCAAGGTCAATGAACCCGCTACCGGGTCTGGTGGCGGCGGTGGCGGTTCTGGTGGTTTTGATGGCAATGCCATTGGCACAAGCAATTGGCGCGGCGGCACGACGTGGGTTGGCGAGACAGGGCCGGAACTTGTTGCTTTACCACGGGGGAGTCGAATCTACAGCAATAACGATTCGATGGCAATGGCGGGCGGCGGTAACGTCAATGTAACCGTCAATGTGGCTAGCGTGGCCAGCAATATCGACATCGAAGCGATGGCGTACAAAGTCGTTCAAGCAATTCAAAGGCGGCGCTAATGACGCATAGCTTATCTATCACCGATGGCACCACGACGATCAGCTTGGTGACCACCAATGTGTTGCTGACGCAGTACGTGCCGGCAACGCCAAGCATTAACAGTACGCGCCGATCTTCGGTTGGCGACGGGACGCCGGTTGATCAGCCAGTTTATGAGAACGTGACCGAAACGATTGAGATCTTGTTTGATAACTCAAGCAAGACGGCGCTGCAAGCACAGGTAAACGGCATCAACCGACTATTCACCGATGCTAAACAGCGACAATGGACAAGAGCAGGCAGCCGCGTCTATTTGCAATTGCAGGTGGACGGCGAGGCAAGCGCTTACCGTAGCGAGATTTACACCGGTCGCCTTGAGCTTGATCAGGATGCCTTGCGTCATTACGCCAACATCAAAGTGTTGGCGTCGATCACGGTTGAACGAGCCTACTTCTGGGAGGGACCGGAAGTAGAACTGTCAATCAGTACGTCGGCACTTGGACAGGCGACAGGTGGTAGGACTATCTACAATAACGATGGTAACGCTGGGCAGGACAATTGGGTAGAGATAGCCGCAACACAAGTTGGTGGCGATTTGCCGACACCGGCAAAGGTTACGCTTACTAATAACACTGGTAGCAATATTGGCTACTGGCACTTTCACATAGGTACGAACGCCTATAGCGATCCGGCGAATTTTACTCACTTTTACGAAGGCGAAAGTGCGGCAAGTGGTGGTTCTACAGTATCGAGTGGCAGCAGCAGTGGCGGCAATGTACGCAGGGTGACATTTACCGGTACAACGTCGATGCAGTGGGCGATCTCAGGATCGCAACTGCAAAAGTCAAAAGGACGCTACTTTCGGGTGCTTGTACGATTCTCCGATGTGACTGGATCGGGCTATATCACACCGCAGATCAGGGATGCCAACGGACTAACGGTGCTCTATTCCGGCGATGAGGTGCTGGTTAACTCCGACATTGCAATCGCTGATCTTGGCGCTGTCCCGTTGCCGCCATCCACAGCCAACGCTAGCTGGGCAGGGATGCGGCTGTATTTTGCCATGCGCTCATCGGCGTCATGTACCTTTGATATTGACTTCGTGCAGTTGACGCCAACGGATAGCTATGCAGCGATCACGCAACTGGGCGATACGGTTGACAACGGCGACGTAATTACATTCGATGGCATTGACGGCAGTATGCACGCCGACGGTGTACCGATTTACACGTCTACAGCATCCACAATATGGCTGTATCCGAACAAACTTCAGCGCTTGATTTTCTTGCATGACGAAACAAGCGGTACACCGACAGTTGCAAATACATTTAGTGTGCGTGTGTACGCACGGGCGCGACGATTGACGATATGAGTAACTTCTCTGTGCAGGTATTTACGGCAGCCGGCGATCCTGTATCTACACTTGAACGGCTTGAATTTACGCCATCCTGGTATAGCAGCATGGCGGTGGGTGGGTACGAGAAAGCCGAGATACGGGTTGATGGTCCGCAGGATTCGATCATGTCTGTACTGCGAATGATCGGGAATACGATACACATCCGCAACGCTAATTACACGTTGGTTTGGGTCGGCAGAGTCGAAGAAGTGTTAGTCACTTATGGTGCTATGCAGGTAGGACTGTCAATCAAGAACATTGTCAATCGCGTCAAAATCGCCTACACCGAAGCGACAATTGACGGCACACTGGAACGCCTCACCACCGATTGGGCGGAAGACGCTGAAAGCATCGCTCGATATGGCTACAGTGAAAAATTGATGACAAAGGCGGATGTATCAACGGCACAGGCTGAAGCGTACCGAGACACCATGCTTGCCACGCTGAAGAATCCAACACCAATTATCCGTGCGCTACGTGGGGCGAATGCACCAACAGCGTCAATGACATGTACGGGGCAATGGGGATTGCTAGAGCGGCAACTTTATTCAGAGAATGCCGGCCTGCTTGAATACAACACGTCGGGCGGCGCAGATCAGATACTCGGTGTTGGTCGCACATCTGCTGAATTCGGATTCAGCAACACGAAGATTACGGATTTCGACAACTACCTTGACGCATTGCCTGCTGATGTATCCGTGATTATCTCTGGAAGCAGCAGCAATGATCAGACCGTGCGCACGATTCGCAACGGTGTAGACGGCGAAGTCTACACCGCTACCACGATTGCATTCGATCCATCCGACGATATCCTAGATGTGCTTGGCACAGGGCTATCGTTTCTAAATGATTACGACATCATTGACATATCGGGTTCATCATCTAATGACGAAGTGCGCATCGTCACCAATGCTATCAATTCTGAACATATCACCGTTGGTGGTACGACAATTGTCACTGAAGCGGCTGGACCATCAATCACCATCACGCAAGCGGGGTTTATTGAGACAAACACGACCTTCACGAATGAACTACCGTCAGCTACCGTCACACTAACAGTGCATGGCGTGAAAGTGGCGCAGAAATTCACGCTCGCAGCCGATACAACGTGGACGGTCAACGATATCGCCATTCGTGTGAAGAAGGTTGGCACGCCGCTCGATAATGTGGTGGTAGCACTGTACACCGATTCCGGCGGCTCACCTGACACATTGATCGAATCCGTATCGATGGCAGCCGAGGACATTGCATCTACGATGGCATGGAAGAAATTTATCTTTACTAATGCCAACAGTATTACCTATGGCACCGATTACTGGATCGTTGTTAGCCGATCTGGTGCGAATGGCATGGTCAATTATTACGTTGTAGATGTGGCGGAAGACCTTGGCTATGCCGGTGGCGATCTGAAGCTTTGGACCGGCGCTGCGTGGGTGGCACGCGATCCCGATGCTGATATGCCATTTATCATTCGTGGAGCATCTGAAACAACAACGCAGATCGGTGAAATCCTATCCAATTCAGCACAGTTTATTGATGGCTACGATTTACAACAAGCGTCGGGCGTTGAATCGAATCAATACCGAGAAGGCGATGGCACGGCGCTATTCGAGATTGAAAAGCTGCTAGACAGCGGCACCGATTATGCGGCTAGGCTCTTAGCGAAGATTGACGGCAACAATATTTTGTCAATCTACGAGCAGCCGACATCGGATATTGGCAGTGATTTAGTGATGATGTCTGACGGCACGCTGACACAACCAAACGGTGTGCCTGTTGAAGCGGGTGTCCTGCCTACGGCTAAATGGCTGCGTATACACGGCATACCGCAAGGTGTAGATCATCTGGCACCGTTGTCAAAGTTTTTCATCGAACGCGCCGAATACCATATCGATTCGGGTGAATGGTCATTAGAGCCACCCGGCACCGATAGCATGTGGGATCTAGGAATGAGTGTCGAATGAGCAAGGTTTCAGCGTTTGAGATTTATCAAAAATTACAGCCATTCATTATCGATCTCATTGCGAACTCAACACGAACGAATGTCAATGCGTCTGGCGCATTGGTCGCTCATGATCTCTATGGTGATTATCACACAGGCACGCTAGACCGATCCCAAGCGCCGTGGGTCGCAACTGACATTAGTAGCGCCATAACTACGCACGCGTCCGATCCTGATGCTCACCACCTGCGCCTGCACAGTATTACGTCTGTATCCGATCACAGCGTCACCGGTTCAGCACTGGACATTGTTGGGCTGTCCGCAACCAACACGCTTGGCATTCTCACGCCATCAAGCGCGCCTGGTGCGACATCAAAGATTCTCAAGAGCGACACGAGCGGCTTCCTGACGCTGCCAAAACTAGTCGCTACCACGAAGATCACCACACCACTAATCGATACGGCTAGCGGTGCACTCACGATTTTGCCAGCGGGCGCTGGTGTACAAATCAATAACGCTAGTGGAACCGCAGGCTCGATTCAACTCAACAGCGTCGGCAACTACTCGCCTACGAATATGCGCGGGTCGATCATCATGTCCCGCAATGCAGATCTGTCCTTTGATGGCACCGACTGGACAAAGACAAGCGCGTCATCTGATTCCGTCGCCATCATTGAACGGTTCCCTGGTCAACTCGCCTTTTACACAATTGTTTCGACAACCACGTTTACAGATCTCAGTGACACCGATTTTCGTTCCACTTACGAACGGATAACGATTACCGAGACAGGTAATGTCGGTTTTGGCGATATCACGCCATCGTATCGAATTGACGCAGTTGGCGACGTACGAGCAACGGTCAGTGTACGTGCTGATACTAGTCTGATCACGCCACTGGTAACCACGGCGACGGGCGATCTTACGTTGGCACCGGCTGACGATATCATGCTGGATCCGACTAGTAATCTTGTCAAAGTTACAAGCGGTGTATCGTTGCAGTCAGACAACTACACTAGCCAGTTGACCGGTTGGCGTGCAACCTACGACGGGCAAGGCGATTTCCGCTACCTGTTCGTGGATGAGATGCACGCCAAATCATTTATCGCTGATTTGGAGCAAGCGTTGGCAGGCGGGCAGATCATCACCAAATCGGTGACGATGATCTATAGCACATTCACAGCGCCAGCTGCGGGTGGTACAACCACGTTGACGGTGCGCGATCTGCCAAGTGCTACCGGCATGGCTGTATTTGTCAATGGTGACTATGTTCGCCTTCGTAAGTTTTCTCGTGCCGGCGGCGGGCTTGATATTAGCGACTGCTGGGGAACGGTTGTTCTCGATACTTCTTACGGCACAAGCGGATTTGATAGCGCAACTAAATCACAGCGCTACACGTTCACACGTTCGGCTAGTCCGAATGCCGGCGCGATGACATCGGGCACTACGGTGTTGGAGGATGCCATTGTGCTGGATTATGGCACAAGCGGTAATGGCTACTATGAGGTCAATGCTATCGACGGCCTGTATGGTGCCAACTCGCCATACGCGCAGATCGTCACCTGGGAGACGCACCCGCGCAATGTCACGTTGCGATCTCGCCTTGGTAATCTTTACGGCATTTGGTCGGTAGCTAATGAGTACGGGCTATATGCTGGCAATGGTGTCACCGATGATGACAGCTATCTCCGCATCAGTAATAATGCGGTTCGGCTTAACAACGTGCCATTGCAGCTGTACAGCAGCGGTACGCAGAAGGTCAACATAGATGCGAATGGCACCAATGTTTGGATCGGCGTGGACGACACTGATAAGCGCTTGTCCTGGAATGGTTCAACGCTAGCCATTGAAGGCGATATTGTGATCACAGGCGGTTCCGGCATCGGCAGTCTGTCTGATGCCGGAGCGCTTGCTGTAGCCGATGATCTTGATGATGTGCCAAATGGTAGCACTTATTTTCGTACCACAGCCAACCAAGTTACCGGCGCAGGGCGCGCTTACACCGCCATCAATAGCAGTAACAACCTCGTCACGTCGGTAATACCGGCAAGCGCCATTACGCCAAGTGGGGCGGGCTTGTACTTAGGCTCGAACTATATGGGCTATTACGATAGCTCGGTGTGGAAAACGTACATTGCCTCTAATGGCGATTTCAAGATGGCTGGATCGGATGGCACCAACTATCTGCAATGGGACGCAAGCGCCAATAAGTTGCAAGGTGTGGGTGGTGGCGTTGAACAGTGGTATGCTGACGCCACTGATGGCAAGTTATACGCTGCGGCTGGTAGCATTGGGATGGACTCAACCGGGTTATGGCTACGAATGAATTCGTCGTCAACTTGGGCGACCGCCAACGCTATCACCTTTCGCAATGCCACGACTTGGAGCACGGTCGATGCGGTACTCTCGACCCGCACAGTAACAAGTAGCAGGTATCTCAATCTACTACTTGATCCTGATACCATACCTGTTGGACTTGAAGTAATTGCTAGCCCGGCATCGCAGCGTGTGAACATCACGCATGATCTAACTGTTGAGGGAGATCTCGAACTGTTCGCCGGCGACATCGTCCTGGCGACAAGCGCAACTGTTGATGGCGTAGATGTTTCAGCATTCAAGACAGCCTATGATAGCCACAATCACAGCGGTGTCTACCTGCCGCTATCCGGTGGCACGCTAACCAATACACTCACCACGCGGGACATTGCCGCACACGCAGATAGCACGGACGATATCGGTACAGCGTCGGTATATTTTGACAATATCTATGTCCGCAGTATTCACACCGACACCATCGTTGGTACGCCGTCGTACGCTCACAGTCACGACAGCACCTATGTCAACGTGACCGGCGACACGATGAGCGATCAACTCACCATGTCATTTGATAATTTCCAAATGATTGTGTTGGATCGCACGGCAAACGCCAATGTGGACAGCACGTTCTATGTCGGTGTTAGCTACATTACCGGTGTTAGTGACGACTTCGCATTCTTCGGTAAATCAAACGGCTTGCAGGTTTACAACGATGGCACGGTCAAGGTTGACGCCAATACCGTTTGGCACGCGGGCAATGATGGCAGTGGTAGTGGGCTGGATGCCGACACGGTAGACAGCATTCAAGGCGCATCAATTGTGCAGACTAGCCGCACGGTTACAGCCGGCAGCGGCTTGACTGGCGGCGGTGCACTCAGTAGTAACATTACCATTAGCCATAGCGATACAAGTTCGCAGGCTAGCGTCAACAATAGTGGATCCACTTTTATCCAAGACGTAACGTTGGACACGTATGGTCACGTCACAGCGTTGGTATCCGCAGATGCATCGACGGCATTGTCTGGTGTATTCGTGCCGGTTGCGAGAACTGTCACCGCTGGCACGGGACTTACCGGCGGCGGTGCATTGTCCGCCAATATCACAATTAGCCATGATGACACGAGTTCACAGGCAAGCGTCAACAATTCTGCGTACAATTTTATTCAAGATGTCACGCTCGATGGGTTTGGTCACGTGACTGCGCTAGTTTCAGTCGATGCTGCAACGATGCTATCAGGCTACGTCAAGACGGACGGTACAACCACAGGAGCGACAAGCCAAAAGCAGGTATTCACCAACGGGGTGGATGTTGCAACTACATACTATGTCGCTGCTACA
Organism: uncultured Candidatus Peribacteria bacterium; assembly: GCA_964652185.1. GTDB lineage: Bacteria > Patescibacteriota > Gracilibacteria > Peribacterales > Peribacteraceae > DALYDP01. Next base: position 35,215 of record CAZZDD010000001.1, on the reverse strand, counting down.
CAGGCAATCTATGTACCTGGTGGTAGCTTTCTTGGTACATATTATTTTGGCGATGGTGGTGCAAGTCTCACGTACGGCAGTGGCAATGATGGTCGGTACATCACTGCTGTTGGTCTTGGCGCACTGAAGTTCAACACGACCGGCAACAAGAACAACGCTATGGGCACCAACGCCATGCGTAACAACACGACCGGTCAGATCAACAATGCGATGGGGTATAACGCATTAACCGAAAATACCACAGGCAGCTACAACAATGCATTTGGAAGCAACGCCGTCGATCAAAATACCACGGGGAGTTACAACAGTGGTATTGGATTCCAGGCATTACACAGCCTAATATCTGGTGATTACAATACCGCTATTGGCTACCGTGCGGGCTGGAGCACAACAGGCTCGTCCAACATTTTCATTGGCGCAAATGCTGGCTACAGCGAAACCGGCTCCAACAAACTTTACATTGACAACACCAACACTGCATCACCACTCATCTATGGCGATTTTAGCAGCGACTACATCACCATCAATGGCGATCTTGATGTCACTGATACATTCGATGTCACCGGCGCGGCGACCTTCGGTAACAATGCAACCATCACCGGTGTGCTATCTGTGGCTGCGAATACGGACAGCACGCACATCATTGGTCGCTCACGAATCGACTATGCCGCCGCTGCGGACAGTGCGACCTTTGCGCATTACGACTACAGCACGTCGGCATCAGCGGCACTCGCTCAATTCAGCAGTGGCGCAACGCAATTGCAAGCAGCAGCAAGTCAGTACATCGATTTAGCCATTGATGGTAGCGCTATTTGGACCGTCAACGAAGAACGGCTGAATCCACAGTCCAGCATGGTAATCGATGTTGGCGACTACAATCGAATGGTGCGTACACTATTTGCTGCTGAGTTGTACGTGCAAACGCTCGTGGCGCAAGAGGTGATCAGCACAATTGGTGGTCAAATTTTGGTTGCACCAACCACTAAACTAATGGCTGATGTGACCGGCGAGTCGGGCGGATATGGCACATCAGCACTGTATACGAATCTGATCTCCTACTGGCCATTGGATGAGGCAAGCGGATCCCGTGCCGATTCAGTGCTTGCCAATAACCTGACCGACAATAATACGGTCACGAGCACTACCGGAAAGCAGAGCAACGCCGCGGTATTCACAAAAGCAAACAGTGAATACCTGAGCACAGCAGACAACGCAGCACTGAGCGCCGGCGATGTGGATTTCTATGTGTCCTGCTGGATTTATCCGACACTGAACGATGGTAGCGTGATGACCATTGTCAGTAAAGGCAGCAGCACGCAGAAGGCGTGGTCTGTCAATATCAGCTGGGCTGACAGTAAAGTCTACTTCGACGCATACACGCCTGCGGGCGCACTCACGTATATCGGCACAACAGGCACCGTTACCACCAACACATGGTATTTTGTTGAGGCGTGGCATGATGCGACGGCAAATACGATCACGATTGCGCTCAATGGCACATCGGCATCTACTGCGTTTCCAAGCGGCGGTGTTCGTGATGACAACGGCTTATTTATGGTCGGGGCATCGGAGAGTGGTGCCGTCACTCGCTACTACCAAGGACGCATTGATGAGCTAGGATTCTGGAAGAATTATATACCGAATTCGACCGAACGCACCTGGCTGCGCAATAGCACAACCGGACGCACGCATGACGAAGTATATGACTACGAACATGTTGATGGGGCTACCACAATTGATGTGGAGCACAACGAATTAGCATCTGGTGACTATGTTGTACTTAAAACTGCACCCGGCGGTGTAGCGCAGTTTGAGGTGATGAAGATCGATTCGTCCTATACCGATCTGGGCATCGGCAATGGCTATCGATACACCGTGATTCGTGGCGTGGATGGCAGCTTCGTTAATAATTGGTATACCGGTGATGCTGTGGCCAGTCTTGGCGGCGCGGTTGGCGAAGGGTACATCGACCTTGCTGCGGTGAGCACGGTGCACAATCACATCGGACCAACGATGGCGATTTACAGCCGTACAGCCACCACAAGTTGGGACGATATGGATCCAACCGTAGCGGTTGGGAACTTGCGTTCGTTTGTGGATTACGCAAGCGATAAGTTCGGTATTGCGCTTGGTAATGATTTGACGCTGACGCCGACGAGCGGATTCAAAGGATTGACGGCGGATGCCACGGACGGTATACGCCTATTCAACGTTGACCTGTCTGCCTACAACAGTACGGTGCAAACCGCAAGTTTATCCACAACCGGCAACCTAAAACTCGGCACGAATGTCAGTGGAATAGACACAACTACGTTCGAGGTAAATACCGGTACTGGCGTAGTTCGCCTTGGGCCGTACGCCAGTGGCAAGGGCCATTTGCGATGGGATGGCACTAATTTAGATTTCAACATCTACAATGCTACGTTTATCAGGCTCGCCAGCACGGGTGCGGCGACGTTTGAGGGCGTCATCAATTTGGGTGATGATGGCGGAATTTATCAGGGATCGGGCACGTTTGCGTCGCCAACAACTGGACTAAAAATCTGGAAAGATGGAGGGCTTGGCACCGGTCGCATCGCCGCCTACAACACAGGCACGGTGCAATGGTACGCGGGTAGCGATGGGCGCTTGTATGCCGGTGCCGGTGCTGTCAAGTTGGATGCTAGTGGCATCACCGTTACCGCGACCAATGATAAATTTACGGTTGATACGTCGGGCAACATCAAAGCTGGCACGAATGTCAGTTCGGTCACAACGACAAGCCTTGATTTCGTGGCAAGTGATGGCAAGCTCAGAATTGGACCACTGGTAGCAAGCAAAGCTAACTTATATTTCGACGGCACCGATCTCAATCTGCAAGTCAACGCCACGAAGGTGGCAGTGCTGGGCAGCGGTGGAACAATGTTGATTGGGCGAGAAGGTACAAACTTGCCCAACCTCTACTTCGATGGTTCCAGTCTGCATTTGCGTAAAGACACCACCAATCTCATCACACTCGACAATAGTGGTAATAGCTATTTCGCTGGAGTGATGACCATCGGGACAAGTGGTGAGATTCGTCAAGGGAGCGGTACGATAGGTAGTAACTTTACCGGGCTGCGAATTTGGCGAGACAGTAGCATTGGTCGCATTGCAGGTTACAACAGCGGTAGCGCGTCACCTCAGTGGTACGCCGATACCGATGGTAAGTTATACGCGGGTGGTGCCAACGTTAAGCTAGACAGTAGTGGTATCACGCTACTTGCTGATACTACATCCACGCATGGATCGCAGAATGATGCCAGTGCAATTACTTTTGCACGAAGCAATGGTACGCTTGTCGGTCGATTGACTAGCTACTACATCAGCGCGGGCACCACATATGGCATCGATATGTATGCACGATCTCCAAATCAGGAGATCTCTACAGCATCATTTGGTGCAGAGCAAACGGGCACAATCTATGGCGGTGGCGCGGCTGGTGCCCCACGAGTTGTCGCCAGTGTTACGGCAAGCGGAGCATCATCCACACTCAAGCTGTATGCCAATGAGGGCATTTACTTATATCGCAGTGGTGACGCAACGGCTGACCTAGCTATCGCAGGAAGCACCATGACGGTGAATGTAAATGTAGACGTTAATGGCTACGACATTTACGACGTTGCCTCACTTGCCATCGGTACATCGTCTACAAGCCATCTACTTGAAGTGGCAGGATCGCTTGGCAACGTGCAAGTTGAAACGCAAGGCGCTGTGCTGAATTTCACGCGTGGCGGTGCAAATTACATTAAAGCGTCGTCCAGCAGCGGGACGCTCTCATTCATCACGAATGCGTTGAGCAACTCGGTAGCCAATGCGTCTATTTACTGTGATGCATCGCAGCAGGTGGGTATCAAAGGTGCCACGCCATCGTACGCACTGGACGTAAATGGCAGCACACACGCGTCGAGCTTCCCCACATCGTCAGATGCACGATTCAAGGAGAATCTACGACCTATCACCGGAACGCTCGACAAGTTCGCCGCATTGACTGCCTACAACTTTACATGGACAAAGAACTACTCTGCGTACGATCAGTTCTGCGACAAAGCGGGGGATCCAGTGCGGCAGCTAGGTTTCTTGGCGCAGGATGTAGCGGAGCAATTTCCAGAGGTAATCACACGATGGCAGCACAACGGGCGGGACGGCGTAGTTACGAAAGACGCGTACAGCGTGGACTATGCACGCATGGTGCCACTGTTGGCGGTGGCTATCGGTGAAGTGCGAATGGAAGCACGGACAGAGACAGAGGTTCTGCGACAACGGATCGTAGAACTTGAGAGCGAAGTCAAGATGATGAAAGCGAGACTAAACTAGATGATCAACAGAAAACAGCAGGAGCAAATCGAATCACTATGGACGGAGAGCGATAGCGTAAACCTGTCGCCGGCTGCACGGTTAGAACGCAAAACGGACGCATTCCTGACTGCAATGCGTGCCATTATGACGGCAACGGAGAATGTACAGATTTTTTGGGACAACACTGACTTACTCACGCTTATGCTGGCGGCAGAACCGACTGAAGCGCTAGACAGCGGCGGCACTGTGACAAAGGCGAGCGTGTACAAGTACCAGGTATTGTTCCTCAGTTTCAAAGAATGGCTTTCTACTGCAACCGCTGCGACTGTGCTTGGCTCGCCGGTTGAACTAGCCGAAACGCCGCGCCAGCTAATCATGCGCCAACCTGAAAAAGTAGCGTAATCAATTCGTCAAGTGATTGAATTTTGCGTCAATCGTGGTATACTGATGATCGTGTGAGCGTATACGATTCAATGAATAATGAAAGGCAAATATGAAGGTCACGAACAGTCAAATTGTGAATGGCAACACAGCGATGAGTATGATCAGTCCGGCAATCACGGACAATGTAGTACGAATGCGCCTCATCTTAATTGACAAGGCACTAGAGCCGGTACTGAGTACTTACCAGCAGGTGCGTGCTACCATCGTGGGCAAATACGCTCAAACGGATGATGAAGGCAAGCACAAAACCGAAAACAATCGGTATGTATGGAAAGAAGAATGCGCCGAAGAGGCATCCAAAGAGGTGGTAAAACTCGACACGGCAGAAATCGATCTACTGTTCACGCCAATCAGCCAAGACGCATTGTTTGCGAGCATTGACTACAGCGCACTGTCTCCCGATTTGGTGGACGACATCAATGGTGACAAGGTGCTCAAATATAATATATTGTATGCCATTTCGTGGATGATCGCATGATGACCGTTGAGCAACTCATTGCCGATGCGGAAAAGGCATCGTGGCAAACCATAGCCATTCAAACAGAACATGGTTGGTTTGCTGTCAATGAAGATGGCACCATTGATGCGCCGCCCGACGTGCTTGAATCGTTAATGGAGAAATCACATGGCAATACGCTTACTATTCACCATCGCCCTGCTGATGCTGATAGCCACACCGGCGCAGGCTGAACAGTCCGACCTAGGACGCATCACAGCCAATCTAACGTGGCGATCACCGGTGCTGTTTGGCGACGTGCAGACATACACTTTAGAGATCCACAGCGCCGAACCCGTGCATGATGCGTACGTGGTGTGGCTAATCGAGGACAACATCAATCTGTCGAACGTCGAATCAACCATGCCGTGCGTGGCCCACAGTGTGAATGCTGTACTGTGCTATCAGGATGTACTCACGGATACACGCACAATAAGTCTGTCGGGTGTGGTCGTCGGTGACGTTCCGCATGGGCAGTATGTTAGCGTGGCCATTGGCGATAATCGATTTGAGCATCAACGGTTTCAGCCCGTGAGTGAGTACCTTGGTAGTAATGGGACGATACCGTGGGTAATTCCGCCACGGCCAACGAGAGTGATTTTGATTCCCGACATCAGGAACGAATAGTAATGATGTGACAGGACGACCATGTATCAGCGACTTATCCCCCTACTCATTGTCGCTATCCTCGCAGGATGCAGCCCATCCCAAAATTACGCCGTGTCACCACTCCCAGGCGTGACCGTGTATCGGTATCGCGTCTACCTTCCGCAATTGCAAGGTCAGCCACGGGCTACCCCATCCCCACGCCCTACACCGACATCCACACCGAAACCATCATGCTACCGCACACCACAAGCGGCAGAGTTCGCACGCCTGCTATCTGCCGACTCACGCCAACAGCGCAAGGTGTTACGCTGTAATCCTGCGTTGGTGCAAGCTGCGCAGGTACGTGCGGATTCGCTAGCCAAGCTTGGCTATTTTGCGCACTGCGATCCCAAAGGCGTATGCCCCAACGCCGTGGCGATTGCGTCAGGGTGTAGATTGCCGACATGGTATGCGCCGAATGGCAACGACGTTGAGTCGTTGAGCGCCGGCGCTCAGTACGTCAAAGACGCATTCGATTCGTTGGCACGGTCGCCAAAGCACGCCCGACACATATTCGGACAGACCGATCACTTCCGCAATCAGACCGACATCGGGATCGCCTATGTCAAGCTAGACGGGAGCCCGTATACCTACTATTGGGCAATCGAGATCGGCGTCTGCGGAGCAAGCAACAATGGCTGATGTATTCGTGGCGGGTGTGGCTGTGGGGATAATTGTGGGGATGGGGGCGGCATGTGCATTCTTCTATTTGGTGGAGCACTGTTGGCGGGAATAGTTGCGCTGTGTGCGTGCGTGGTGGCGGGCAGGGTGGATACGAGGATGGGGTGGAAATAGAAAAGGCGATCCATGCGGATCGCCTTTTCTTGTTTACCTATTCAATTATCGCCGCACATCCGGCAACCATATATACATCTGCCACTCCGGGCGCAACGTCACCTGCGGAAATGGCGTCAGTCCCGTCGGCACACCTAACGTTGGCGTGGATGTTGGCGAAGGTGTAGCCGTTGCTGTAGTGGTCACCGTCGGCGTATTCATTGCCGTCTGCGTGGCTGTGGCGCTAGGCGTAAATGTCGGCGTCGGCGTCAGTGTAACCGTTGGCGTTGCACTAGGCGTAACTGTTGATGGCGGTGTGGGTGTACCGGTTGGCAATGGTGTGGCCGTCGCCGTGTGGGTCGGGAACACGGTTGGATCGTCAGGCACGAATGGTAGAGCACATACCGGCCAAAACGTAATACTGTCAGCGCTATCAATGAAGTATTCGCCCTTATGTGTTGTGGTGAATTCGATCAACTGTACCATCGCAGGCTGCAATACCGTGTAGACACTCTCCGACTCGTTAACGATGGTGGTAAGTCGATTATCGTTGTCATCATCGATCATCATTGTTCGCACTAGCATACCTGCGTCAATCGTACCTAGTGACACCTTTTCGCCAAAGTGCGCTGATGGCACGCTTGTACCCGTGGATGCCCACGCACGAGCGACGTAGCCGCCATTGTTTGCTTCTGTGAAGGTGACACTGTTGGCACTAACAGCGCCAAAGCGAAACGGATTGAACTGCTTCACGATCAATGTATCGTAGCCGTTGGGCAAGGTGTATGTGCCGGCACCCTCACCCAGAAACACAACATCGGGCAATCGGCACAGATCGGCGGCGCTTGTTGGCATGGTTCGCAGTCCAACCAACATTGTAACAATTTGTAATACTACTAAAAATCGGGGTATCATTGTCTAGTCCTTTATGGATAGTGGTGCAACGAAACTTTCTCAGGGTGGCGTTGCACCACTTAATTGATGCGCCGGTGCAAGCGCAAAGTTGTGTCTCCGTACGGCTAACTTACTCCCATCGATCAATCGTGTACTGCTGAACGGTATTGCCAACAATCACACGAAAACGACCATTCCAACGTTGCCGATTTGTATCTTGCAAAATCACACCACATGCCGATGCTTCGGCTCGGTCTTCAACCGTGGCATTGCGTGAGTATGCTTCAATAGTGGAACGAATCTCACGCAACTCGCTTTTTAGAATCTCAGGAAACAAGCCATTGCCACTAGATTGTTTATCGACGGCACCTTTTAGCAGGAACACAACGCCCTTGCTTTGGTGGCTATAGTTGCCATACCACATGCACGGTTGCAGCGTGACAGCAGTAACATCAACCCATCCTCTAGGCAGTCCCCACCGATCCGGTGAGGAACCATTATTATACAAATACCATGATACGGGATTGCGCTGTTCTGTGTTGTCCCATTGCAAGATTGGTGGCGCATCCATGTCGGCTGCTGTCAATAATGCCGTGAAGTGATCTTGCCCATTGATGTAGAATTGAATCGATTCTGCTTTCGGCAATACGTCCCGTTCAAACTTTGCCCACGTCACCGTCTGCGACGGTAGCTCCATCGTATTTGTGGCAGGCTTGTCCTTTGTGGTTAAGTGGCCGAACACACCATTGGTAGGCTTGGCAATCCGCTTTGGCACCCATAGAGCGACCACATCTTCAATCCGTGCAAAACGGCGGCGTAGGCTATTGGCAATACCTAGCTTCTCAACAATCTTCTCGGCTTGTTCAATGTTTCCCGCCGACGGCGCTGCCTGTGGGCGTTGGTATTGCAATGGGTGCATCTTGGCATCGAATCGGCGCTTGACTGCATCGAAATCCATGCCCGACGCAATGTCGTCAAGTAGCGTGCCGATCATGGTGTTGCGCGCATGGCAGAATCCCGCCGGCGCTGTGGCCACGGCGCGCCACATTAAATTATGCCGGCGTTGCTGGTGCTTTGTTTTCTCTAGGCTCGACATTAATCCATGTAGCCACTCAGCTACGCCAATAACTTTCTGTACTCGATACAACGAGTCAGATTGCAAAATCGTCAATGCTGTTTCAACGGTTGACCTTGAATAGTCGCCAAGGCTACGGCCTAGAACGCCGTAATCTTCCGCCTTTTCTGCCATCGCCTGAAAAGGTGTCTGTAGGCGCGACCGATACACCATTAACGACGGCGGCACGATGTGCATGTGGCGCCATTTGCCGGTGACGGGTGTGCCCCAAGTGCTCTTGTCGGAGTAGAATACGCCTGTCACCTTTGCCGAGGCAATCATGCCACGCATGGCGATAATAGAATTGCCGAACAATGGCGGAATCTTATCCATCACATCCCATATCGCAGGATCCGCATTGCCAAACTCATCAATCGTCACGAGCCCGCCAAAGCGATCTACAAATTGCCGGCACGAATTGCATGTGTAGTGTTGTCGGTATTCGCTTGGCAGATAGTCTAAAAATGTATCGAATAAGCCAATCACATCTGTCGTAAACAGTGGACCGTCTGCCACTGTGAGTTGTCGCAATAACTGTTCATATTGCCGGTCATCACTTGCGCTAACCATTGTTGCTACTTGCATATTGTTCCTTTCTATAGATGCCCCACATGGGGCATGTGCTAGTCTCGGTTTGGGTTTCAGCGTTTACTGAGTGGCATCACCACCTTTCATTTCTAACCGCTGTAACCATGTCCTATTGCCTTCGACTTCGGCGCAATAAACCGCGTGTAGCAAGTCATAAGCGCCATCGCTATCTGCGTCACCGATCTCCTGATATTTATTGAATAAATCTAGACGCAAGAGTTTTAAGACAATCTCGCCCGCGCTTAAACCATCGGCGGATGTCAAATCACCACATCCACCAGGATCGATGTCCGTGCCGTGATATGGTGCCAGCATCGCCCGCAGCACAGCGGGGGTCAATTCGCCGGTGTCGCATGCATTCACCACAGTTTCTTCGTAGATTGTATAGCCCATGTTCCAACCCACTATTCACCACCTTTCAATACTTCGCCCCAAATCTCAATATCCACGTCAGCAGCGGGTTGCATAACATGCTCGCATAGCCGACATAGCGCCTCGTGCGCTTGATCGGAATTCACCTCGTAAGCTTCTGATATTATGACTGTAATACGAGTTCTGAACGGGAAAGCATTAACTACCCATCGTTGCTGCTTCAAGATATTTAGCAGCGCGGCAGCGTACTCGTTTGGCACTGTGATATCATACATGGTTGGTACAATTTCGTGGATGTGGTATCTTTCCGGGAATTCAATATTCATATTCCACCTTTCAGTGTATCAATCGCCTCATCAATCCGATCCTGCATGTCGGTGGTCATAGCGATAGCCTCACACTATTCGATACTTCACTGCCGTCAATGTGTTCACTCCAAAATATCTTTGGTCCGCTCGGAGCGCACGCATTCACGACAGCAATATCATCAGGCAAGTAAAGCTCCTCTGCGCTAACACCCCATATCCCAATCCAGTCGCCGTAGTCGCCATTGTATTTACCGTGCAGCGCCCACGTGAACGCAAATCCAATTGCATCTGCTAAATGATCGAACTTGGGGTCGTCATTGTCGCACTTGCTTACGTCACCTACTTGGTACATGCCGGCACCGCCTCATCCACATCAAGCACCCAATACCACACGCCATCAATCAACTCAACATTCACATCTTCTACATCATCGGGCACGTTCGCTAGATACTCGCCCCAAACGTCATGGAATAAATAAGACTGCAACGAATCATCTGTCATGAATTTATCGCCATACCACCACCAATAATCGTGGCTATGCACCGGCTGTGGTTCACACTTGATTAGATTATTCATGCTTCTACCTCTTTCGCCACCAATGGCAACCATATGAATTCGGCCACAAACGCCACAAACTTTTTGATATCTGCATCCGTCTTGCCGGTAGCATCATCGATCATGATGTTGATCGGGATGCCACGTCGCGCCAAGTCGGAATGATTCAGCCGGTCGAACTCTCTGACGAATTCCGGTGTGGCTGCGCACTGCATTAAGCATTGCTCTAGCGTCATGATTGCACCTCGCCAATCGTTACCGTCACACGGTTCCCGCCACGCGGAGCGAGAATCATGCTTTCCATATGCGAACTAATCGTGATAGCACCGTTGGCCACATAGATGAAGTATCGATTGTCACCTGTGATCACTTCGATAGTCGTTGGTTGATCTATCTTGATCTCGTTTTGATAAGGATTTTCTTTTTCCATTTTCGTCTCCTGCAAACTTCGCTATCAACTCAAACCGCTCTCTCGTATCCTGCGGCAACGCATCCAACAGCCGTTGCCATTCCTCATCTGTGCATGTTAGCACTAACGTTCGGCGTTGACCACCGGTGTTACGTGGCGGTCTACCGATGCGTTTAGGCTTGGTCATTGGGCAATCTCCATGAACGCATTGATCGCATCATGTGGCCGATCAAAAACTTCGCCAACGCATAGCCAACAGTTTCGCCGGTTTTGTATATTTGAGTCATGATTCATCCTTCAACCAAAACTCCCCAACTTTGCGCAATCTTGGGGGGACTTCATTTTTTACCACAAACTCAGCGTACAGTTGGTGGTAAACGCCGGGTCCATCGACTACTGCGGAGTCACCGACAAAACCCTTCCTCCGCAGTCTATCAAATAGAGAATCTGCGGTCCACCGATGGCGGGACGACACTTTTTGCCTAATGACTATTTGCCCGCGGCGCTTGAACACGGTAACTTCCTCTTCAAGAAGCTGCATTAGTTGGCGCACTTCGGTCAATTTCACAATTACACCTCCGCATAGAAATAAATTTCCGGCGTCCGCCAACTCGACGCGTCGGGATCTGGTTGCAATTTCAACTCGCCGCACTCCGTTCGGTCATCTAGCGTGACATATTTCACGCCGATTGACACAACATCCATTGTGTCAATCGGTACGCCGAACTGAACAACGCCCGACGCATCCATCCACTGACCGGCAATCTTGACAGTGAAATCCTCATCGAACAAGATGTGCATCGCTTTGAGTTTCTCGCGCGCCTCATTAACCGTAACAGCCTTTGCAATCAGTCGTTTTGACATTCTAGTCCACCTTTCGTCATTGTCCGTTGATGAATCTAGTATACTTTAAGTAGACTAAAATGTCAATAGCGAGATTGGCGGATTTACCTTAAATTTTCTCGGCTCCACTCACCAATTTGAGTTCCAGTCATGATCACCGCCCATCAGCCGCATCACCTTAGCCGCCAACTCTTCAACCGTGCCATCATTGCAGATATCCACGTCCACATCCAACAGTGCCACGTTCGCCTCGCTCGGATGTTCAGGATCGACGCCATTGTCGAAGCCGGGACGTGTCACACGCCAGACCTTGCCGCCACGGTTGCGGATGGCAGCGACTTCGTTCTGGTAACGTACGTCCGTGATCACAAAATTGTCCGGCAATCCATCAATATGGCTGAATAGCGCAAAAATCCAAGTGCCCGAACTAAGCACCTGGCGTGCGCCCTCGCCAAGATTCTGTAAGAATTTGCGCACCTGCGGGATCGTCTTGGCGTAGTCCCAGCCACGAGCGCGCACGATATTCCCCAGCGGGCTAATGGTGACACCGTGCGTAATCGCGGGATCGATATACATCGCCAGCTCACGCACTTTGTCGGCGAACGCAACGCGTCGATAGTCGTAGTGCTCGACAAGCACCTTGCCGATAGTGTCTTTGCCGTGCTGGGCTCTGCCGGCGATGCCTATGATCATGATGTCACCTTTCTCAATTCATCCACCCCCACAACAACCTGACAATCATCAAGTACCACCACCGGACCACTTGCCGCCGGATACGTCAACCACTCGCCATAATAATTATCAATGCACCAGTCTTCGGCAGCTTCGTTGAACTCAGCAAACCATGCCACCATCGCACCGTTGACGAACACGGCGCGGCCTGCTTCTGTTGGCGCTTCCATATTGACTCCGTAGCCAAGAAATCTAATTATGGCTAATCCACAAAGACACATGCCAACCGCTATGAAAGCTACTGTAAACACGATGATGATAGCGTTGATTGTCGGCATTATCGATTGCCACCACGTATCATATTGAGCGCATCAATCGCATCCTCATTCACTTCTGAAGCATCGGGTACAGGCTCAAAAACTTCGCAGCGCACTACGGCTAACCTCTTTCCGCCACTTGATAACCCCAAGCGTTGAATCAGGTAATACGCTTGATTGGCTCCGCTTTGCTCACTGTGAGCACCGTCGATCAGCTTTGACACATTATCGTACTGATCTAGCTCGGCTAGCCACCATTGCACTTTTTGAGAATCACGAATTGTTAGCATTATCGATTGCCTCCATCACATCATCAGGCACAGTCCACAAGCCAAGCGCGCCCTTGCATGGTACCGGTTGCGACAACTTTACCACATCGTCAAGTAGCCAGCCAACGGGACCAAAGAACCAAGGATCTGAGCGCTCGTTGTAGCCCATAGCGCTCTTTGTCGCTTCAATCAATCGTGGCGTCATATTCGGCTTATGCTCTACCACCACATAACCGACAATCACAGCCGTTGCTACGATTGCGCCAAGTGGAACTGTTGCTATCGCTGCGACCGGGTAAATATCCTGCGCATGTGACCAATCGTCCTTCGTGTGACTTTTGCTAGCGTGCAAGGCGATCCGTTGACCAATCATATTAAATGGCGGCTTCCAGGTGCGATTTTCAACACGCTTCGTGGCATCGGTGATACACCATAGCCACGGTTGCTTGATCGTGAGTGCTTTCATCGATTATCCCCATTCCCGCCAATGACGCCACGGCCGGCGCGGTCTGCTAACTCCTTAGCTCGTTCTAGTGGCTTGCCGCACAAATCAATATGCTGCTTGCCCGTACCTTCGCGCTCAACCTTGATTACACGTACACCTAACTTCTTCGCCGTGCGCACCAGTCGATCCTTGTCTAAATCAAGCAAGTGAGCAATCACAGGATAGCGCTTGAATAGAGGATGACCTTGGTTGACTGTGTGCAGGTGCAGCGCCTGCCCGCCTGTGTTTACATGTTCATAAGCTTCAAAGATTTCGGACATTTGAAATGTCTTCATCAGAACGCCTTTCCATGCTTGTAAGGACGCGTCGTATTGTAGATATGCTTTTGCACAATCGCAGCACCTAGATCCCAGCCACGAGCGCCGGCAAAGTCCATGCAACGAATGATGATGTCAGCTAGTTCCACGGTTGCATTCGTGAATTCTGGACACTTCTCGTCCATCGGATTGCCGTGGCGCAATGCTTCCAACACCTCGCTCGCTTCACTGTGAATTAATGCGATGATCTCACCGTCGCCGCGTTCACTTTCCCACCATCCGTGGTTGACGGCATTCTCGTGTATTTGCACCATTAACGAATCAAACTCTCTGACAAATTCAGTCACAATACAATTCCTTCCATCGCTTCATCAATTCTTCACATGCTTGTTCATAATCGTCATGCGTGAAATCTTTAGTCAGCACACCTTCAATCCATTCAACACCATCACTCTGCATTTCCTTGCGGTTGCCAGCGCCAACCAGGATATCACCAGTCCAAGGATCTCCATGTCGCCAACGAAGATACAGTATATAATCAATACCGTTGCTGTCCTGCACATGACAATAGATTTGGGACGGACATTGGTTGAATCCATCATCAAACCATTGATTCAGTGGAAACGGCTTGTTTTGATCTAATATGAATACACTTTCAGTCACAGCACAATCCTTTCCACTGGTATACCGGCCATACGCAAAAACTCGCCATTGTCAGCCGGCACGTATTCATTAAGATAGACAACTCGGACAACACCAAGATTTATCAGCATCTTGGCGCATAGGGCACAAGGGTGATGGGTGACATATAGTGTTGTGCCAGCAGCGTTGACACCTCGCCTTGCAGCCTCAGTGATGGCGTTCTGTTCTGCGTGGTTGGCACGTATGCAATGATTGCTTTCGAGCATACAGCCAACGTCTGTACAATGGGGCAACCCTCGTGGTGCTCCGTTGTGCCCGGCAACCACCAAATGTTTATCACGAACTAACACGCAACCCACGGACGCACGCGGGCATGTGGACATGGTTGCAGCGTTGAGCGCGTCACGCATAAATCGTTCATCCCACGATGGACGGTTGTCCATGCGTGGATGCCCGAACAATGCATCTAGGTGCGTGGATACCGTAGGCGATAGTGTTGGTTTAGATGTTCGTCTTATCGTAGCCGTAGCTGCCACTAATGCATCGGGTTCTGATACTCGAAAAATTTCCATCACTTACCCCATTCACCTTTCACTCTCAATTCCTCAAACACCAAACCATAGTCAGGCATACCCGTTCCAAGAATTGATTCAAGCAGTTCTGCCGTCCGACTGTGGATTTTAATTCGTGGTAGGTTCTTAAGCAGCCAGTCGCTCATGTCCCATGAGCCGGTATAGACGTAGCTAGCGCCCATCCAATCACTTACCATTTCCAGCACGTACCGACTAGGCATCGGTAAGCAACCATCTTCAACCATGCTGCCCTTTGGCGTAAAGCCATCGGAAAAAATGTAGTGCTGCCAATGATGTTCGTTTGCGTGCAAATGATGTAGCCATGCCATCGCAAAGCCATCTGGATCCTGCTTGTCACCGTGAAAGTTGCGCACGTAGTACGGCAACTCTTCAAAGCTAAACTTGCTTTGATCGTGGTATCGCAATTGATAATCGGGCACACCAAGCTTTCTGCCGGCTTCACGCACATAGGTGATATGAGCGCATAGTGAATCAAGATACGCCGCTGTCTGCTCGTCCGTGATACCGTATTCAGCCGGATTCCAACCACCGAGTCGTGTCATGTGTGGCGGATAGAATAGGTCTGTTAGTTCTAAATAACCGTCACCAATTTTGTAGGTTAATTCCATCGATTTCACCTTTCGCTAATTCCGGCATATCTACCAACCACATCTGATCAAACTCGCCAATCTCAAACTGCTGTCGCCGGATCGGATTCCATGCCCTGCCGGCGAACTGTGGACCAGTTAGCACCATCTCGATATCATTACCACGTTGCGCCCCGTGCCAGCCGTGGGTATGTGGGGCTGATTCAATCACTCGCTCACCCCTTTTGGTGCATATGCCCAAGCGATAACGCCTGAGCAACGAATGTATCCCTCTGGCGTACTTTGCCAAAAGTGCGTCTTCTGGTAGTCGCCAATGACAACGCCCGTCACGGTCTGCAACAATAGCGGCTGATTGATTCGTGGTTGGCGCTCCGTCACCTTGTGCCATACGATCGATTCGGTCATTCAACTCTCGCTTTCTCTATCTTTGACTCTTCCGCCCAACGTGCCAACACCCACACCACCGGCACCGATACGCCGCGTAATACTCGCCATAGCGCTTTTGCAGATGCGTAGCGTGCCCGATGGCGGAAGTTGCCGACTCATGGCGTTGCTTGTTTCCGCATTGGTTGCGACGGATCCGGCGCTTGCTAGACATTGCGCCACTCATACTGCACTGCACTCTTGCCGTTCACCTTCGCTCCACCATCCACGGCAATACTGGCTATCGGCGCAATCAGCTTGGCCCGATGCACATGCGTATACATCGCTGCAATATCATCGTCCGTGCACGTACCATAGATAGCCACACACAACGATTGCGCCGTCTGTGGTTGCTCGGCAATGAGTGCCGCTACCTGTTGCGGAATGGTCATGATCGTTCCAGTTCTGCGCAGCCCTTGCACAACGACATCCCCGCTATCTGCTCGATCGCCGGCCATCCACACTCACACCAGCCATGTGGACCAATGCCCCAAAGGCGTTGTGGGCGCTCGGTGCCATATGTTCGCTTGTAACGATCACAGTTCACGCACCGCCCCCGAATCTGTTTCCGCATGAACTTGGGTATCCCACATATCCTGCATGGGCTCTGATTATCCCATAATCGCCGTGGACGCTCTTTGCCGTGTCGTTTGTAGTAGCCTCGGCAGGTTAGGCAACGACCACCTATGATTAGTCCACTTCTTTCACAGTTCTTGCACCATGTTGGCGCTGGTTGCGGCTGACAGCGCGATTGTGGTCTATCGTGTTTGGTTCTTTTGAGATAGCTATAGCATGTATCGCACCGTGCCGGGTCCTTCAGTTTTAGCCGCTTGTCTTCGCCACAATTACCGCATATCGCCACTATCCGATCCTCGCTTCCACATTCCCGCACGTCTTACAGTCAACCAACCCCATTGCCATCAGCACTAGCCTCGTACGGTTGCCGGCGTCGCACTTTGACAGGATGTTGCCGATGTGAGCGCGGATCGTTGCTTCTTCCACGCCAAGCGCCTCGGCAAGTTCTCTGTTCGTGGTGGCACCGGACAGCATGGCGGCAATGACTTCGGATTCGCGATGGGTAAGTGTGTTCATTATTATCTCGGAGGGTTAGGCGCCTGCGACGGTTGAAGAATTTTCTACTTGTGTATTGGCTGACGTTGGAATCTCACAAATAGTATGGCTAATATCGAACCATCCATCAGATTCTGGGAAATGAAGCTCGGACTTCTTGGTGATTTCTCCGGCCAACGCAGTCTTATTTTCTCCCAAAACCCAGGTGTAGTAAACGTACTAGTTCCAAACCGTGTTCTCCGCTTCGTCTAGTCTAAAACCGAGGATTGCCCAAGCATATAGTTTCATTCTACTTCTCTCCTTCCCCTGTCGGGGTATCAGTTGCCGCGGTAGCCTTCTCAAGCGCTGCCACGCTAAGGATTAACTCTAGCTGTGTATCGTTCATGTTACTAATTGTCTTAGTCAATTCTCGCTGCGTATCGTTCATGCGGCGCACTACCTCCGCCAACTCCACAACCATCGAATTTAGCGTCCGTACATATTCCTCTAGTGAGATAGGCTTCCCCTGCTGAACCTTCTCTATTATCCCCAACACTACTTCATCCTGACCTATGCCCATCTCTACTTCTCTCCTTCTTCTAAAGACAACACCCAACGCAAAACAATCAAGCGCAGTGCGTCCTGGTGTGAGTCATATTGAGGCAGACCGTAATCGATAACGCTTACTTCTCTAGCATAACTGTCTATGCTATCCAGTAAACTATCCGCGATACTGGTATCTTTGGCTACCAGTTTTTTAATCAAGCTCAGCGTATCCATTCTACTTCTCTCATTCCCCTGTCGGGGTATCAATTATCGCTTTCATATTCCTACACCTTCCCCTTCCCCTTCCGCAGCAATCGATAGCTTGACTCACTCTTAATCTTGTACCCGTCCGTGAATCAAATATTGCCAATCAATTGCTGTACCCGCCCGCCAGCATCCTCCACGCCATACACGATCTGCGACAACTCGGATACAGTCTTGGGTCCGTCTTCAAGTGCCTTGACTAGCACTCTTGCTTTTGGTCCTAGTGGCATTAGCCAACCTCTTTCATCATTGCTTGCAAAAACTTCGCTAAGTCCACATCCTGACACGGATAACTATCCATGCTCAACAGTTGCGCAATCGTTGGTATACCGACCTCTGACGCTTCCCACAAGCACACTCGGCACTGCCAATACGTGTACTCGATATCGTATGGTGGATTCGGATCGGGTTGTACTTCTGTTCCGCAGCCTGGGCAGATTACTTTGCCGAACGCAATCATTGCTCCTCCCATCACCCCTCACAGTCATTCATGCTGTCACTTTTGTATCATTTTGGCGGTGGTAGCCCCAGCGCGAAGCCCCACCGCCGCCTATCGTACTAACTAATTGATCTTAACTTCTTACACCTTCCTTTCTCAATCTTTGAATCACCGGCGCGGGAGTTGAACCCGCCACCACAGCGCAGCGCAATGTGGCGTACCGTTTAGCCGGTGGTTATAATACATGCACCCCCTGACTCAAGCCGCAGTAACCCGTCCGATCCCACCCAAACCACGCATATTCAATGCTATCTGTCTGCGCTCGGACCTTGCCGCCGCATTCACACACTGTGGTTGAACCTGGGTGATACGCAGCCTTGCAGTCTTTGCATACCCACACGAAGCACGGACGATCAGATAATACCAGCGTGTGCGTTGGTCGGTTGGCGTTCCAGAATGGCTTACGCTTTTTGCTGCCAAGAAAGTTCAGCCGCAACAGATAGAATACGCTATCCGCTTCAGTGAGGCTTTTTTGCAGGAATTCAAGCGCTAGACTAAATGGCGGATTGGTGATGATCAGCTGTGCATGATTGAATGGTGTAATGAGATAGTCAATACCTTCGTCAATCTCCGCATGGCGCTTGTTGAACACGGGAACACGGTCATAAATTGCGCCATCACCGCGGCATGGCTCCACAAATAGCGATAGATAGTCAATGGACAGTACATCAAGCAGCGAATCGATAGCCGGTGCCGGTGTGATGTACTTGTCGTTGGTGACGCGGATTGCGCCTCGGTTTGTTGAGCTCATCAGAACCTCGCAATATCCCGTTGTCGGGAGCTATTCAGCGCTTCGGTAAGTGCGGCAATGTGCGCTTGTTGTTGCTGAACATAGGCATCTTTGGCGTGGGAGTGTTTTTCTAATTCGGCACAACTGACTTGGTAAGCAGCCCGCTCACCCGACTCCATGATTATTTCGTTTCCTGCCTTGTCCAGCTTCGCCTCAAGCTCTGCGATGCGTCCCTGCAATTCGCAATTCTCAGCGAAGATGAAACCATACGCTTCCTGCATCTCCATGTATGATTGCCCGCTGCGTTTAAGACTGCCGATCAGCGCAGCCTTGTTCGCTTCCAATTCTGCGATGCGTGCGTCCTTCTCATTTAGCCTGGTTTCGTACCATAATTCGGTTCGTCTCACATCTTCACGAACGTTGAAGATGGCGCGTTCGTATTCGTCTCTCATTCTTTTCATTGCAGGTATTGCGTAATCCCGCATTGCACCGCTAAATCCCTCAATTCGTTCGTCAGTCCACAGCATTTGTACCGTCCCTCTCAATTACACCGTGTTGCTCTAGGCAAGCCACACCAACCGCGATGACCTGAAGCATTTCGCGTAAAGCTTCTGTATCACCGATCCCCTTTCGCCACGCTTGCTTTGCCTCCTCCAACTCGCCCTCCATGATGAGGAGGAAGTTGCCCACCGTGTGGGGCTTGCCGCCCCACTTGCGATCCTGGTAAGCTCGTTCGTTGGCGATTGCTTGAAAAATGCGCTGGTACTTAATTTCCGCAATGACGTTTGTCTTCCCATCTGTAATCATTTGATCCTCCATCAACTAAATTAAATTGCGCCCGCCCGGTCCCCACATCAGGCTGACGCATTGACCGTTTGCTGAACGTGGGGCAACGGCTGCAAAGACGTAACTAGCGATTGCGTCGGATAATGACACTATCGCCGGTGATAATTGTCGATTGATTGATATTGCCACCAATAGCCACGTTGCGCGAATTTGAACCGACTGACACGCTGATCTTGTCGCCACCAACGAAATCACCTGCAACAACATCGCCACCAATGTAGGCACCGCCACCTTCGCTCATCACTGCGAAGGTGCTACCGTTCACAGCCACACCAACCGCAATCATGCGCCGGCGCGGTTTCTCGTCCTACCATAGCGTGTGATGGTTAGCTTGCATTGCGCACCAGGATCTTGTCCAACAACTCTTGATTGCTCTGCTTTTCGCCAGCAGTTTCGTTCTCGGCTAACACTTCCTGAATCGTCACATGCCGCCCCAAGATTGCGCCAGCAGCGTCTGCAACTTGTTTAGCGTTGATTGCCGTCGGTGTGCCGATGAATACCACTTGTTGTGTTGCCATTGTCGTTATCCTTTCGTCTTTCTTGGCTTCCACTGTCTCGACTTCGTGTAACTAGATCGGCTAGGCTTGCGCCATCCAACTACAATAAATTCTTCTCTGTACTTCGGATGCGTCCGCCGTTTTTTTGCTTTTTCGTACATAGTACACCTATTCTGCCAACCCGCCGCCAAGCTTCGGCTTTATCCCTCGACATCTACAACCTGCGCTACGTGGTCGCGGTCGGGTCAGCATTGATTTGATCACCATTTACACAATCGGCACATCGCTGCGCCCTCATCATTTTCGTCAACAATTAAGTCATTCGGTGGATTACGTACGTCTCGACATGCAACACCAACCGCCTCTATGTCCACATCCACAATTGCAGCTACTGATTCAACTAATCGGCGGATACCGCCACCACGATACAGCTTAACCACAGTTCGGGCACCCTCCTTTCGTTGGGTCATATTCGCAGCCACAAGAGCAACGGTATAAGCCTAGATATTCTTTGATTCGGGAGATCATGTTATAATCCTTTCGTTGATTATTGTTAGTTGACACAGCGCCGGCGCATCGCTTTGTTAGGCGATTGTGCCGGTTTTGTTTTGTTTGTAAATCTCGACAAACGCTATCACCATCTGCGCCAACAGTGCATCAGCCGCCCACATCTTCGCCACGATTTCGGCATCGTGTTCAGCGCCACTGTAGATGGTGACATTGCCGAAGGCGAGAATAGCTAAGAATGGCGTGGTGGTGTTTAGCTGTGCAACGGCTTCTTTGGTGGTCATGATGCGTACACCGTTCCCGCCTCAGCATTGCCACAATCCCGCAATGCCTGTAACCATCCGCGCCGCATAGCATCATTGTCGAGTACCTCATCAATCGGCAGCCCGTCGGCAAATGCTAGCCACCCAATCTGGTGATTGCTGATCGGTGGTACGTAATTAGGATCTCTAAGTTTAGGCTTGACTTCTGCATAACTCATGGTATATACTCGTTTCTGCTGCTCCGTTTTATGCTACTTCTCCACCAGCACCGGCGATTGTTCCCATCAGTCGCCGGTGCGATTTTTTTACTTACCGTTTTGCAATCGACCATGAATCAAGCGGTCTTTCTCTTCAATGATGCGGGACATTTGCGCCGTTTGCGCCTCTAGTTGAGCGACTACCTTGCGTAGATCTACAATCGTCGCTGCGACCCGTTCCAACTTGGCTATGCGTCCCGCATCTTCACGGTCAAGCAACCATTTAATAAATTCGATCTGGTTAAAGCTAAGGTCTGATTCTTTCATCATTGTGACTAGTGTTTGCAGATCCATATCTTCATCTCCTCCTATTTAAATAATTGCTCCGCACGATCAGCCGTGCTGCTGTCCATGCTATACTCGCTTTCGCCACCGCATTGGTGGACGGTCATTAGCGACAAAACCAACATGATTGCAATGATTGCTGTCTTGGTATCAAAGCTGTTCCAGCTGACTTGATAGACGTTCATTCGGGGGATTATCCTTTCGCTACTGATTGATTTCGGTTGAGCAGTTTAGCCACATACTCAAGGTGGTGCCGGTCTGCCGTCCAGCCATCTTGCTCGGCTCCAACGGTCTTTACCGCCCTCGCGTCATGCCTAAGGAAAACGCGCAGATCCGCATTGTGGACGGGCTTTCGCCACCAACTTCGTGAGACTGCGCTGGGTGGGATTTGAACCCACAATCAGAAGCTTGCAGGGCTTCCAGTTACCGCAAACTATCCTCGCTTTATCACCGTCCGATTGTTGCGATGTCACTCATCCTTTCGTTACTTGGTTGACGTTGCCACTGCCTGCGTTGGGTGTCGGTTATGCCTCGCCTTCGTATTTGTATTCGTCCTGCCCATACATGTCTTGGTTGTATTCTTCTAGGCAATCGGGGCATAGGTTCCACTCGTCAGCCACTCGTATAACGTTGTACGAGTGGTGTTCTCGTCCCGTCCATCCGTCACAAATTTGCGCTGCCAACTTTTCGTCAGCAAGCTCTCTCTTTGTCAGCAAGCTCACATTCTTGTTGCCCCCCATCGTTTCAACAATGGTGAGATTCGCTTTAGACAACAATCCTTCTAGCGCATTGCAGCGATCTAGCAAGCCTTTGATCATCGTAACCACTGCATCGCCGCCATCCTGAATCGTGTAAAAACAATCCTCGCAAAAACCTTCTCTTTCATAGTTCTGTTCGCGATTCTTGCAGATCGGGCAAAGCATGGTTGGCTATCCTTTCATCTTCAATGTTACGCTTGGCTCAGACTTCGTAAACGGAATTGCTTCAATGTTGAGACTGTCGCAAATGTCCTTCCATTTTGTTTTCGTGGTTACAATGGTTTCAGTGAATTCTGCAATGGTTCCGTCAGGCACGAATCCGCATTCAACAACTGCCGTCTCGTAATCGTAACTCTTGCGCCCACCGCTATAACTTGCCGTCAAATTGCCTACCGTCTGTGTCTTACCAAGATCTAGCACAGTCGCCTTGATCTGGTCGCCAAGCACATCAAGCTTGCGCTGCATTTCTTCGTACTCAATCATTGCTTTGGCTAGTTCTGTGGCGTTCATTTGCCATCCTTTCGTTTTGCGCCTAAACCGTCAAAAACGGCGCTGTTTTTATTTAACCCGCTAAACAGTCCGTAGATCCATGTGCGCGACGCTTCTACCTGCCTTATTTCGCCCTACAAACGATTCTAGCGTTACGGATTGGCGTCAACTTGCGCCACGTCGATCAAGATACCCTTTTCCGCCAAGTTTTCTAGGCATTCGGCAAGGTAAGCATCGTTGTGTTCGGGATAGTCGCAATACTCGAAAATTTGCGTAAAACTTGATTTATCCTCACCGACCACCTTGCCTCGATACGACGGTTCCAGCCACAATTTATCCACGTTGTAGCCCCGACGCTGCATTTCAGCCATCACGAGCGTGTGGTAGTGATACAGACATGAATACGGATGATCAAACACGTAGTCAACCGTAGCGTGCTTCCTACCCCAACCGTTTCCCCGCATACCGCAAGCTTCGCTATGCTGTCCGAGGATCCGCTGACTTGGCAGCAGCGGTAGAAGATCCTTGTGCCAAAGTCGCATCAGATTTTGCCTTTCCGCTTCGCTACCATCGTCAGCACAACCACAACCGCCACGCCTACACCGATTTGCCAAACACTTGCCAGTACTACCGACCCTACAATTACCCCCGCCAGCATCGCAACCTGCTGGCGGGACTCGCTAGCCGCTGTGAACAGCCACACGAACATTGCAAAGGCGACCTTCATGACTTGCCACACTGCCCAACTGACACCGATTGCCATTTGCACCGGTGCGACACATAGCGCTGTAATTGCCTGATCTAGCGCTGAGTCCTCAAATTGCCATACTGCGTTCATGGTTGTCTCCTATTAGTTGCGCACCTCCTTTCTTGATGTTGGCTCGATGTGAGTGCTAAATTGATTGTTGCTTTCGAATATCGGTCAGGTGCCAAGTAATCACCCAGCTGATATCGTCCATTTTTTTCATTGCTTTTTTCGTGTAAATGTAAATACCTCCCTTGGGATTCAGGTTGCTTGGCTCTTCGCGGATCTTGTGAATCATGGCTTCTAGTTCGGCTATGCTGTATTTCTTGTATAGCTTTACTCTGTCCATGATTCAGTCCTCCAAAGAGAGGCTAAACAGGCCGAAACTTCTCAACGAAATCACCGACAACCATCTCGTCAGTGAAGTGGCAAGGCTTTCCAACGGGAAACTGACCATTCGGATCGTCGGCGCTGAAATCATGCGTGATTGCCTTGACCCAAACGGCGTGCACCTTGACGGCACGCACTTTGCTACCAGGCTCTTGGTAGTTCTTGGTTTTTCCTGCATTGCGTACGCTGAAAATCTCGTACTTAACGCCGTCTTCGCTCACCCACACCTCGCCAGTTTTTGGCATGGTGGTATCGACGTTGTTGTCGATATACTGATGCGGCATTTTTCGTGTAATCCAAGGTGACTGTTTCATGGCTGGCTCCGTTTCGCTAGGGCTGCGGTGTCGGGTGTGAGTGTGGTTTGTTTCGCTTAATGAAATTATATTCGATTCATATGCATTTGTCCACTTCCCCATACCTCCCAAATTTTCATTTATTGCCCACCTGCTGTACCTGTGCCCGGCTAACAAGAAAAGTCGAAACCCTTGGTAGTGAACAAAGAACCGACCCCCTATATCATGCGAATCCACGCTTGGCGTTCCAGATAAGCACAAAAAAGGCTGCTCAAGATGATCACTAAGTTTCCCCAACTTTGACAGGAGTTCAGGGTCGAAAGAGTTTTTGACTGGCTTAATTTCTACCCATGATTCAAGTTCTGGCAACCAAAAGTCAGGCAAATACCATCCATCCTCTCCAAGATCGTAGCCTTCGATCTCGTATTCCCATTTAACGCCCAACGCATCAAAGAAGACCGCCCACCGTGCTTCTAGTCGGCTGCGAAATCGATAGCCAGAATACTTAGTTTCAATCGCCTTAATCATTTACCCCTCCTCAGTTCTTATACACAAGATGCAATTCATTCTTCGATCTTGTTAATGCTACATATTCCAAATTCAGCTCTTGCTCACGCTGCCAGTGCAGCCGGCAGTTTGCGCGGATATTTTCAGCATCTAGGATGAACACCCGATCCGACTCCAGGCCCTTTGCTCGATGGATTGATGATAACCATACCGACGCGCCGTCATCAGCAAATAGTTTTTGAATCTCAGTGCATAGCTGATCGTTGGTTTGAATATCTGGCCGGCCTGACATGAATGCCAAGATGCAATCAAGTTGATCTTGCAGTAATTCCTTTGGCGCTTCGCTGTCGGGCGACTGGTCAAGCAAATCGATTTTGTGTCTGATTGAAACTTTTAGCTTTGCCGGAAACGATTCGCTGAACTTGCCGGAATCACCATCAACCACCACCTTGTCTGCCGCCTTGATAAGTTTGACTAATCCAGTAGCAATATCGCGTCCACGAATGCGCGCCTGCACGCCACGGGAGATTAATCGAAAGGCGGTGCCAATCAACGGGGCGTTGCGTCGGCTGATTATCAGATCGCCAAATGATGGCAGTTCATAAAAGTCTGACATGCCGATATGCTTCACGGTTCCATCAATAGCAGTTGGCGATGATTCAATCTGTGGCACCAACTCGCGGGCCATTTCAACGTGAGATTTTGGGCAACGATAGCAGATTGATAGTGGCATCTCCTTAGCATTCGATGCACGCACCACGTTATCAAAGCTGTTGTTGTCTGCGCCGGCGAAACCCTGGATGGCCTGATTTCGATCCCCTACAAAAATTACGCGCCCACCCTGCCGTGCTGCCTTGAGTACCAAGCTTAGTTGTGCTTTGTTTAAGTCCTGACATTCATCAACCAAGACAACATCAAATTTTTTGGTATACAAATTCAGTTCGTATGGGATGTAAAGCATGTCAGTAAAATCAATAATCTGTTCTTCTTGGTACATTCGCAGCGATTCACCGATGGCACGCTGGGCAGTATCGATTGCTTTTGCTTTCAAAAAGCTGGGATTCTGATCATGCTCATAAGCTAGGACACTAATGGCCGCATCAATACCGTAGTGGCTCAGCATTTGTTCGGCAGATGATTGGCGATTTAGATCCGTTAGCGTTACCCGTGCTTTGTCGGCAACGTCTCGAATGATAGGCAGAAAGGCGTCGTACATGCCGGTAGGCAACCAAAAAGCATTATGCATCAGTTCATCAATAATTTTGTGCATCTTGTATTGCGATAGAATTAACTTCTTGCCCTTGTACAGCGCTCCATTGCCAAGGCTATGAATTGTGCGACAATCACAGTTCTTGCCTAGTCGTGACTTCAATTCGCCCACGATGTGAGAATTGAACGCCACAAACGCTACGCTCGCCGTCACTGGCACCCGCTTGGCACATTCAACGAGCACGGTTGTTTTGCCACTGCCGGCCACTGCATTGATGGCAATGTTATCGTTGGTGTTCTGCACGGCATCGAAAATTGATTGTTGATAACTGCTCCATTGCATAATAATTAGCCCTTTTTAATTCTTCACGATTGATTCACGTAACGCTGGACTGAAATAAGATTTAACCCATTTCCATGACCCATCAGCAATTGCAACAAGACCGTTCTTCTCGCCATTGAAATCATATTGCGACTTGTGCCCGCGCCGGCTTCGGCCTAGCCCTTGCTCCATTGCCTGCGCTGCTCGCTGTAGATACATTTTGCCGTCATAGTTGCGACGTGCAATCTCATACTCATCGCCCAATGGTGGATAGGGAACCTTGGCGGCAATGCAGATTTTCAAATTGATTGACGGATCTGGATCGTACCCTTCCCACATTGACCAGTTCACATTAATGCTGCCTGGTTTCTTCTTTGCTCGCTCGTGCCATGCGTTCGACATCTGTTCAGTGCTCATGCCATCGGTTGCGGTCCAAATACGATCCCCTAGTCCTTTGCGTTGCAGCCTCTCAGCCAATCGGAATGTTTCTGCCTTCGATGATGTGTGCACGATGCCAGACCAATCACCTGGGCAATGTTTGATGGACTTGGCAATCTCATCGGCTTGCTTGTCGTATTCGGCCTGCCCTGATTTGAATCCCATCCGTGGCACATCCAGCGCAACCACTGGACGAACCTCGGCATCAAACTGGCTTGGGATATCTAGAAACGCATACTCATCAAGTCCCAACTCAGCGGCAAAGACCTTGGGATCGCCTATAGTTGCCGACATGATGACTAATCGCCACGCTTCATTCGTGAAATAGCGCTTGAAGTGGTGCCGTGCAGTCAATGGCTTTGCAATGAATGCTGACTTGCCATTGTGCGCACCTGGGCCACTCTTGATGTACCAATCGTTTGGCGCTTGCTCCAAGGCTTCCGATGTGGCCCTAAGCTTTTGGCCTAATGATTCAACCTGCGATGCCTGATTTCTGGCCTTTTCATCAATGACTCCACGATCAGCAAGTTCTTTGTAAATCACCCGCAATTTTTCAAGCGTTTGATTTATCCATCCAAGCGCTCTGCCTGTTGCTGGCTGTGAGCCATTCAGAAGCCCGCCATTGCCTCTAATCATCGGAAATGGTGCTAGACCCCATCGCGTGCGCATTTCGTCGCTTATGGACGTTCCAGCCCATTCTAGGACCAAATCTGAAAGCTGGTGCCCTTCGTCACAAACCAAAACCTGCGGAGCTGGCCATCGTTGGTAGCTATGGAGCCAGTAAGCGTAGTTCAAAACCGACCGGCCACTCTTCTTGGTTTGCTCACGTGCCAACACGTATGGGCATGGTTGAATGTCTCGATAATCCGCATCGGCCTTTGGGTGCGCTTGATTCATTGCTGATTGGCCATGTTGGCAGTAGAGCATTCCCTGTTCGGCAAACAGGCATTGATCGGCCTTTATGCCGTCATCAGCATCGGGATGCACACAATCGTAATTCGACCGGCCAAACAGCGGCATGAATTCATACCCCTCGGCATAGTTCTCTTTTTGCAGCACTTTGGTGCGTACCAAGGCGATTGTGCGTTGATCTTGACTGATGGCACGGGCAAAACTGGTTTTGCCGGAACCCGTCGGCGCTGCGGCGATAGTGGTTTGGGTTTGGCTCAACATCCACTCAATTGATTCACGTTGGCCGGGTCGGAACTCATCATGCTTCAAACCGTAATTTGCCGGCGTAACATTTTCAACTAACTCAATTTTCGTCATTCCATCGCTCCCACACTGGTAATATAATACTATTTACAGGATTACACGTACTATTAATTTGAAATTACAGTGTAATTTCAAATTTACACCTGTAAACTGTCTCGAAATTACATAATTACACGATTTTGAAATTACATAATTACATTTTGAAATTACATGTAATTTCGTTTTTGTAGGTGGTAGAGAGGGTTGAAATTACATAATTACAAATTACGTATATATAGGTAGTTATAGTATTGTTTTAACCTATTTATCTACTTACATGCTGCGCATTTATATATTGTGTAATCGTGTAATTATGTAATTTCAAAGTGCTATACCACCTACACAAACGAAATTACATGTAATTTCGTTTGTAATTTCAAAATGTAGCTTCAACGTTTTGCCTTTGCCAACATCCACTCAATTGATTCACGTTGGCCGGGTCGGAACTCATCATGCTTCAAA
>CAZZDD010000001.1:0-6477 GCA_964652185.1 uncultured Candidatus Peribacteria bacterium | reverse complement strand
CAACATCCACTCAATTGATTCACGTTGGCCGGGTCGGAACTCATCATGCTTCAAACCGTAATTTGCCGGCGTAACATTTTCAACTAACTCAATTTTCGTCATTCCATCGCTCCCACACTGGTAATATAATACTATTTACAGGATTACACGTACTATTAATTTGAAATTACAGTGTAATTTCAAATTTACACCTGTAAACTGTCTCGAAATTACATAATTACACGATTTTGAAATTACATAATTACATTTTGAAATTACATGTAATTTCGTTTTTGTAGGTGGTAGAGAGGGTTGAAATTACATAATTACAAATTACGTATATATAGGTAGTTATAGTATTGTTTTAACCTATTTATCTACTTACATGCTGCGCATTTATATATTGTGTAATCGTGTAATTATGTAATTTCAAAGTGCTATACCACCTACACAAACGAAATTACATGTAATTTCGTTTGTAATTTCAAAATGTAGCTTCAACGTTTTGCCTTTGCCAACATCCACGCACTTTGCCTGTAAAGCCTTCACGATGAGCAATCACCTTGATGTAACCCCATTGTTGTTGCTCGAATTCTGGTTGAATCATTCCTGATGATAGTCCTAGCTCTCGAACTGCTTCAACTTGAACGGGATTGCCGTCACGCAACAAATCGTTCAACCACTTTCTTGCCATGTCGGCCCACGAATCATTGGCTTTCTTTTCTCGCCATTCGAGGAATTCATTCATGTCAACACTGAATTCGTTGCACCATTTTTGAAAATCATCCGATGACATTGAATCGTAAAGCCGATTCAATGATGCCCACTGCCCTTCCTTGCGCTGTATCTCTACAAGCTTTTTTTGGATGGCAGCAGCCATTCTTATTTCCGGTGTACCGTTAGGTCCATTTCCTATTTCGTCCAGTGTTACCGAAATGCCCTTTTGAAGAAGGTAGTAGTATGTCTCGTGTTCGTTCTTTAGCTTGAGCGTGTTATGAATCATACTGATATTGTGATCTCGTTCTGCGTGCCCATCTTCACTATCCTTGTATGTGATACGCATCGTTCGTGTTTGTTCTTTTGCCATAACCTCTATACCTGACTGGCCAACATGCCAATAGCGCGCTTTGTATCGACTTTCCAAAGAAGAGCAGCAACGTCAATCACGTCAATTGAGCGATGCGCAATGCAGTGTGGGGCATGGCAGTATGCGCGGTTATCTGCCGGCCACACTTGAAATGATGGCGTACCGTCTTCGTGGAAGGGGCAACGCATTACGAATGAACTGCTGTTTGATGATTGCCCCAGTAGGCGGCTGATGCTGGCGTATCGTTTGATTTTGTCTATCGGCGATTCTTTTGATTCAGCATAACCGCCCGTTGGCAACCATGCTCTCGCCTGATAATCATCAAGTTCACCGGTATAGATTGTTTCGCTTTGACGGGCGTCAAATTCAATAGCCTCTACACCAACACTTGCTATAGATTCAACACGAGCGATAGAAAAATCATTGATTGCCCTGTATGAATTACCCGAATGATGTACGCTGCACGGCACTGTAACCATGTGTCCGTCGGCAAGTATTTCACCGCCTATCATGGCCGCCGTTCTGGTTGGTTCATCCATCCGAAAGTAAACATGGTAGCCACGGTTTGATTTCACCGTGTATGTATCAATTTGATTTTTGATGCGCCACTTGTGATACTCTTTGGCGTCATCAAAATCAAGGATTACATAATCCTGATTCAATACAATGGCGATGTTGCGCAGTCCAAGAAACCAACGTTTCAATAGGGCACGAGGTGGCAATGTAGTTCTGTATGTGCCCCATTCGACCACCGGTTTCTTGCTGCGGTACATAAGTGGAATTGGGGCGACTCCACGGTCATACCACATCAGTGCATGGTCTAGGGCATTCATCATGGTTTAACTCTGCGTAGGTGTGGAAATGCTGCGAATAGCATTAAGTACGATGGGCATACCAACGCCAAGTTGCTGTGCTATCTCCGCTGGCTGCAACCCGGTTTCATGCAATGCAATAATTGCTTCCGGTTGAACTGTCGGGCGTGATAGTAATGATGGCTCTGCTAATTGCTTTGCTTGGATTTCAGCGCCGGCGACCATCAAACGCATTTGTTCGTTGGTTAACATTTCCGAAATCATTTCCTGTTCGGCTTGTGTTGGTAGTTCACCGGGTTTAGGATCCGCAAAATTGGCCGGGTGTCTTTTATAGCCTTCAACGTCCATCCAAGAAAAGTGCGGTATGCGTTGTGGTAAAATGCGCTGTGTTTTCCATCCTTCATCGGTGGCCACCATCTTGCCCATTCTAGCCTTGAGTACGAGCGCAGCCGGTGCGCCATCTTCATTACCAACGCTTGGTACCATCCACAGCATAAGCGTTGAAAGTTTCGTGAGCAGCGCAAGGCGTCCACCCGGCTTAACCTTGTTCAGAACCGGCTTGTCATCTTGCCAAACAGAATGTAGATGCGTGGTCAGCACGATGGTTTCGACGCCACGAGCATAGATAGCAGTGAGTAGATGTTGGTATAACGGACGGACACCTTCGGTTTCAAGCCGACCATAGACCTTTGAGCCTGACCAGCCAAACCGCTTAGGATTCTTTTCAACCGCTGCCGTGAATGATGCTTCAAGCGGCTCAACGGTATCGATGATCACGTATTTGAATTTGCCGGCAGCAAGCTTTTTGTCAAGCGAGGCGATAAACCATTCATAATAATCAGACAAGGCATTGCGTTGCGAATCACTTACCCACGGCAATTGGCCGGCAGCGATTGATTCGAGCATCTTGGCATCAGGTTTGTATTGCTCATAGGCATTGATGTATTCACCAAACTTGACCTGGCCAACGATGTCGCTCATGCTATTTTCTGTATCAACGACCAGTGCCTTACCCATTTCCTTGGGTGGCACATGGGTAGCGGCGGCAGTTGATTTGCCGGATCCCTTACTGCCGGTGATCAGGATTAAATTTGTCATCAGTAAACTAGCTCCTTGGTATGTATAGCACCAATGTCAATGCCGAGTAGTTGTTGTTCAACTAACCTTGCAGGTTGTGGCACTTCAGTTACGTGATACTTCTCATCAGCCTTCAGCGGCATCATTACTTCATCATTGGCTAGCCCTAACCAACGACGCCATGCCTCTTTTCGCTTTGGTCCAACGCCTGGAATGTTGCCGGTGTTGCCTGTGTCGGTCATCCACCAAATCGAATGGGCCAAGCTTCCGCAGTATTCGGCAATTCGCATTGATAGTTCTGGCCCACAGTCGGGAAAGCCCATCAGCACTTGTCGCCACGGATATTGATCGAACATGCCGCCAACAATTTTTTCAATCGGTTTATGGATGATGTGATCTCTGCCGAGCTTGTGGATATTGGCATCCCAGCGATTAAGCCAAACGCCGCCATAGTAATCATCTGGATGTTCGGCAACGAGTCCACCGCGCAACTGCCAAGCATCTACAGCGCCACGGAATGATGCCCATGCCCAATCGGTTTGTCGGCCATTGACGACAACTAGATTATCACTATCTGGCTTGAAGTCACCGCACACCATGAGCCAACAAACTGTGTTCCATTGCTGCATTCGTTGTAGGATCTCAGATAGGTGCGGGATACTACCGAGCATGTCACCGCCAGTTTTTCGTTGAACCAACATGCCAGATTCACAGCATCGTCTTAGTATGGGTTTTGCCGGCGGAATGTTGACGTTCGGTGGCAGCTTCTCATCACAAGAGGTGATGAGAAGATCTGCACCTGTCTGCGCTTCCAGTCCAATAATTGACTTGGCGATCTGTAAAATTTCGGGAGAGAGTTTTGTGTTCTCCCTCCCTTCTGTTTGGTCAATGTAAATCATTATTCAGCCACCTTAATTTACTTAACTAGATCTGCCCATGCCAAATAGTCTTCAGGTGTTGCGCCGTAGTTTGTGCTTAGTTCCTCAGAGCGGCCTTCAAGTGCCTTCTGGATGACAACTTTGGGCTTTCCGGTATAAGCGTTCATGATCTCTCTAACATTATCTTTCCAGTCATTGGGAAAGTCAGCCCACATA
Source organism: uncultured Candidatus Peribacteria bacterium (assembly GCA_964652185.1). Taxonomy (GTDB): domain Bacteria; phylum Patescibacteriota; class Gracilibacteria; order Peribacterales; family Peribacteraceae; genus DALYDP01. The sequence continues at coordinate 2,428 of CAZZDD010000001.1, read as the reverse complement.
GCAGGAATCTTTGGTCCTGATGTGCCATTGCTTGTTGTGGCGTTGGTTCCATGTGATGGCGCAATATCTAGATCAGCCAAACAATCTTCCTTGCTGCGCCACATCTGCGCTACGACTGGAATGGTTAGTCGCTTACGATTGCCATGATCATCTTCTTTGTTGCTGAGTGCATCAATGCGTGGGTCGGGAACATTCGTCAATCGTGCCCAAATCTTTGTTGGGCGATAGATGATGTTCAAGCATTGCGCTAGGGTGGTGCTCAGTGTGTCGAATTTGCCGCCTTGAGCAACCGTGTATTTCTTTGGGTCACTTTCGCCCAGTGCCGCCCAAATCGCCGTGCGTGCTTCCCATAATTTAGCGTGCTCATATGTGGCACCACCAATGGTTTCTTCTTGGTAGGCTTCATCCATGATTTCTTGGTCCACACGCAATGTCTCGTAGTCAAACACCGGATCCTTCATCATGCCGGCCATGAGTGCAAGCGATTGGATAGCTGATGGCAACGCAATCATGTGCAATTCGTGGCGATTCTTTTTGCTCATCAGGCTGGACACCGAAACCTCATAGCTCATCGTCTCATTGAACTTGGCTCGCATTTCATCATCAATGTTGATGATGCCAGTCGTAGGGATCTCCCAGCGCCAAATGGTGTTCGGCCCGTACTGCTTATTTAGTAGTTTGCCGAGTGCGTTGGCGGAATCGTAGGTTTTGAAGTAGTAGAAAGCACCACTCGTGAAACTATTCTTGCCGATATAGGCACCATTGACACCGGCGGTTTCCATGTCACTATCTACGATATCCATGTCATGCCAAAAGCGATAGACGATCTGGCAATTCCATTCACCGGCAAAGCCCTGGATGCCACCGGATTCAGGCAATTTGACTTCCTCGGATGGTGGTAATACTGCGTCGTTGCCCCATAAGAAATCGAAAGGATTGTTAGCACTCATTACTTGTGTCTCCTGTTTTAAGGTAAAAAAAGCCATGCCCTTGCATGGCAAGAGTTATTCGTAGGTTTCAATGTTGAGATCGAAGAAGGTTATTGTTGAATTTTATTTATTGTTGTGGTACACTCCTTTTGTAATTAGCTCCTACACATTGGTCCATGTCGCTTTAGCCCTGCGGCGTGGACCGTTTTTTATTGTTTCGCCGGCACTGTATCACCTCCCTTCGATGGATTCTTTACCACAACTCTGGAACAACCTGCCCTTTTGTTACGTGAGCAATGTACTCACGTAATTCGTCAGTTGCCTCAAACCATTCACCGTGTTTTCTGATATGTTTGAATCTATGGTGTATTTCCTCTTCTAGTTCCTTGTAGCCGTGTATTGCTCCGATGACGACTGGTGGGTATGGGCAGTATGTTTTGACCAGAGTTAATCTACTGTGCAGCGTGTCAGTCGTGCCGATTTTTATGCGGTTGGCACCCACTGCCTCTATGAAATAGACAAGTTCATATTTCCCGCCACGGTTATCGAACCACGGTGCATTCTGAAAATGTTTTGAACCTCTCATTTCCCATTTCAAATCATCAATTACTTTTCCGTGCTCCAATAGAAATAATTGAACTTTCTCTACACCAACACGGTATGGGCAAAAGTGAAGACCATCGTTTGTTTGTGCCTCTGCAAACCATAGTGGATTTTTCCATGATTGCGCAGGATGCAGAATCGCAACGAAGTTGCTATCTTTGCCAATATGCTTGTATCCTGATCTAAATTCCATTTCGCTATTCACCGTCTATGCAATGTCGGCTGTAATGAAAAGCCCTCGCGTCCTATTGCGTGGTCAGCAACGAATTGCCTATCCTTGGTTAGCAACCAAACAGATTGACGGTCTGCTGGATCGCTGACCACGCAATAACCCGCGAAGGCTATTTGGTGATTCGTATTCGCACCAAGGATGTGCATTTATTGTGGCAACCATTGTCAGTGATTGCGGTTTTGTTTCGTTCATCTATACTATCATTGGTTTTTGTATTTGTCAACAAGTAAAGTTCAAGAAGCATTCAAAAAACGATCCACGAAGTTGCACGAAGAGACACGAAGACAAATCAAATCCCTTCATCTGTCTTCGTGTGTCTTCGTGTGTCTTCGTGGATCGCTTTTACTTAAGTCATTCTAGGGAGAATCATCCGTGGTCTCGTCCAATTTACTTGCACCGGCAACCCGTCGCCGGATTACCAGCACGCTCTTTGCCGCGCACACCACCTTTGTCGCCGCGCAAATTGCCTCGTTCACGTTGATGTCAATTATCGGTGCGCAGCTAGGTGGCAGCGATGCGTCGGCCGGCATCCCTTCGACGATCTCGATGGTCGGGCGTGCCCTCGCCGGTTACCCGATTGGCTGGCTCATGGACAGGCTGGGACGGCGGTTCGGGCAGTGGATGATGGGGTGGGGATGTGGCGGGATAGGGTGAGGGAGTATGG